>CAYYAQ010000017.1:35461-40318 GCA_964469555.1 uncultured candidatus Brocadiaceae bacterium | reverse complement strand
GGGGATCTCCATGTAAATGAGCGGAGTCCGACCTTCGAGACGGATGACCTCCACAGTCAGTCCTTCGATCGGCTCTTCACGGCACCATCCCTTGATCAGCTGGACAGCCTTTTCCATGTGGCCGTTTTCCTGCCAGTTGGGATCGAACAGGGGCGACTTGTTCGGGATCTTGATGTACTCCGTCAGTTGGGGAACGATGGAGTTGTCCCACCTGTCGTTGACGAACTTCTCGAGCGAATCCTTGTTCATGGGGAGTTTGGTGGTCTGTGCGGGGTCGGGAGGAGGAAGGATACGATTGGGCCCGGCTGGTCCTCAGTCAAGGATCGTGCTGCGAAGGCACAGTGTATCGAGCAGACGACCGAACTGACGGAAAGGCGGGACAACGGAAACCGTGGATGCCCGCGATCCTGGCAACGCTTGCGATCACCGCAGTTCTGGAAGGCCAAGTCACGGGAACCCCGAGCAGCCGGCCCCCTGAGGCGCGGAAAGCCACCCGATTGGTTCGTTGCCTGGAGTTGCCCGACCGACGCAGCCAGGCGGTCGTGGATCTCCTCCGGATGGGGAAGGGTTCGGTCAGCGCCTTGGTGCTCGGTCTCGACCGCCCCCGAGAGGACATCGTGTTCACCTGCCTGCACATGCTGCGGCCCCACGGACCAGCAGCGAAGGACGCGTTGACGAGACTCGAAGAACTCGAGAAGGGCAAGAACAAGAAACTCGCCTACGCCGCGGCACGGTGTCGATCGAGGCTGGAAGTGGAAGCCGCGGGAGTGACCCTGATCGCCGATACTCACGGCAACCGCGTCATCGAGGTCGACCCAAAGGGGAAGACCGTCTGGAGCGTGAAGGTGTCAGGGGCGTTCGGCGCGGACCGGCTGCCAAACGGCAATACGTTGTTCTCGAGCTACACGGGCCGGTGCGTCACCGAGGTCGACGCCAAAAACAAGGTCGTGATGGTGTTGAAGGGCCTGAATCCTCCCAACGACGCCCACGCCTCCTCAACGGCAACACGCTCGTGGCCGCGCAAGGGATGGTGATCGAGTTCGACTCGAGGGGAAAAGAAGTATCGAGAATCAAGACCGGGCGGTCCGGCACGGCGCATCGGTACCGACTGGTCTCTGACACGTCTCACTCCGGTCACTCCCAAAAAAAGAAGCGTTTTGGCGCGCGACGGGAGTGAGAAACCGCCAGACACCCGAAGATAGGCGTTCCCTATGGAACTCCCCCTCTACCAGGTCGACGCGTTCACGAACCACCTGTTCGGTGGTAACCCGGCCGCGGTGGTCCTGCTCGAGGAATGGCTCGAGGACGACGCGATGCTGAAGATCGCGCGCGAGAACAACCTGTCGGAGACGGGGTTCGTCTGTCGCGACGGCGGGGGATTCCACATTCGTTGGTTCACGCCTGCAGTCGAGGTCGATCTCTGCGGACATGCGACGTTGGCGTCCGCCCACGTCTTGTTCAAACACGGACTGACCGACAACGATGAGATCCGGTTCGCGTCGAAGAGCGGTGAGCTCGTGGTCAGCCGTGACGGCGACCTGCTCGTCCTCGACTTTCCATCGGATCCACCACGCGAACTGGCACCCGAGGACCAAACGGGACGCGCTATCGCCCTCGCACTCGGCGCCACCCCCCTCGAACTCCACGAGGGGCGATACCACCTCGCCGTGTTCGAATCCGCGGCGGCTGTCGCCTCTCTCGAGCCCGACTTCGCACAGCTCGCGGACATCCCCCACTACGCGGTGATCGCGACCGCACCCGGCGAAGACTGTGACTTCGTCTCGCGATTCTTCGGACCTCGAGTCGGCGTCTCAGAGGACCCGGTCACAGGTTCAGCTCACTGTATCCTCGTCCCTTATTGGAGTCATCGCCTGGAGAAGACCCATCTTCACGCCCGGCAGGCCAGCGCCCGCGCGGGCGAGTTGTTCTGTGAAGACCTCGGCCAGCGCGTGCGCATCGCGGGCCACGCCGTCGAGTATCTCGTCGGCAAGATCGAAGTGTGACTAACCGGTAGGCACGTCCGGCTCCACGACCACGACCGTGATCCGGTTCGCCTTGCTCGCTTCGGGGTGCACGGTTTCTTCGCCGATGGGCGGATAGTTGTGCTGGCTCTTCTTCGCGTCCAGTTGGTGAGCCGAAGACCGGGCACGCAACTTTGTCTCGATCGCCGGCAGGATCACGGTCACGTTCACCTGCCCAGGCTGCAATGCTACACCAACGCCCTGGTCGTAGTTGTTCGCCCCCACGAAGACCATCCCTCTAAACTGGTTCGGCATGAGTTTGGGGTGCTTCACGCCGATCTCCAATCGGTTCGCCAGGACTGGCCCACCTTCCTTGTCCGGTTTCAGCGTGACCATCACCATCGCAAGCTCCGCGACGATGTCGAACTCCACGTCTTTCTTCCCCTTGATTGAGATCAGCCGCTCGCTCTGGAACAACGTGACGCCGCTCGCAAGATCGACGAGTCTGATCACGTGCTTACCGCTTCGAACCGGCAGTTCGAATGTTCCATCCCGTCCGACGAGAGCGCGGGTCCCCGTCAACATCGGACTCGCGAGGTTGATGCCACGGTTCGACGCGTTGCCGTCGACCCGTTGTGCGAGGACCAGGAGACGAAGGGGCGTAATCGGAGCGCCCTTGGCCCGCGCTTTGCCGTAAAATCGGATAGGGAGATGCTTCGAGATGTCGATCTCCTCGTTCAAGTCCTTGGCGCGAACGCGCAAGGACTTCAGGGGAATGCCCAGTGTTCCCATCGGGTACGGGATCATCAGCGTCAGCTGGTACCTGGCATTCGACAGACCTTCGATCCGGAACTTGCCGTCAGACCCGACAAGAACCCCTTTCGAACCCGGTCCGCCCGAGAGAAGCGCCTGGCTCGTCGGCAACATGATCAACTGAGAGACTGCGTTCTGGTTGCACTTGACCTTCCAGCCAACGCCGATCTTTGCGCCGACGAGTTTGCCGCCGAGTGTCGAGCCGCGCGGCGTGGTCAGCTTGATGCCCTTCTTCGTCTCCCCGCTCCCGACCTTGACCATCTTCCCGGTCGAGTCCGGTCGGTCGGGGTAGGTGACCGTGAGCTTATGCGTGCCCTTGCCGAGCGTGTCGAGTCGAAAACGCCCATGTTCGTCAGTCTCCGTTCCACCGCCGACACGGAATTGCGTCATCACCCGCATGAACGGATTCGGCACTTCTCGCAACATACCACCGACGTGAACTCGTGCTCCCGACAGGGGTTTTCCGGTCTTCTCGTCGATCACAACGCCCTCGATCACGGACTCCGGTTCGAGAGTGAGATCCATCTTCACGCGCTTCTCGTCCGACCACTCGATCTGCTTTAGGAGCTTGGGGGCGTACCCCTTCGCCCTCACGAGAACCCGACCGGTCGGCGGCTGGCCGGGGCGGGGACCGCTGAGAAGGATCACCCCATTCGCGTTCGCACTCTTCGCGCTTCCCTTGAACATGCGCTCCAGGAAGCTGCCGTTGTGTTTCCAGAACTGATCGTTGGACCAGTGATCGAGCGCCTTGAACGCGACGATCGGTTTGCCATCCAGGGTCTTCGCGCGGATCTCGAAGCCGAGCTTCGCGCTCGAAGCCACCGCATCGGGAATCTCGATTCGGACGTCCTTCATCGGACCAACAAGCACCTTCGTGCGCATGGTCCTCGAGACGACGCCATAGAGGATCGATGCCGACAACTGGTAGCGACCGGGATACCGCACCGGGACCCGAAACTGTCCGTCAGCATCCGCGCGCACGTAGGTCGCGTTGTTGCTGTACTCGTAGTACGTCCAGATCCTGGCTTCCGGCACAGGCTTGCCTGCGGCGTCCACGACCCTTCCGGACGTCTCGCCCGATGACGAGAGCTGCACGACGACGGGCGTGAACTGATTGGCGTGCTGGACTTCGTGGGTGTGAAACCCGTCTGCGGTGATCGTGACGGACGCTCCGCGCGCTGGCACTCCGTGGACCGTGAATCTGCCCTTCTCATCCGTGGTCGCCCAGCTCGTGCACTGCTCTTCGATTTGCACCTGCAGGTGAGGGGACTTGAAGATGTCGACCGCGTGAACCCGAGCGCCCGCGATTGGCTTGCCCTTCATCGAACGGACTAAACCGCGAATCTTGGCACCCGGTCGCATCACGATCCTGCCCAAGTCGACGACCCGGCGCCGCGCAGCGCCCTTGCCCGTCGCCACCGTGGTCATTCTCACGGTCAACTGCACGGTCACCTTTCCGGTCGCCGCCAGAATGGCGTACCGCACCGTCGTATCTCCCTCCTTTGGCGCTGGAATGGTGACAGACAGGTTGCCCTTGTCGTCGGTGCGTCCGGTCGGTTTGTCCAGCGCCAGAGCCGTCGTGATGGTCTCACGATCTCCGTAGAGGAATCCCGCGCCGGCGATCGCTTCGCCCTTTTCGTCGACCACGCGCGCGTGGACCTCGACGGGGATCAGGGACTTGCCCTGCGGTCGGACTCCGGCGAGCACCGGCGTGGACGCGAGCATCAAGAATACGAAGGCGGTCAGAGGACGGGTTCGAACAAATCGCACTGCTTCGATCTCCTTGGCGAATGACGAGCTACCGCCCGCCTTTCGCTTTCTTGGGGTCAGCCTTCTTCTCGGATTTCTTGGTCTTCTCTTTCTCGCCCTTTGGGGGCGCCGCGTTTGTCACCTCGCCGGGTGGTCGGACCTTGATGACGAGGGTCTCGAGCACGCCCATCTTGGCGGTGACCTCACCTTCGCCGGAGATCACGTTGCCTCGCCTCCCCATCGGATCGACCGCGGAGATGTACGACCGCACGACGAACCGCAACTTGACGGGTGGTACGATGAGGAACAACTCGGTCTGCCCCTCGACACGTTG
>CAYYAQ010000017.1:0-35451 GCA_964469555.1 uncultured candidatus Brocadiaceae bacterium | reverse complement strand
TCCCTGATCGTACTGCATGAAACTGGCCGTCGCATCTCCCGCGTGCGTCGCCATCCACTCCATTCTCCCGACGACGATCTCCCCACCCTCGGTCTCGGGGCGCAATCGGATCCTGAGTGGCGCCAGTGGAATGGAAAGGTCGACGTGCTTCGTCTTGCCATACTCGATGTTCACCAGCTCGGTCGCGTGGTGAAGCACGGTGGAATTGGCGCCATCCATGATGTAGATGTGATGACGACCGCGGTTCGCCCGAAATGCAAACGTCCCGTCTTCCGCGACGACGCAGCGAAAGTACATCTGATTGTAGTAGACGCGGGTAGGTCGCCCGGAAGCCTCACCAACTGGTACCGATAACACAAACAACCGACTCATCGGAAACGGCACGCCGATGACCTTGACCTTGCCGCGGACGATCCCCGGCAGGTCCTCTGAGATGTCGAAGTCCCGGGCCATGTCCTTCTTGCGGATGCGGAGCGGTTCGATCGCAGACAACACGGTGCGACCACGCTTACCGATCGGCGGCGCCATCAGATTGAACCGGTAGCGACCAGCGTCGAGATTGTCGAACTTGAAACTACCGTCGGCGCCGAGCACGACCGGAGGCACCGACAACTGGTTCAGACTGCCGCCATAGCCCCAGCCGAATCCAATAGAACTGGACCGGGAGTTCATCCAGGGATTGTAGTTGTTCTGGTTGGACCCACCGAGTCGGGCCTGCCAACCACGCCCGAGCTTCACGACCGCCTTGCCACCCTTGTCGTCGTAGCCAGCGAACACCCGCCCTGACAACGAGGTGCCCCGAGGAATCTCAATGCGGACGTCGAGGCCCTTTCCATCGTTCTTGAGCGAGAGTCGTAGCAGCTTGCTCTTGGGTCGGTGATCGGGCTTCGCACTGACCTCGTACTTGCCTGGCCCCAACCCACCGGCGCGAAAGCGACCATCCTTGTCGGTGACGATACCGACCTGGGCCTGCGCACCCGTGGTGTATCTGTAGTCGTAGCCCATCGCGTTGTTCAACATGCCCTGCGGGGACACGCTTACTCGGACGCCCGCCATCGGCTTGCCCGTCTTTTCGTCGACGACCACGCCACGGATCACGAGCTCCGTCTGGAGTTCGACCTTCAGCACCAGAGGCTTCTCTTCGTCGTATTCGATCTTCTTCTCCACGAACGGCGCATAGCCCTTCGCCTTCACGAGAACTGCGCCCTTGGGCGGTTGCTGGTTGAGCGGTCCGCGCAGCTCGATCTTCCCGTCCTTGTCCGACTTCCGGGAGTTTGCCGGGAACATGCTCTCCAGTGATACGGTGTTCAGGTAGCGCGGGTCCTGCCACTGGACCACCGCTCGCGCCGTCGACACGGGCTTCCCGGTCTTCTTGTCGACGACTTCGAGAGTGATGGGCTTCTTGGTCTCAGGCGGCTGGGCGAGTTCGATCTCGACATCGTTTCGCGGGTGGGTGTACGAACTGCTGTACACCTGCCGGTAGGTCTCACCCGGTCGAAGAACCCCCACCACGTACATCCCGTAGCGACCGCGTCCAGCGAGGGAGATCCGGAAGCGACCGTCTTTCTTGGTGTGAATCGGGACTCTGATCTGACCGTTGACGGCAATCGACGTCTCGTAGTTCACAGTAATCATGGCGTCGACGGGCTTGCCGTCTCCACCGACGACTCTGCCCTCGACGAAGCCACTCCGCTCCATGGACACATCGATCGCGTGCTTCGAACTGACGAACGGGAGATTGTAGTCGTAGTACCCCGGCGCCTTGACCACGAGGCACATCCCCGCGGGGAAAACGCCCGTGAGCTCGAATCGACCCTTGTCGTCCGTCTTCCCCGCACTCTCATACACCGGGTGCCGCACGCCGTAGTAGTTGATGAAGCGAGCGTAGTAGCCGCTGGACAACAGGTCCCGCGCGACAACACGCACACCGTTGAGAGGGCGACCGGCGGCCCCGCGCACACGACCTCTGAGGACGCCTCCCTTCAGGAGCGTGATGCGACCGAGGTCGTAACCAGGGCTGGTGTTCTGGGGCAGACCGGACCGCGGGTAGTGGTTCGTGACCAGATTGACGCGCGCGCAGGCGTAGCCCTTGCGGGCGATCAGGACGAACGGTGGTTGGCTGGCGCTGTGCTTGTACGTGTATCGAGGGGCCTGAAACCGAATGCGACCCTTGGCGTCGGTGCGGGATGCCGGGTTCTTCAGCGCGTCTTCCGTGAAGAGGGAATTCACGGCGCCAATCAGGATTCCCGCGCCCTGAATGGGTCGTCCGTCCACGTCGACGACGATGCCGCGGATGGGAACCAGGACTTCCTCGACATCCTTCGCGAGTTTGTCGGGCGACTGCGCGTGGAGCGGAACAGGGACCGCAGTCGTGACGAGGATCCAGAGCGCGGCGGAGCGCATCACTTCTTCGCCTCGACTTTCTTGACGGCTTTCAGCGCGGCTTTGACTTTGGCTGGTTTCTTCTTGCGGGCCGGCGTATGCGGTCTCGAAGTCGGGCCTTCGCCATCGCCCAGATCGTCATCGATCTTCTTCTTGTCGACGGGTTCTGTTTCGAATCCCGTCGTCGGCACCTCGACTTCGATCTCCACCTTGTTGGCCCCACCGAGCTTCGGCGTGAACTCGGCCTCGCCGAGCATGCTGCGAGGTTTGTTCTTCGCGCGGGAGAGCCGCGCCACGTCGGAGTAGACCTGAAACTTGGTCTTGTACCGGGGCAGGACCAGCTTGATCTCCCCCGCGTAGTCTTGGAGCGACACCCCGGTCGCGCGCTTCCCGTTGTAGCTGCTGAAGAACACGAACGCCTGCAACGCCTCGGGCTTCGGTTGCTCGACATCGATATTCAACCAGGTCGCGCTGATCCGCCCGCCTTCCTTGGCCGGCTTGAGCTTCACGGTGACCTCGGTGAGGGCGAGCTTTACGTCCCGTGTCTTCGTCTGGCCGGACTCGACTTCGATCGGCACCTCGGACTCGTAGAACTGCACGCCGGTGATCACATCGATGATCTTGATCCGCTTCTTGCCGTTCACGACTCGCACGGAGAACGTGCCGTCAGGTCCAACTCGGCTCCTCGCCCCCGACACGTCGATGTTGTTGTATCCGTAGTAGGTCCACGGCGAGGTCGGAACGTGCGTCATCACGACAACCATGAGTCGCGCGAAGTCCAACTTCGATCCCGTCAACTCAATCTTGCCAGTCAGCCGGGCCGGGAGATCCTCCGAAGCATCGACAATGACGTGGGCGTCCCGGCCCTTGCGGATCCGAATCGGCTCCAGCGGAATCTGCAGGACGACGCCTTCCCGACCATCACGCGGAATGTGCAGACACACCTCGTAGAAACCCGGCGAGGTCCCTTTGAACTCAAAACTGCCATCATCCTTCAGCTTCGCCCTGACTCCGCTCGGTCGGTAGCCAGGATTGTAGAGCATCGACATCGCGTTGCCTTCGTTCAGCAACTCGACCTTCCAATCCTTGCCGGGCTTGATCCCGACGATGCGACCGGTGAGCCGAGTCGCGCGTCCAACCACGAGACGCAAATCGCGGCGCTTCTCCGCTTGGGTCAGCTCCAACGTGATCGCCTTTGCCGGACGGCCTTTGTGGTTCACGGTGACGCGGTATCGGCCCTGCCGCAGACCCTTGAAGACGAAGCGACCACGCGGATCGGTTCGCGCGTTGACGGCGCGACCGTTCCCCCCGGACTTCGTCACCGGGTACAACCGAACGGTCACGGCGACCACGACCTCTCCGGACACGCCATCGAACACGTCCCCGCCGAGGATTGACTCTGGAACCATCGTCGCGATCACTCGTGGCGGCGCGGCGGGATCGAACTCGATCCCCATCTGCACGAATGGCGCGTAGCCTTTCGCCTTGACGATGACCACGCCTTTCGGCGTTCCCGGCGTCTTGGGACCGGGCACGCGCACGTAGCCGGGCTGCTTGGACTTCTTCACGTTCGAGCTGAACTTGCCCATGTAGTAGGACTCGCTCGCTGTGTAGTCGGATCGCATCCAGATCGCTGCCGCCTGGAAGTCGCGGAGCGGTCGACCGGTGAGACCGTCGATGACGCTGACCGCGAACCCGCGTTTCACCGCACGCGCCCACCGGCTGAGCCGAGACTTGCGCTTGGGCGGCTTCTTGACCTTCGGCTTCGCCTTCTTCTTCGTGAGCGTGACGACGAAGTCCTCGATCGGTCCATCGAGCACTGGGCTGTAGGTCGTGGTGTGTTTCTTCGCGCTCACGCCGCTGGGCTTGATGGTCAATCGGAAGCGGTGAGGATGTTTCCGGTGGAACTGGAACGACCCGTCCTTCTCGACTTTCACGGTGTGCGATACGGACGACACCTCGTAGCACACGTTGACGCTTCCCGTCGCAGGCTCGCCACCGGCCTGTACGAGCTTGCCCTTGATCAGATTGCTTCGCGCGATCCGAATCTCGATCGCGCCCGTTCCGACGACCGGACGTTGCACGTCGAAGAAGCCCTTGGCCTTGATCGTGAGTTGACTGCCGCTCGCAAACACTCCGGGCAACCGGAATCTCCCGTCCTTTCCCGTGGTCGCGTACGAGTAGAAGACTCGTTTGCTGTTCGCCGCCGCGAACCCACGAAACCGACCTGCAGTCATGAGATCCCGGGCGCTGATGCGGACGCCTGAAACGGCCTTGCCCCCGTCATCGGTCACGCGACCAGAAAGGGCCACGCCCTTTCGAACGACGAGTTTGGCGAGATCCACTCCGTCCTTCTTCGGAGTCACGGCCCGCCCCCAAATGCGGGCCAACACGTCGAGGCCGACCTTCGCGGCCTTCTCTTTGTCGGTCTTCGCTTCGCGCAACTTCTGCACGGCGACATGGTTCACCGTCGGCATCGTCACCCGCAGAGCAATCCAACCGTCACCACACAGGAGGATGTACTTGCGTCTGGCGATCTCCTCCTTGCGCGCAATCACTGCCTTCTTCGCGTCCTCGATCGCCTTCGCCGCCGCGATGTCTGCGTTGATGAACTCGCCGCGAATGGTCTTGCCGATCTCTTTCGTGAGCGCTTCGGCCACCTTGGCCTCGAGAGCGAGGACACGAGGACCGATCTCAGCGGGGGCCGGCTTCGGAACCGCAGGCGGCGTGGGCACGACCAGCGGTGGTGGAAGCGTGAACTCGAAACTCCCTTTGGCATTCGTTCGGGCCAGCGGTTTGTCGAGACACTCGACGGCGACGAGCGAATCGAGGCTCCCCAGGATCACGCCGACTCCAGGGACGGGGTCTCCCTTCTCGTCGACGACCTCGCCGAACACGAGGCGGGGTCGCAGTGCCTCTTTCTCCGACGCAGGCTTTGTCGACGGCGTGGCCTTCGCCGGGACCGGCGCGTTCGTTCCCCGGCTCATCATCCGCATCTTCTCCAGGAGCTCGGCTGGGAGATCCTGGGGCGCCGCCTCCAGCTGTCCGGCGAAGATCGCGAAGGCCACGGAGATCAGGAGCGGAAGTCGCATCGGGTCGAGAGTGTGCGGGGGAGGTCGATCGTAACGCCCCGCAATGGTTTGCAGAAGGGCAACGGAACTGCCGTTCGACGGCTCACCCCCCCCCACTGCTTCCAAAATCAGTCCCGAAACAGATCGTGGGCACGTGCCATCACGGAGACCTCTCTCGGGCTCCGGCCCGCCTCGATCAGGAGGGCCGTCTCCGCGAGGTTGACAGTCGGGCACACGTGCCGGGGAACCATCATGAGAGCGGTTCCCCGCGGCGGTGGCGGGCCCGACATGACCCGCAAGGGGAGGTGCTCCTCGCTCGGCTGCTGTGGGACGAGTTCGGGATGACCGAGGACGAACGCCGCGGGGTTGCCGGCCTCGGCGGCCAGGGACTTCGACCCCGCATCGCAGGTCACAATTCCCGCTTCGGGGTGACTGACCACCCGCGTGAACAGGACGGCGGCCGGTTCGAGGTCGACGTCGTCGAGAAGGTCGTCGGAGAACGCGTCGTGAAAAACGACAGTGCCCGGCGACACCCGGTGCACGGGTCCGTCGAGTTTCGCGAGGCCGGCGTGCGATAGTGCGTAGGGAAATGCTGGTGTCCCGCTGGTGATCAACTCGTCGATGCGGATTCCGTCGTCGCGGAGTGCGGCGTGCAGGGCGAGCAGGCCGTCATACAGTTCCCACGATCTGCGCTCGCGGACCTCGCGTTCGGCATCGCGGACGTGGCCGTCGTAGAAGTGGAGCCCGCGCATCCGTTTGCCGGCGGCGCGTGCGACGTCCGTGATCGCGTCGACATCGGCCATCGGGATTCCGGTGCGATTCATCTGCGGATTGATATCGACGAACACGCCGAGGTCGGTCGGCAGGGACGCGGCATGATCCGGGTCCTCGCTGAGGATCGCGACCTTGGTCTTGGGGTAGCTCGCTGCGAGGGTCGCGACCTTGTCGAGATTCGGCTTGCGGAGGGGGTAGGCGACGAGCAAATCCGCGTCGTCGATCGCCATCTCGTCGAGCAACCCCATGAGCACTCCGGCCTCTCGCGGCGTGGCGCATTTGAAATAGCGTACACCGACCTCAACGAGCTCGCGCCAGACCTCGGGAGTCTTCGTTGTCTTCAGATGAGGTCGCCACCGGTTCGGGTCATCGCCCATGTAGCGGAGCATTTGGCGAAGGTTCTCGCGGACCCGGTCCATGAAGATCACGAGTGCCGGGCTGCACAAACGTTCGACCGTCTCTGGCGGGAGTTGGTAGTCCTTTGCGTCGAAGCGGGACAGGCGGGGGGAATCACGCATGCGGGGAGGATTATCCGGGTGGTCGGCCCGGGATGTCATGCCGGATCTGTGGGCCCTGGCGAATTGCGACAGTCGCCTCCGTCCACTAGTCTTCCTGGGCACACCCAGGACGTCCTCCATGCGCCCCATTGTCCATGCCTCCATCCTGGCCGCGATCGCCGCGTCCACACTGGTCACGCCCACGCTGGCACAGACAACCCATCTGTTCTCGCCGACCTTCCTGAAGGGCGCCGAGGGGCGCTACTTCACGCGGCAGTTCGGTAGCCATCCGTCGATGCGCTATCAGATGGTCGATGGCGAGAATCGCGGAAATGTGTCCTATCTCAAGGACATCGCGATCCGGCTCGACCACCGCAGCCACAGTTCGGTCACCACGGCGAGCGGTCGATCCTGGACGACCGTGGTGGTCGATCTCGCGGAGGGCGATGTCTCGAGCATGACCAACGTCTTCTCGACGAACATGCTGTCGACGCCGACCCAGGTCTTCAGCGGGTCCATCAACTGGCCGCACTACAACGGAACTCCACCATCGCGACCGACGCTTTGGGGAGGATTCAACGGCGACTACGTGGTGCCATTCAAGACCAGTTGGCGGTACGTCGGCCAGAAGGACATCCTGTCGGATTGGCGATTCGACGGCGGAACACTGGACAACGCGACGACCTGGACTGGGCCAAGAGGCTACTGGTTCGACAGCTATCAAGATCCCGACGAACCCCTTCTGGGAACGTATCGTCGATTACCAGCGAAACGCCTGCACAACAACTCGCAAGGTGTGACGACGCGATGCAATGACACGTACTTCGGATCAAACGCCCTCGGCGCCTACGCGAGCGTGTTCGCTCGTGTCTACGGCCCGAGTGCGAGCAACACGAATTGGCGCAACAAGCTCGTGATGTGGAGTTCGAGCTACTACACGGCGCCGGGCACGTCGGTGATCCACGCTTGGGCTTTCGCGACGAATAAGATCGGGTTCGAGATGATGACGGGCTGCAATCGACTCCACTTGTTGGGGTTGACGCTGTTCTTCACGCTTCCGGTGAAGCCGGCGAACGTGAACCCGCTCGGTTTCGCCGCCCTCCCACCGCTCACCACAAATTGGGTCATCGACCTATCGACGCTCCGCGTGGTCGTGCAGGCGGGCTGGAGAGATTCGGTCGACCAACGCCTGCGCCTATCCCAGGCCCAGGAGGTCGTCCTCCCCGGGGACAAGCCCCCGCGGGCACCGCAACGGAGCGCGATCTACCAAATCCCCAACTTCCCCGTCGTCGGTCCCGACAAGACCTACTTCGCCAACCCAGGCCTCCGCTACCTCAGGTAGGAGGCGCGTCTTCTAACTGGGGCGGGAATACTCGCGACCGGCGGTGTCCCACATGAGGTAGCCGATACCCATGCGCTCGCTGAGCTCGACGAGTTGGGGTATCCAGTCCCCGTAGACGAATCCCAGGTGGTTGCTGGGCCACTTGCGGCCCATGACGCGGTCGGAGATTGGGATCGTGCCCTCGATAATGGGCCAGGCGCGGTTGTAGGCCTCGTGGCGCGACGGGTCGACGTCCACGGTCTGGAGGGGACACGCGACCATGTAGAGCCTACCGTTCTCCACACCGAGCCGTGCGACGGTCATCTGCTGGCCTCCCGACGTGCGCGAGCGGACGGCAGCACCGCCCGCCGCGTAGAAGTGCTCCTGACCGGGATACTCGGTCGCCGCGACCTTCTGTTCCTGGGTCCAATCCTTGTGTCCCGCGAAGTACTGCGGATGCTGGCCACAGTTGACGATCGCGAGCAGCGTCTCCTCATGGCCGTTCTTTCGTTCGGTCTTCACGTACCGAAAATCACCAAACCCGCTCGGCTCCCCGGTCAACTCCTTCAAGAGGAACTGGGTGTACATCGTCGGCATGTCCGTCTCGCACGAGGTCGGAATCATGCGCTTCGACCGGCCATTCATGTCGACATCGTTGCCGAGGAAGGACGTCGCCTGGCAACAAGTCGCGTACTGTCCAGAACACTCGTCCTGACACTTGATCGTGACAGCGCCCGCACCCTTCTCGTCGGCGATGTCCCGAACGGCGACGTACATCGCGACCTGCAACGCGTACTTGCTCCGGCTCACCTCGCGATCGGACAGGACTGTGAACTTCTCCGGCGTCGCGTCATAGATGCCCTCGACAGCCTCGCGCACTTCATAGTCCAGTATCTCGACGACCTCGCTGCGACCCGGCTCGCCCGCCCATTCGAACATCCCGAACGCCCGGTCGAGGAACACCTGCTGGTCGAGCGATTCGGAGGTGATACCCCATCGCTTAGCCAGCTCTTCCTGGTTGATCCGAGTCGTCGGCATCTGCAGCGAGAAGCTGCCAAACTCGAGCGCGTGGAGCTTGTGTAGATTCCGCACGACGGACCGCACACCGGTCTCACACTCGGCTCGCGTGGCGAACATCGCGAGCGCTTCGTTCAGCTCGGCCCAGAACGCCTCGGCTTCGAAGTCCCCGTAGACATGATTGTACGCGTCGCCGTTCTGCAAGTACGCGCCCGCGGTCGCCATGCCCGACACCATCCCGGGCACCGTCGTGTCCTGGATCGAGGCGAGCACGATCCGCGGCACAGCGGACGCGTCATCACCTCGGAGCAGGTGCTTGTAGCTGCTCAGCACCATCTGACTCGTCTGTGGGAACGTCCAGGTCTGGTGCACGTTCAGCAATCCGACCACACCCACCGCGTGGAACTGCTCCGCGTAGGACTGGCAGAGTTCGGTCTTGTAGCAGAGTTTGTCGAAACCCGTGAGCTTCTCGCCCGGGTAGACGACCTCGAATCGACCTTCATCGCGGAGTCTTCCGACGAGGTCGTTGATGATCACAATGTCTCCCTCGGCGCAGTCCTTCATGACCCAGGGACGCGGGTCGTACCCGCAAAACACACCGATTCGGGGAAGACTCATGATTTGCCTGCGAGCATAGCTCCCGAAACAGCGCCGGAAGATCCCAATACCACCGGCATCACGCGCCCCGCACCCTCGAGAGCCGAAGTCGTTTCCCTGTCTTACTCGCGAGCGCATCGATCTCTTACGGCGCCCCACGCGCATCCGGGACCGTTCTGGACGGGCTTCGCCGGCAAACTCGATTCAAAGGGCAGGATGACCGCGACCGTCAATTAGCCGGTCATTCCGTCGCTGAAGGGCACGAAGATCTACGCATCGGGTTGGACCGGCGACATCTCGAAGGACCCGATCAAGAACGTATTCCCCACGGTCGAGATCATCTTCCCGTAGCAACCTGCGGTCACGCCAAGAACTCGGTCACCAGTTCCGGCGGGCGGGCGATGATCGCGCGGTCGCCGCGGATGACAATCGGTCGTTCGATCAGTTTGGGATGTTCGACCATCGCGGCGAGGAGTTCGTCGGTGGTCGCGTCCGCGAGATCCTGTTCCGCGTACACGGCTTCCTTCGTTCGCATCATGTCGCGCGGGTCGTCGATCGCGAGCGCCACCATCACGCGCCGCAACGCCTCGACACGGGGACGCTCGTCGAGATACTCGTAGAGCGAGAAGGAGAACCCTTTCTCGGTGAGGATCTCGACGGTCTTCCGACTCTTGGAACAGCGGGGATTGTGGAAGATGGTGATCGCGTCGTCGGTCATGCCGAAATGCTCCCGAAACCAACGGCGACGTTCCAGCATCTTCGTCGGTATCATCGGGGGATGAACATCCTCGGCATGTCCCTGTGTTGCACAGCCCTCGCACTCGCGCTGCCCGGTCAGGACCTGTCGAAATCGGTCGTCGCAGAGTGCGAGGCGATGATCCGGGAGACGATGAAGAAGAAGGGGATCCCCGGCCTGACGGCGGCGATTGGTCGCGAGGGACAGGTCCTCTGGACCGGAGGGTTCGGCTTCTCGGACATCGAAAACGAAGTCAAGGCGACCGCCAAGACCTCGTTTCGTCTGGCGTCGATCTCGAAGTCGATCACTGCGGTCGCGACGATGCAGCTCGTCGCGAAGGGCAAGTTCGACCTGGACGCTCCCGTGCAGAAGTACCTGCCGGACTTTCCGAAGAAGCGCTGGCCGGTGACGTCGCGCCAACTCATGTCGCATCTGGGAGGCGTGCGGCACTACAAGATGGGCGAGATCTTCAGCGCGAAGTACTACTCGACGGTCCGAGCGGGCCTCGAGATCTTCGCCAAGGACCCGCTTCTCCACGAACCCGGCTCGAAGTTCAGCTACACGACCTACGGCTACAACCTTCTCGGCGCGGCGGCAGCCAGCGCTACAGGGAAACGGTTTGGCGCGTTGATCCAAGAGAACGTGTTCGAACCGGCGGGCATGACAAACACGCGAGTCGACAGTGCCCGGAAGATCATTCCGGGTCGCGCCCAGGGGTACACGCGCAGCGCTTTCGGGAGAATTCGCAACTCACGACTCGTCGATACCAGCAACAAGATCCCGGGTGGCGGGCTCTGCGGCACGACCGCAGACCTGGTGCGCTTCGGGATGGCTCTCGCTCGTGGCGAGTTGTTGAAGAAGGAGACCGTCGACAAGATGTGGAGACGCGCGACAACGAACGCCGGCAAACCGATCCCCTACGGACTCGGCTTTCGCATCGTGAAGGCCGACAAACCACGCGTCGTGGGCCACAGCGGCGGGCAACCCCGCGTGAACACGATGCTGATCATCCGCCCCGACGAACACGTCGTCGTCGCGGTGATGTGCAACCTCGAAGGCGCCGGAATCGGCACTCTCACGCGCCAACTCAGCGACCACATCACGAAACGTTAGCGGCGGAGGGCTTCGAGCATCACCTTGTAGATCGCGGTGTTGTCGATGTAGTCGCCACGCACCGGGTCCTTCTGCACCACGAAGTCCTTGAAACGCTCACTGGCCATCCCCTTGAAGTAGCAGGGGACCAGGCAGTTCGAGTGGCCGGTCGTGTTCCACGCCCAGTAGATCTCTTCTTCACTCGTTTCGTAGTCGATCCGACCGTTGCCGTTGGCATCGTCCCAGCTCGCCACCACGCCGTAGTTGTAGTCATACGTTTCGGCACGAATGCGCGCGTCCGTCACCTCGCCCAGCGGCTTGTCGGGGAAGAAGCGAGGGCCGGCGGTCAACAATCCCGTCTCGTGATCACCCGTGACGATCAGCAGCGTGTTGTTCCAGTCGCTGCCATTGCTGGGATCTTCGATCCAACGGATGACCTCACGGACCGCATCGTTGAACCCGACCATCTCCCCGATCATCTGGCTCATGTTGTTCGCGTGTCCGGCCCAATCGATCGCGCCGCCTTCGATCACCACGCAGAACCCCTTCGACTGCCGCTCGAGAGAGAGCAGAGCCGCCTTGGACATCTGGGCGAGGGTAGGCTCTTCCGGATCCTGCCCGGAGCCGTCGTGCAACCGGTATGGGATGTTGCCGAAAAACGAACCGAACAATCCGAACAACCGATCAGCCTGAGCTGCCTTCGCGATCAATCGGGCCGGCGTGCCTTTGCGCGTATCGCCATCGATACCCCAACGGTCCACGACCATCCACCCCGACGCGCGCGCCTTTACCAACTGCGCGAACGAAACGTAGTGGTTTCCACCCGTCACCGGATGTCCGCCCCCGATGAGCACGTCCGGCAGGATCGGTGACGGCCCGTGCGCGCCGACAGGACCCCCGGTCGTCGCGGGATCCCCAAACAGCATCTCATCGGTAATCGGTCGGGTGAATGCCCGCGAATCGTTGTGCGCGACGAAAGCCGCGGGCGTCGCGTGAGATATCGGAACGCTGGTCACCGCTCCCACACCGACTCCGTTCATCCTGGCGAGATCTCCGATCGTCTGGAGCCGCTCGCGAGCCGCGCCGGGACCGACAGAAATGCGACCGCTGTTGGTCTTCACACCCGTGTACATCGCCGTCGCGGATGACGCGCTGTCGGTAGCGGATTGCACAAGGTATCCAAAATCCTCCCAAGCTCGCTTCGGGTCGTAGCCGGAGTCTCCATTGAAGGCCTTGACGTCGACGTCCCAGGTAGACATGGCGAACGACGACAGGTTCGCATACGGCGGTCGCTGCCCCGAGAAACTCGCCCCTGCCGCGATCTCCGGGTATCCCCACCCGTCCGCGATCATCAAGATGACGTGCCGCTTCCCTGCCTTCACGCCGCGCGAGAACTTCAGACTCGTGACGGACAACGACTGCGTCGACAACTCCGCGGAGGCGACGAGCGTGAGATCTTGCCCGTGTCGGTCGATGGTGAGATCATCGAACGTGGCGACTCCGTTCACCAACGGACGTTCCAGTGTCCCTCGAAGATTGGTTGCCGGCGCACCCTCGAGCCGAATCGAGACCGTGACATCGACGTCAGACGGCCCCTGCTCCTTGTCGACCACCGCGACCTGGATCGGCGCTTCGAAAGGACGACCGGCAAGACCGCTCTGCGGCGATCCCTGGAAGTTCAGCGACTGCAGCTTCGGCGGATCGACGACGAGTCGTCCGTCACCTCCTCCGCCACACGAGACGAGGACTGACACCCCCACGGCGAAACAAGCCCACACCAGGATCAGGCACGTTTTGGACGTCACAAATGACATGGTCACGTGTGTGAGTGTATCGCAACTCGGACGCCGGTGCGTGACGGAATCCGACGGCCTGTCGGCCTCGCGACGACTAAGTTCCCGGCCAGGTCCCGACCGAGCTTGACCTTCTCGCTCTTTGTCATGTCCCGAGACAACCGCCGCATCGCCAAAACCATGTGGTCCATGGACCACAACCGCAGAGTGCCATCGAGCGAAGCGGTAAGGAGCGTGTTGCCGTCCGGACTGAACTCCGCGACGGTCACCGCGCCTTCGTGGCCCGTGATCACGGCATATTTGCTCGGGCCGCGGGTGTTGTAGAGCCGCACCGTTCCGTCGTTGGACGCGGAGACGAACTTCTTCCCGTCGGGATGGAAACTCACCGCGGAGATGTTGTGACGGTGGTCCCGCATCCGGACCTTGTAGTCGAGGCGGTAGACGATGAGGTGTTCGTTCGCGACGACCGTGACGAGACGCGAACCATCCGAAGTGAAGTGCACCTGCCGAGAGTGGGGCTCGATGCTCGGGAACCTCAGCTTCCGCTGAGGCGGAGATCCTAGCCTCTCCTGACCTCAGTCTATCCCTTCTTCGTGCAGGTCATCATGTATCGGAACGACAAGTACTTCGTCGGCCAGATACTCGTGAACGCGTTCGCCGCCTTCCAGATCAACTTCGTGCGCTCGTTGAGGAAGCTGATGATCGTGTTGTCGTAGCGGATCGAAACATCAAAGTCCTTGCGCAGAATGCCGGGAAGAGAGAACTGATTCTGCTTGAGCAACCCCCATTCGACCTTTCGACGTACGTGGTACCAGAGGATGCTCGGGTTCACCAGGTTGGGTTCGACAGCGATGTAGCGACCCTCCGGCTTGAGGACTCGCCGGACCTCGGAGAGCGCTTTCGGGACGTCTGGAACGTGGTGCAGGAAGTCCCACGAGTGGACGACATCGAACGTGTTCTCCTCGAAGGGCAACTCGAGTGCGGACGATTGCCGGATCTCGCAGTTCTTCAGGCCCTTGGCTTCGATGAGCTCCTGGGCGACGTCGAGCATCGGGATGCAGAGGTCGACGCCCGTGAGTTTCTCCGCGTGCTTCGACAGCAGTGGAAAGTAGAAGCAAGTCCCACATCCCACGTCGAGTAGCGCGGGCACGGTCTCGGGAAAGTTCTCTTCGAAAGTCTTCGCGACGAGTTTCGCGACCATCGGTCGCTTGTCGAGAATGAACGGATCGAATCGCTCGTAGTATTCGTCCGTCTTCTGCTCGATCACCTTGCGGTAATGAGTACCGATCTGCTTCAGGTCGAACAAAGTGAATCAGGCGATGAGCGTGGGACGCTAGAGGCGCCAACGAGTTAGTGGATATTAGGGGCTAGTGGTATGCCCGATAGACCTCTGGGAAGCAACTCCGCCAGGAAATCGTTCCGTCTTCAAACTCCGTCAGGAAACGAGGCCGGTCGAACAGGCCCGCTACCTTCAGCGATTCGTAGATCCGGGGCACGAGTTTCGCAGCGTCCTCGCCCAGGGTCTGGCCCATCTCTTTGCCGATCTCGGCCACCGTGCGCTCCGAATCGACGAGCTCCACGAACCCACGGGAGATCTCGTCGACGACGATGCCACATCCGGCGCCGGTGTCCGGAGTCATGAAGAACAGATAATCGGTGTTCCTCGGCTTCACCGCCACGATTTCCTCGATCGTCATCGTGGGGTACAGATCGTGCATGTTGAACTGGAAGTACTGCTGGTCCACGTTGCCCCCGAACGTCGGCACTTCGTCCCCAACTGTCCCGTTCGCGGGAACGAGCGCGTCTTTCTCGGCAGTGAACACGCGGTGCAACTCCGGGTACGGCTCGTTGAAGTAGACGTCGCGGACGTCCGCGAAGAACACGCTCGCCCACGTTCGGCTACGCCGGTAGAAGTGGTACCGCACCAGGTCTCGGAACTGCGCGGACACGTCCGCGATACCTTGCGCCGCGAACAATTCGGCGGAGAACTTCTCGAAGAGCTCCGCCAGCGCCTCGATCAACTCGCCCGGGATCCGGTGCACCTGCAGGTCCCCGATGTGCTCGTGGTAGCCCGCTTCGTGGATGCGCCAGGCCCACTTCTCGATCACCTCACCGGCCGGCTCGTCGATGAGCTTGCAGAGCCGGAAGAACACACTCTGCAGCAGACGGTGCCAGTCGTTGATCGCCTTGCCGATCAAGATCTGCACGTTGTCCATGTCCTGCGTCGAGATGATCTCGTGACCGATATCGGGGTCGTACTTGATGTCCCACTTCTCGACTTCCTTCTCGAGGGGCGTGCGCGGCAGGATCGCCAGGTTGAACGACTTGATGTCTGCCGGCTGGCGCTTGTAGGTCCAGGACATCGTGTCCTTGTAGGCCTGCACGTCGTCCCCCGGGAGACCCATGATGATCTCGTAGGAGAGGATGATGTTCTTCTTGTAGGCGAGCTTGTCGAGGACAGGCGCGACCTTCGCGGGGCGCCAAACCCGGCGGATGTTGCGCATCGTGTGCTCTGTGCACGTCTGGATGCCGCAACCGATGAACGACAGGTACGACTTCTTGACGAGTTCCACGAGGTCGTCGGTGATCAAGGTCGGGAAGACTTCGAACCAGTGGATCGCCTTGATCTCGAGATCGATGCCGAGCTGGAGGATTCCCTCCGCGCGCTTGCGGCTGTAGTTGAACGTCGGGTCCGTGTTGAAGAGGATCCGAGCCTTCATCGACTTGAAGATCTCGAACTCGGCGCGCACCCTCTCCATAGAGAACTCGAAGTAGGGCTGATTGCGTCCGTAATCGCAGTAGGTGCAGACAAACGGGCAACCGCGCGCCGTCTGGTAGTTGACGCCGCCGCGAACCCCGCAGACATCGAGCACGCCGGTGATGTAAGGGGACGGAAACTGGTCCAGGTCCTTCTCGTACGCCCGGGGCGCCGGGAGGAACGGCTTGCCATCCTTGCGCTGCGCGAGGCCGGCGATCGTTTGCAAGTCTGCGCGGCGGTCCGTGACCAGCGCCCGAAGGAATTCACGGAACGTGTGCTCGCCTTCACCAACTCCGATGAAGTCGACGTACGGGTGCTGATCCAGCAACTTGTTGTAGTGGTACGACACCTCGGGACCGCCAAGGATGATGACCACGTCGGGCAGTCGCTTCTTGAGTGCTTCGCAGATCAAGAAGTTGTCCGGCGCGTTCCAGACATAGCAGGTGAACGCGACGACGTCCGGTTCGTCCCGCGCGATCGACTCAGCGATCTGGTCGGCGTTGCGCAACGACGGGTCGTAGTAGTTGTGGACAATCTCGGTCTTGGGACCGATGACCTCGTCTTCGTGCGCGATCGCGTGGAGATACCCGAGCGAGAGAAACCGCAGTTGCGGGGTGTAGGGTGTCGCAAAGGACACCGACGACAGAACAACCTTCATCGAGTGCTGAGTCCTGGGTGTGCGTTCTCGGGCGAGACGGCGACGTCCTGCAACCCTGTCGGTCCAGGCATCCGGCGCGAGTGGGCGAGGAGTTCTTTAGAGGCGAGGTCGGGTAGCATTCTAGTACCGGAAGAACGGAGCCGGAAGCACTGTCCGGGGTCATCCTGTCCAGCGCAAAAGCCTACCACACCCCCAGTTGGCCGGGATCTGCACCCGACCCGACCCCCCATCGGCGAACCGCCGATGGCAACGAAGGCCGCGAACACCGGTCGGGACCAGCGGTCGTGGGACGGTTTCGGTGGACTCTGACGCCTTGCGGTCAGGTTAGAGTTTCATCGGCAACCGACGGCTTCTGCTGCACTCGACCCTAAACTTCTCGCCCGTGCCCCAGTCCACTCAACACCCCCTGGATCAGGTCCGCGACCACGTCCGGGAGCACTTCGAAGCCACCACCTGGCAGAGCCTCCTCGCCAATCTCGGTATGGGATTCATCGCGGCGGTGCTCCTCGCCTGGCACTTCCGGATGTTCGGCTCCAGCCTGTCGAACCGCCGGGAGTTCAGCCGCACATTCCCGATGATCCTGATGACGACCATCCTCGTGATCGGCATCGTCAAGCACTCGTGGCAGCTCGGCCTGGGACTCGTGGGCGCGCTCTCGATCGTCCGCTTCCGAACACCGATCAAGGAGCCCGAAGAACTCGCCTACCTCTTCCTGGCGATCGGACTCGGGATTGGATTCGGTGCCGACATGTGGCAACCAACGACCGTCGCGGGGCTCGCGATTCTGCTCGCGATGGCGGTGATCCACTGGACCCGCCGCGACAAGCGAGGCAAAGGGCTGTTCCTGTCGATCGAGTGGGCGCACCCCTCGGATCAGAAAAGACCACTGGATGCGATCAGCAAGATCATCGGGGCACACGCGGACGACAACGACCTGCGCCGGATCGATCGCGCCGCCGATCGCCTGGACGCGACGTTCTTCGTCGATCTCGCGAACATCGATCAGCTCTCGGACATGTTGGCACAACTGACGCAAGACTGCCCCGGCGCGAACGTGACCGTCATCGATCAGAACCGTCTACCGAGCGTGTGATGGACCGATGAAGGTCGCCGTGCAGAAGCGAGAGGTCACCCGCTCACGCCGCCTGACATTCAGCATCAGCCTCGGCTTCGCCGTCGTCTCGTGCGCGACCGTCGCCGCGTACCAATGGGCCAACAGTCACTACGCGGAGCGCATCGTGGAGATGGGCGGCGACGTGCCGAAAGGAAGCGGGCTGACCGACAACTTCCGTCGCGTGTGGGGCGCGTGGGGTAAGCAGCGCGAGGCGGCGACCGACGCACCGACGATCCCGACGCTGCACTTCGACCTCCGGCGGAAGAACATCGGCCAGCTGGCCGTCAAGCGAAACGAGGCTCTCGAGAAGGGCTACCTGGTCCAGGAGCCCGGCGACTTCGTCCCCACGGATATCCGCGTGACCAACGGCACGCGCCGCAAGAAGGTCCGCGCGAAGATTCGGCTGAAGGGTGACTTCATCGACCACCTCAGGGGCGACAAGTGGTCCTTCCGCGTGAGAGTGTCCGGCGACGACCAAATCCTCGGGATGCGGGTGTTTTCGATCCAGCACCCCAAGGTTCGCGGCTACGCCCACGAGAATCTCATTCTCGAACACATGCGACGTGAAGGTGTGCTCGCGCCACGCTACGAGTTCGTGCGCGTCGTCATCAACGGACGCGACAAGGGCATCATGGCGCTCGAGGAACACTTCTCGAAGGAGCTCCTCGAGTCCCAACATCGACGGGAGAGCGTAATCGTCCGCTTCGACGAATCGCTCAAATGGCGGACCATCGTGCTGATGGGACAGACCGTCGACTTCAGCGCCCCGTACCCGCTGGTTACGCCGTTCCAGAGCGGAAAGGTCTCCGTGACGCCGAACCTCGCCCGAGATCTGCAGACCGCGGTGGGCCTGCTCCGCGGATTCCTCAGCAGGGACCTCGCACCATCAGCTGTCTTCGACCCGAAGGTCACCGCGCGCTTTCTCGCGGTCGCGGAAATCTGGGGCGCCGAGCACACGCTCTCGTGGAACAACATCCGATTCTACTTCAATCCGATCACGGGATTGCTCGAGCCGATCGCGTTCGACTGCAACTTGCAGGACGCGGCATTCATGTACATCCCGTCGCTGCTGGTCAGCGCCTACCGGGCCATCGACAACATGACCGCGGACTGGTTGGAGGATCCTCGGATTCGCGGGCCTTTCCTGCGCGAATTGCGTCGCATCAGCACCGAGCACGCGAAGACCGTGACATGGGAACGGTACGCGGCGCGGGAGAAGGAACTGCACAAGATCCTGCACCAGGAGTTTCCGCTCATTCGCGATGTCGGGTTCGCGTTCTATCGAATACGGGCGGAGCGCCTGGCGAGGATCGACGAGAACAACTTCCGCTCGATGCCGTTGATGCCGCCGAACTACCCGGTGCTCATGCACGCGTTCGTGCAACCGACCACCGATGGGCAACAGCTGGAGATCTACAACCTCGTTCCCTACCCGCTGAACGTGACGGACATCACTTTCGAGTCGTCCGCGGTGAAGATGTCGGTGAAGGTCCCCTTCATCCTGCCGCCGACGCACGGAATGGCGGCCCCGACGCCGATTCAGATTCAGCTGGAAGGGCAAGACGTCGCCACCCCGATCAAGACCTACGTGACGGCAAACATCGTGGGCTATCCAATCACGAAGCTGACGAAGAAAACACTCAAGGCGAAGCGCTACAGCCCGAAGGCGACAGCGCCGGTACTGCCCGAGGTGACATGGAGTGAATTGCTCGCGAAACACCGCTACGTCGTCCGGGACGGCAACACGGCGAAACTCGGCCCTGGAGAGATTCGGATCAAGTCGCCCCTGATCCTGCCTCGGAGAGTGCGGTTGACTGTGGCGCCGGGCACGCAACTTCGATTCAGGACAGGGGCGTTCCTGCTCGCGCGTGGCCCGGTGCACATGATGGGCACGGCGACCGACCCCATCGATATCGGACCAACACAGGTCGACTTCCCAGGGATGGCGGTGCTCGACGCCGCCGAAGAATCGGTGTGGACGCACGTGCGCGTGCACGACACCCGCGGACTCGCGTTCGGAAGTTGGATGCCGACGGGCAGCGTGATGTTCTACCAGAGCAAGGTGAAGTTCGTGAACTGCACGTTCAAGAACAGCAAGTCGGAGGACATGCTGAATCTGGTCCGCTGCGACGTCGTGCTCGAAAGCGTCACCATCGAGGGATGCAAGTCGGACGCGATCGACATGGACTTCTGCACGGGTTCGGTGCGCGGCGGGCTCGTGCGCGACACCCAAGGCGACGGAGTGGATGTCAGCGGCACGACGCTCGACTTGCGCGGCATGCGGTTCGACCAGATAACGGACAAGGCAATCTCGTCCGGTGAAGGGAGCACGTTGACGGTCGATGACGTGCACATCTCGAACACGGGCACGGGTCTCGCGAGCAAGGATCGCTCCAAGGTGACGATCTCGAACTCGACATTCGGGGACATCAAGTTCTTCGCAGTGATCGCCTACATGAAGAAACCCGAGTACGGCTTCGGCCACGTGACCGCCTCAAGACTGAGAATCGAAGGGGCTGCCGTGTCCTTCAGGGCGCAGAAGGGCAGCTCGATCGAGGTGGACGGCAAGATGATCCCGCCGGTCGATGTCAATGTCGACGCGCTCTACACGGTCGGCCCCATGCGGAAGGAGAAGTAACGGCAGGCGATGCGATTCGAGGTCAAGTTCACCTACCCGGCGCATTTCGATTCACGAGTGATGGTGTGGGTGAAGGCACACAGCCAGGGATTCAGGACCGCGTATCCGCCGCGAAGGATCAACAACGTCTACTTCGACACGCGGGAGCTTTCAGCGTTCGGCGAAAACCTCGCCGGCATCAGCAATCGGAGCAAGGTCCGCTACCGATGGTACGGCGACAGCCTGTTGCCAAAGGCGGGAACTCTCGAGTTCAAGAACAAGCGCGCGGCGCTGGGATGGAAAGACAACTACCGGGTCGAGTTCGATCCCTATCGCGAAGGCGACCGTTGGCGAGACTTTCAGCGCAACCTACGGCGAGCTATTCCGGTCGCCACACGGATCCCGTTCGACGAGCACGGCGAACCCGTCCTCATCAATCGGTACTCACGCCGCTACTTCGAGTCATACGACCGGAGAATCCGCATCACACTCGACTCCGACCAGGAGATGTTCGACCAGATGCGCGGCTCCCTCCCGAACATCACGCGGCGCCTGAACCTCCCCGAAGTCCACGTGCTCGAACTCAAGTGTGAGTCCGGCGACCGGGACCTCGCCGTCCGCGCACTCTCAGACTGCCCAATCCGCGCCACGCGGTTCTCCAAGTACACCATCGGAAGCGAACTCAGGGGCTAGTTCCGATCAGGTGCCGTTTGCGTTGCAGGCCGCTTCCACGTCGCGGATCTCCTTGGGGACGGCGGCGGTTAGGACGCGGCGGCCCGTGCGCGTGACGAGGACGTCGTCTTCGATGCGGATACCGATACCGCGGAACGAGGGCGGGACCGACTTGTCGTCGCGGTTGAAGTAGAGGCCGGGCTCGACGGTGAGGACCATTCCGGCACGGAAGCGCGCAGGCTTGCCTTTCTCGTCCTCGTAGGTGCCGACGTCGTGCACGTCCATGCCAAGCCAGTGGGTCGTGCCGTGCATGAACCACTTGCGACAGGCGCCCTTCGCGACCAACTTCTTCAGGTCGCCGCGCAGCAGACCGATCTTCTTGAGCTCGCGCGTCAGGACACGCGTGCACGTCTTGTGCGGCGCGTCCCACGGAGCACCTGGCTTGACCGCGTTGATGCCCGCTTTCTGTGCCACGAGAACTGCGTTGTAGACCGCCCGCTGCGAGTCCGTAAACGTGCCGCTCACCGGGAACGTCCGCGTGATGTCCGCCGTGTACTGCTCAAACTCCGCCCCGGCGTCGATCAGCAGCAACTCGTCTCGCCGGATCTTCCGGTCGTTGTTGATGTAGTGCAGGATGCAGGCATTGGCGCCGCTGGCCACGATCGACTCATAGCCGTTGCGCCGCGACCCCTGGCTGCGGAACTCTGACTCGACGATCGCCTGCACTTCGTACTCGTGCATCCCCGCGCGCGCCCCCGCCATCGCCCGCACATGGCCGCGCACGGAGATCCGCGCGGCCTCTTCCATCAGGGCAATCTCCGCAGCATCCTTGATCAGCCGGCGCTCGGCGAGCGCCGGTCGTGGGTCTACGATTCCCGGATGCGCCGGCGGATTGCAGCGCCGATGCTTCATCGCGAACTTGCCAAAGACTCCTCTGAGTCTGGCATCGAACTTCTCGTCGGCGAAGAGCGTGTGGAACACCCGCTGATGCCCTTCCAACAATTCAGGCAACCGTATCCACAACTCGTTCACGGGATACGCCTCGTCGACGCCATGCTTCTTCATCGCCCCGCGCACTCCTGCCCGCGGCCCATCCCAGGTCTCCCGCGTCTTGTCCCGCGGCGGCACGAAGAGCACGCTGCGATGGGAATTCGCACCCTTCCGCCATGCGACCAAGACGGTGTCAGGCTCACCGAACCCCGTCAGGTAGTGCAGGTCACTTCCCGGCCTGAAGGAGTAATGCACGTCACCATTTCGGATCGAGTGCGGCGCAGTCGGAAGGATGAGCAGACCATCTCCCAGCTTCGAGAGGAGGCGCTGCCGGCGCTTGGCGTACATGCCGACAGCGTACCCGTCCGCACGCCCGAGTCCTAATCCGGCTTAGCGACGCGTCGCGCCCTCGAGAATCCATCGCCGCACCAGCACTTTGCCGTGCTCTGCGAGGGGCGGCTGCTGTTCCGGCATTTGCACGCCGAATGCCGGTCTGCGGTCGACGAGCTTGCGGTAGAGATACGAATTGTCGGGGTCTCCCGGCACGATCATGGCCATCGGGTTCTTCGCGTTGATCGTCATTCGCAGCAACGCAGGCGTGTCCAGGAGGTACCCGTCCCCCTGCGACGACCCGTTCATGTGGCAACGGCCACAACTTGCACGGAACAGCGGTTGGATGTGTTTCGACCACGTGATCACCGCATCGGCGGGCGGCGCGTAGACGCCGTCCTTGATCTCGCCGGTGAACACCGGGGCGCGCCCAAACTCTCCACCAGCCAGCGCAGGTTCCCGGATGCCATTCGAGTCGGTATCCGCGATACCGTCGCCCAGAATCTCGCCGGTGCCCGACAGCTCCGAGAACACCATCACCGGGACCAGAGCCTTCATGAAACCTTCGAATGTCACCACGGCCCCCACGATGCTCGCCTCCGCCATCTCACGCAACGCGTCGACCACGGACGCGACGACCACCGGTGTGTAGCGGGCGCCGGCGACGCCGACCTCGCTGCGGAAGGTCGCCCTTCCGGGGTCGAAGAAACCCGTGATCAACCGCTTCGCCAGCGCTTCGGCCCGAGCAGCAAAACTCGCGGACCCAAGCACGCGACTCGCCGCCAACAGACCTGCCGTCATGCGTGCGTGTCCGAGCAGATCGGCTGTCCCCGACGCCGTGCCGTTCGCGATGTCGAAGCTGCGCACAACCTCGCCCTTCGCGTTCGTCAGGTTGTCGTGGGCAAACTCAGCGACCTGTTCGAGAACGGTCTTCCAGTCGGAGATCTCGCCGGCGAGGTGAGACAGCGACGCGAGCGCCTGCAACGCAGCGCCAGTCGCGACCGGATTCGTGAACGGCACCGGGCTTTCGCCGTCGTGCCGCTCGAACATCTCACCCTTCGGACCGACGTGCATCGCGACGAAGTTCTTGAACATCGTCTCCGCCAGGTCGATGCCGATTCGAGGCGGCCCGGCCACCGTGTTCCGCGCCCCGTCCTCGATCCACTTCTTGATCACGTCGATGTCCCGCTTCGGCATGGCCGAACCCTGCGGCATCTGAACGAAGGGAAACGGTGGAGCCCTGAGCAGGATGTAGTAGAGAACACTCTTCGACGGGTCACCACGCGTGATGATCGGTGTCTTCGATTCCGGACGGGCGTTGCGGCTGCCCTTGTGCACGTTGTCGTAGGAATCCGCAGCGAACAGTCCCGGTTCCGGTTTGTAGCTCGAGTCGTGACAACCGACACACTGCAACTTCAGGATCCGGCTGGGCCCGTCATCCCACGTGATGATTTGATTGTCGGCCCCACCCTTTTCTTCTCCGAGGGCCTTCGGCAATGGACCGAACGGTCGTCCGCGGAACACTTCGCGCACCCCTTCGTCGGGATTCTCATCCGAAGCGAGGAACGACAACTCCCCGCCGACACGCATGAGGGACGCGAGCGCTTCGAGATTGCTGGACCGATCGCGGATCGAGTACGCGATCACGAGCCCAGGGACTTTCGGGTCCTCGCTAACGTCGATCGCCTGAGGCACCCAGACCTTGCGTTGCGCGGGGTCGTAGTCGGTGGGGAACCGCAAACCAGTCAACACCGCGCCATCCATGAACAGGTTGGTGAACAGCGTCTCCTCCATCGCCACGACCTGGTGCAACAGGAGCAGCGCCAGGATCTGGCGGTCGGGAATCGACGCGATCTTGCCGTCGGGGTTCTCCCGCAGCATCGCGCTGCCGAGCATCAACCGCGCGAGCATGGCATGACCGACCTGCGCCATGTCGATCCGCCCTGTCTGACCGGGCCTGGTCGGCTCCGAGGGCGATGTCGGATCCGCGCGGCTCGCGAAGTCCGCGCTACCGTCCCGCCACGGGAAGAGGATCGGGCGGAGGACCGATGGCAGCACGCCACCGGCTGTCTGCGCGATGTGGTCGTAGTGGATGGCGAGGACCTCGTCGAGGTTCGTGCCATTGCCGTTTCGATCTACCGGAGCTCCCGGTTCCGCAGCGAGTCGACGCACCAACGCGGAGCCCATCTGACCGGCGCCGTTACCAGCAGTGAGCCCGCTCGCCTGGAGATGCGACACGCTCATGGCGATGAGCTTGGCGCGCAGCGCCGTGTCGGTCATCGACAGCTTCGCACGGCCCATGCGATCGGCGGGGATGCCGGCACTCAACAACAACGCCGCTGCGAACGCATCTGCCTCGCCACCGGCGGTGCGCGCGCCTTCGGACCGCAGCGCCGTGTTCGGGGTCACCAAAACTCCACCTGTGCCAGCGCCGCCGCTGCAGCCCGCGACGACCATAAGGGTGAGGGCGGTCAAGCGATGGGAACGGTGCATGGCGCGCGAAATGGAAACAGGGAGTCATTCAATCTTATCAGCAAGGCTCGCGACGCGAACCAGTGAGTCGCCTTCGAGTCGGCAAAGCCACCAGTCCGACAGCACTTCGGCGCCGAGTTCCCCGTAGAAGTCGATGGCAGGTTGGTTCCACGAGAGGACGTTCCAGTCGAGCCGCGGACAGCCTCGGTTCCGGGCGATGGTGGCTACGGTCGCCAGGAGCGCCTTGCCATGACCCCTCCCCCGGGCGTCGGGGGTGACGTAGACGTCCTCGAGATGGAGGCAACGACGAGTCTTGAAAGAAGAGTAGGTCGGGAAAAACAGGGCATAGCCCGCGGTGGTCCCGTCGTCCGCCTCGGCGATGAGCGCCTCACAACGAGGTGATCCACCAAACAGGTCCTCTCGCAACGCGTCCGCGGTTACGTCCATGTGGTGCTCGAGCTCTTCGTACACGGCGAGCTCGCGGATCAGACCGAGGATGGATTCGACGTCGTCGGGTCGGGCGGGACGGATCATGGCAAACCTCGAGTCAGTGGGCAGGTCATGGGAAAAACGAGGGTCTACCGGCGCGTAAAACGGACGCTGGCTTTGGATTCAGCCTTGGGCGACCATCGCTCGACCCACATTAGATACCGCGGTGAACAAGACCAAGTCCTCCATCCTCGCCGCCGCCGTCTCCGGCTTGATCATGGGCGGCTGCTCGTCGGAAGATCCGAAGGCCGACCCAGCCAAGACCAACCCAGCCAAGACCGATCCCGGGAAGAAGGCCCAACCCCTGGGTTCCGGCAAGGGTGACCCCGCGGAGAAGGCCGAGCCCAGCACGAAGACCGTCTCGGAAAGCGGACTCGAGAAACACGCGTGCGCCGGTCTCAACTCGTGCAAGAACAAGGGCGGCTGCAAGAGCGCGGGCGGTTGCGCAGGTAAGAACGCGTGCAGCGGCAAGGACGGCTGCCACGTCCCGATCGAGCACTAGATTGGCGAGCGTCACCGAACTTCACCCGTCTCGGTATTCATGAACCTCCAGGATCTCACCGGTCGCGACCTCGCGCAACTCGAGGTATTCATCACGGAGGCGTTCGATGCGCCGGAGTTCGAGCAGATCGACATGGAGTCTTTGCGGCAAGCGACTCCCGAACAGCACACCGGCGCGGTATTCGAAACGAACCCGTCCCTCCGCTTGCTGGAGTCGAGCTATCCGGTCAATCGCTACCTGCAGACGGTCTACGACGAAGGTTCTCCTCCCACGATCGCGGAGGAAGCACCAGTGCGAGAGAAGTCCTTCCTCGCGATCTACCGCAAGGAATTCCGGGTTTGGCGCCTGAACCTGCCTCGTCCCATGTTCCGGATCCTGGAAGCGCTACGCGAGGGCACGCCTCTCGGCGACGCGATCATCTCTCAGGGCGACCACGACGAGGACTTCCAGCGCTGGTTCCGCGAGTGGGCCGCCGACGGCCTCTTCACGCGGGTTCACATCGATTCCTAGTACCAATTGTCGAGGACGGCTTCGAAGTCCTCGGGGTTGCGGATCCGGACGAAGGCGTTGCGCACGGCTTCGGGGTCTGGATGGATCTGCGCGTATTTGATCGCGTGCGTGCGCGTTCTCCGAAGACCCAGCGCGTCACCGTACACTTCGCGGGCGTGGTGCCAGTGCATGGCGATCGCGCGGCGCTGTTCGGACTTCGTCGGCTGGCGCGGAGTTTCGCCGGCCAGGACGGAACGCGTTTGCTCGAACAAGAACGGGTTCCCGATGCAACCGCGCGCGAGCGTCACGCCATCGACTCCGGTCCGCTCCATCATCGTGCGCGTGTCTTCGGGCGTGAACAGATCGCCACTCCCCAGCACGACGCGGTCGCCGACGTGACGCTTGACCTTCGTGAGAAAATCCCACTTGCTCGGGCCGACGTATTTCTGCCGCACCGTGCGACCGTGAACCGTCACCGCGTCGACGCCGATCGCGAAGGCTCCATCGAGGATCTTGAAGAAGTTCCTCTCGGACTCCGCAGTGTCGTCGATTCCCCGTCGCATCTTCACGGTCACGGGCACGCGACCGTCGACCGTCTCGAACACGCTCCTGACGATGTCAAGGGCTACCGACGGCTGACTGAGGTGATAGCCACCTCGACACCGTCCCATCACCTTGTTCACCGGGCAACCGAAGTTGATGTCGATGAGGTCATACCCCGCGGTCACCATTCGCGCCGCCGCCTCGCCGAACACGACCGGGTCCGTCCCCATGATCTGACCACCGACCGGGTGGTCGTCCTTGGAGAGATCGAGGATGCGGCGCTTCAGCTTGCCCTTCTGGAGCACGAGCCGATCGACGACGACCTCGTTGAAACAGAACGCCGCACCGTGTGCCCGCGCCACCCGACGCATCGCCAGGTCGCTGTAGCCACTGAGCGCCGCCTGCACCGCGGGCATCTCGATCTCAAGGTCACCGATCTTCAACACACAGGAGACGATATGCTCTTTGCATGCCGATCACCACGAGTCGCCGCCGCGCGGTCGTCACCGCAGGCCTGCTGGTCTGCGCTGCCATCCCAGCGGTCGCCCAGGGCACTCCCCGAGCCAAGGCCAAGACCCCGCCGCCAAACAGCATGATCGCGTTCCTTCCCCTCGCCCCCGGGGCGAAGTGGAACTGGAGCCTCAAGGTCGACGACCGCCAGCCCATCGCGATGGAGTGGCGCTGCGTCCGACAGGTCCATGTCGGCAAAGGCCCTAGTCCGACGAGCGGCCTCGACGTCGCGATCGATCAGTCCGCCGAGGATCTCTGCTGGGAAGTGAGGACGCTCCGGGGGACCTACCGGTCGTGGCAATACTGGGCCGCGCGCAAGGACGGCATCTACAGATTCAGCAACCGCTATCTCGGCGGCATGCGCGGTGTGACGCCGCGGCAACCGACAAAACTCATCCCTGGCCCACTCGGGATCTCCACGAAATGGAAATGGACCGAGACCGGTTCCATGTCGACCGAGGGATCGGCCGACTACCCGAAGAAGCGAGAGCTCGCGAAGCACTACGAAGGCAGCATCGAGGCGATGAGTGAGAAGGTCACGGTGCCAGCCGGCACGTTCGACGCGATCCGACTCGAGTTCAAGATGAAGAGCCAGATGTTCGGCAACACGAACGAGACCATGTGGCTATCGCGCGGCACCGGCATCATCAAGCGCGTCGTCCGGTATTCCACCGGCGCGAGTCGACACGTCTACGAACTCCAGAGCTACTCGCCGGGAACAGAGGTCACCGGATCGATCCGCGGGCAGATCGAGAAACTCCTGACCACGGACAAGGCCTGCATCAACCTGGGCAAACCCGACTCGCTCGCGCCGATCTCGGACAACGCGCTGGAGACCCACCTGGGCAGCAGGTTCTTCGCGGCGCGCGGGAAGAACGGCGTCGTCTTCTTCCGTCAATTCGAAGGCAAGGCCTCGATCTTCCACCCCGGGAAGAAGGCGTCGTGGAACAGGCTGCTCACTGAAGAAATCGGGGATCTCCAACGCACCGATGCGATGGACGCGGCCAAGGCGTTCGGCGTGCTCTGGTCGCTCTACGACTCACCGAGTTCTCGACCGGTCCCGCGCGGCAGCGAGTTGAACACCCGCCGCGGCGGCGATTTCGACGTGAGGGCCTGGATCCTGCGCACCGGCAAGGACGGCAAGCGCAGACGCGGCTTCGCCCGAATGTGGTTCGAAGAGGGCAAGATCACCCGAATGGAGTCCGACGTCGGGCCGCGGGCCCCTACTCAGAAGTAGACGACTACGGTTGGGCCTGTCAGCTATCGAACCGACTCCTTCGCCTTCTTCATCTGCTCGAGCTGCTTCTCGACGTTCTTGAGATAGCGCTGCAGCCGGAAGTCGCCGACGAGTTCCTTCTTGCCACGGTTGAGGACCTTCTCGAAGAGATCGACGTCCATCTTCGAGTGGGCGTACTTCAGGGCACCCTGCCAGAACGTCGTCTTCTGGTCACCCTGCGGGATGCGGTCCTTCTCCATCATGCCGACGAACTTCGCGCCCGCGGCGACCAGCGTCTTCTGATTCGCAACGTCGATGGTCTTCAGGTGCGAGAGGAACTCCAGCTCCACCATCTTCGGCGTGAGCCACTTCTTGTCCTTGGCCGTGATCTTGTCGCCCAGTTTCTTCATCTGCGCGGCGGCCCCCTCGAACTCATGCATGCCGAAGTCCATCTCCATCAGGAACAGCGCCCACGCGTTCTGCCCATCGCCCTCGTCGAGGGTCTTGAGTGCCTTCCAACTCTGAAGTCTCGAAAGTGACTTCTCGAGTTCGGGCAGGTCCAACTTCTTGAACGGCTGTTGGTAGAGCACCCGCTCGGTGTGATCCATGAAGGACACGGTCGGGAATCCATTCCCACCCTTCTCTCGCAGGAGATTCGGGTACGGCTCTCCCTCGACCTTCGACGTGTTGTGAAGGAGCAGCACGACCTTGTCGGCGAAGCCCTTGAACTCCTTGCTCTCGAGCACACGGCTCTCGAGTCGATCGCACGAACCTCAAGGCGCGTAGCTGCGAGTGAAGTAGGTAAGCAACCACTTCTTTTGCTTCTTCGCCTCCGCCCGGGCCTTGTCGTAGTCAAGGGCCCAGGTCGCGTTCTCGAGGAACGGCTTGCTCAGCTTTGCAGCGCGCTGCTTTATCAACTGCGCTTGTCCGCGCTGCGCGTCGAGGCTGCCGGCGAGGGTGCTGGCCGCGAGGACGCCGTACAGGAGGATCACCAGAGATCTGTCGATGGTCATTTCGTGATGGGTTCGGTCGGCGGTGGCCGATTATCACCCTACGAGCCCGGTCCCAACTCGGAACAGACAATCTCGAGAACGAAATCAGGGGCCCACGCATTGGACGCGCCTGCCGAGGCGGGATTACAAAAGGCAAAGGAATGGACGGTTCAGCCAAACAGCGCCTCTACGACATCATCTTCGAAGCCGATACGCCGGCAGGGAAGTTCTTCGACGTGGCTCTCCTCCTGCTCATCGTCGCGAGCATCCTCACCGTGATGTTGGAGAGCGTGGTCTCCATCAGCGCCGAGTATGGCACGGCACTCATCGCGATGGAGTGGGTGTTCACCGGCCTGTTCACGGTGGAGTATCTGTTGCGGCTCTACTGCGTCCGGCGCCCGCTGCGATATGTCTTCAGCTTCTTCGGGATCGTCGACTTCCTCGCGGTCCTGCCGACGTACCTAAGCCTCGTGTTCGGCGGCGCGCAGTCCCTCATCGTGATCCGGGCGCTGCGATTGCTGCGCGTGTTCCGTGTATTCAAGCTGGCCCGGTTTCTCGGCGAAGCGAGCCAACTGGCCAGCGCACTCCGCAACAGCATTCCGAAGCTCACCGTCTTCCTCTTCACGATTGCGACAATCGTCGTCATCATCGGGGCCTCGATGTACCTCATCGAGGGCGAGACCAACGAGGGCTTCAAGAGCATTCCACAGAGCGTCTACTGGGCCATCGTCACCGTCACGACGGTCGGGTTCGGAGACTCGGTTCCCGTGACGCCTGGTGGGAAGATGCTCGCGTCCGTGCTAATGATCACCGGCTTCGCGATGCTGGCGGTCCCGACAGGCATCATGACCGCGGAGATCATCCACTCGACTTCGCGCAAGACGCCTACGACGCAAGTCTGTCCGGATTGTCTCGCCGAGGGTCACGATCACGACGCGACGAACTGCAAGTTTTGCGGAGCGGCGCTCTAGCCCGTCAGAGGTCGACGACGAGGTCCACGATCGACTTGCCCCGGCGGACCTTGCACGCGACCCGCTGCTTCGATCTCCAGACCAGCCACGAGCGCAGGAACGCGATGCTGCTCGCGCCGAACATCGGTTCGCCATCCACCGCGAGCAGGCGATCGCCCGCAAGCAGGCCGCTACCCTTCGGCGCAGACACCACTTGCACGCCATCCGCGTCGGCTTCGAATTTCGCCGGGAACTCCCTCGCCTTCTCCTTCAGTGTGTCCAACGCAAACATCTCCCAGTAGGCAAGCTGGACCTTCGGGCTCAACGTGGCGACCCAGGCTTCGCCGGCCTTGGAACTCGGCACCTTCACCGAGATCTCATTCTTCTTCCGATCCGCGCCGCTCTCACCGGAACAAGCGTCTTCGCAGTCGTTGCGCTTGGTGAATCACAGACCTCATGGCGGTAAGGTTCGCCGCAATGCAGCAACCGGCAGCGAAGGCGATCAACCTGCTGGTCGCCCTGATCTGCCTACTGTGGGGCAGCACGTGGTTCATCATCCGTGTCGGGATCAAGGACCTGCCGCCGTTCACATCTTCGGGCATTCGCTTCGCGATCGCGGGGGTCCTGATGGCCGTCGTCGCGATGACGCTCGGTCGTCGCGAGAGTGGAGGTTCACCTCGGACCTCGCTCTGGATTCAAGTGGGCGTCCTGAACTTCGCGGTGTCCTACGGGATCGTGTATTGCGTGGAGATCGTGCTGCCGTCCGGATTGGTCGCCGTGCTGTGGGGCGTGTTTCCGATGATGATGGCTGGGATGGCGCACCGCTTCCTGCCTGGCGAGCAGCTGCGTGGAGTGCAGTGGCTCGGATTCGCCGTGGGACTCGGAGGCATCGCATTCTTGTTCCTGACGGATCTCAAAAAGTTCGGTGTCGAAGCTCTACCCGCCGCCAGCATCCTGTTGCTCAGTCCCCTGGCCTGCGCCATCTCGACCACGCTTATCAAGAAGCACGGCACCACAACCAACTCCACGCTGCTCAATCGAAACGGAATGCTCCTCGGCGCAGCCCTGTTGTTGCTGCTCGCGGTAGCCACCGAACACGACGCCAAGTTCGATTGGACGCCGCCCGCGATCTTCAGCATCATCTATCTCGCCGTCTTCGGCACGGTCGTGACGTTCGGGATCTACTTCTGGTTGCTCCGCTACGCCGACGCGAACCGTCTCGCACTGGTCGCCTACGTCACGCCCGTGATCGCCCTGATCATCGGCTGGATTTCCGGTGAAGCCATAACGTGGAATACGGTCCTCGGCAGCGCACTGATCATCGGCGGCGTCGTAGCGGTCATACGCGGCAAGCGAAAGCAGGCCTGATACCCTGCTGCGTTCCTACTTCTTCGATCTCGCGTGCCACTCCGCGCCGATCATGGGGCGACAGACCGACCGGGGAACACCTTTCCCGTGGTCAGTTCGACGGTCGTTTTCGCGGGATGATTCTGAACAAAAGAGCCATCCTGCGATCGCCGGCGGCAAGGAGCATTACCTCCCCTCCCCCTTGCGCGGTCGGCGGAACGGGGTTCCAATGGCGCGTTCCTACCCGCCCCCGCAACGGTGCTGCCTCGCCATCACTCCCCCGGAAATACCATGCAGTACACAAACCAAGCCCGTCTCCTTTCGTTCGCAGGGTTGCTGACGCTCGCGATCTCTTCTTCGATCAGCGCACAAGGCCTCGCATCTTACGGCCAGGGCACGGCGGGGACCGGCGGCAAGGTCCCGTTCCTCTGGGCATCGAGCACCCCACGACCCGGCAACACGAAGTTCGGGATCACCATCGACCGTGGCCTGCCCAACGCGACGGCAGTCGCCTTCCTCTCACTGCAGAAAGCCGACTTCGTAATCGGCGGCGTCCGCAGCCTCATCGATTTTCGTCAGAGCGTTCAGTTCCCATTCGTGACACTCGACACCACTGGTTCGGCGACCTACCCGGTGCCGCTCCCGAATACGCCGACAATTCTCGGCGTCGTCGCACATGAGCAGGCGTTCATCGCCGACTCCGGCGGCGGCGCGCTCGGCTTCTCGGCGACCCAGGGACTCGACATCCGGGTCATGAACTACGGCTTGCTGATCGGCACGCGTTCCACTGGTACCACCAGTCCGCAAGTCGCGATCAATCTCGACACCGGCGTGCAGAGTTCGTTCAAGCACACGACCATGACGAACGTCGACATTCCGGGCATGATGCCGCGCACGCGGACACACATGATGGTCGGAAGCGGTCGGACCAACATGGTCGCGCTCTACGACTGCCGGGTGTTCCCGCCGACGTTCGTCTCCGGGTTCCCGACTAGTGGCGCGCCGTGGTCTTGCACGTGGAACCCCGACGGGGTCCGCAACTACATCGTCATTCAGACCTCTAGCTCGGGCACGCCGGAGGTCCAGGTCGTCTGGGCGATTCCTGGCGCGCCGAACTTCGGCAAGCCCTACCCGGGTGGCAACATCCCGCTCGGCACGACGATCGACGCGTTGCGGATGACGTTCAACAAGAACGGCGAGGTCGGCGTCCTGAGCACGCTCGGCCTGTTCGGCGGCGGTGGCGAGCTGCGCCGGCTCGACACCAAGTTGGGTAGCGCCACGTGGCACAAACAAACGGGCCTCTACAAGGTGCGCGGTCAGTACATCTGGGATTCGTGCAAGACCGACGACAACACCATCGCCATCGCGGTAGCCGGTCTCGGCACACAGGTGGCCATCCACCTCGTCGACATCGGCACGATGCAGTTGACGAAGGCCTTCGGCCCGCAGGGGTTCGGCGTCGTCATCCGTGGCATGGTGGCGGACCCCCGCGGCCGCTATCTCTACGTCGGCAATACGCCCCGGTCTTCACTGAGCGTTCCAGCAGGCGTCGTGCGAATCGACATCGACAAGACGAGCCCGAACTACGGCAAGATCACGAACATCGCAGCAGGCATTCAATCGACCTGGAACGTGTACGACGTCGAGGTTTCGGATGCTGGAGATCGGCTCTACGCGCTGGTCGGAACAGGCATCCAGAGCAACTTCGTCGGCAACATTCTCGAGTACGATACGACCACGCTGGCGATCCTCCGCACGTGGAGCATGAAGGGGCTCGGCAACACGTACAACTTCGCGATTCGCTAGCCGGATCCGACGTAGCCGGTGAACGCGCGATCAGATCGAAGTGATTTCGAAGACCTGATTCGCGCCTTCGCCCCTGGCCACGCACGAGAGAGCATTCACGTGCAGCAGTGTCTTGAAGAACTCCAAGAACTTCTCGCGTTCGACCTTCACCTGACCAGTGAAGCGGATCCTGTGCTCATCTCCTGCGATCTCCTTCCTCGAGTAGGCGAATACCTTGCCGGTCACCGTCTGCGCGACGCGGATGAACTCATCGAGCGGTATCCCCGCCTCGCTCACCGAGATCGACACCATGCCGTCGGAGATGTCGAGCATGAAGGACTGTTTGGAGCCCGGCCTCTCGTACTGGGCGCAACCAACGAATCCGAGAACCAGGCAAAGGACGGTCGAAACGCGAAACGGACGAGAAATGGCCATGTCTGTCATCTCCGAGGTTGGGGCTGAGTGTGCACTGGAGACGGCGAGGGGAGGTTCCTAATCCAGCTGCGCGTACAGAAAACTCGAGAAGGGGCGCCGCAATACCCGGCGACTGTGAACGCGTCCTGCTCGGCTACCTCGATCCCCGCCGCCCGGACTCGCTTGGCAACCGGAGCTTGTCACCCTTCTTCTTCAACACTTCGCGCAGCCACGCTTCAGGATATCCGACGCCGCGCGGTCGCCCCACGATCTCGTTGATGTAGCCGTCGTTGTGCTTGGTGATGATGAGGCCGCAGAGTTCGCGCCAGGTCTCGAACAACCGATCACCCGTGCCGACCGACCAGTCGGTGAGGAATTTCCGAGCCAGCGTTCGGTCCGTCTTGACCAACTCGGTCGCAGCACTGTCGATCGCCTTCATCATCTTGAGGAACATCTCCTCCTGCACCACCTGCACCTTCTGCACATCGGGCAGGACGCGCGACCACCGATCGTAGGTGAGGTTCGAGACGTGGTTGAAGACCCACCAGGCCGAGTCCCATGAGAACTTGTCGTGGTCTCCGACCGTGTAGGACTTGGGGAGACGCGTGATCCCGCAGTAGAGCGGCGTAAAACACGACGTGTATGCGTCGTCCGGCGTGAACCAGTAGACGCCGCCCACTGAATCCGGCAACCAGTTGCGGCACTGCGACAGCATCACGAAGCCGGCCTGCTGCGTCGCGATCGGACGCTCCCAGCAGTAGCTCTTGCCATCGAGCTGGAAACTCAGACCGCGGAACCGGTAAGGACTTCCGAAGGGTCCCGCGTCGATGCCCTTCGTCATGTCGAAGTCCGTGCCTTCGTAGTGATCGCGCATCAGCCCCATCACGTCGCGAACGGACAGCTTCTTTTCCGCGCGCACGAACAACGGATAGTCCTTCGAACCCTCGACGCCGCGGTGGAAGTCGGAGGAGAACGTCGAACTCGGCGCCGCGCGGCGGTAGATGCTCCAGATCCGCGTCGCGCACGCGCGCTTCGAAGTCGGGCGGGTGGTCGGGTGGTAGGCGTCGCGATAGCTGAATGGAGCTCCTGCCTTCGGGTCGTAGAATCCCTTCTCGGTCGCGAACGTGACGACATCCTTCGCATACAGCCAGTTGTCCGGATCGTCGAGCGGGAACGTCGTGATCCGGCTCATGTTCGCCGACGCGGAGAGGAAGCCCTCCGGGACGCGCGCGGCCACCCAGACGATGCCCTTCACCCCCGGCCCCTTGCCGATGAGTTCCATCACCCACGCTTCGTTCTTGTCCGCGATGGCGAAGGTCTCGC
>CAYYAQ010000016.1:51698-52860 GCA_964469555.1 uncultured candidatus Brocadiaceae bacterium | reverse complement strand
GCCCGTCGAGTGCCTGGAACGGCGGCTTGCGAAAGCCCTGCGGGAACGTGACGGTGACGTCTTGTGCGGAGATGACTCGGGTCATGGCGCTGCGCGGCGTCTCTCGTGTGCGCAGCGCGACGAGAGGGTATCCTCCGAAGTGCTCGCCGTGCGCGTGCTCTACTCGATCTTCTTTCCCGTCCACGATGAAAGTTCTCAACGTCTCCTGCAACAACTGCGGTGCGCCGCTCGAAGTGCCCCACAAGACACGATTCGTCACCTGCACGTTTTGCGAATCGCGCCTCGAGATCCAGAAGACTGACAGCGCGTACTTCACCAGCGTGCTCGAAGCCGTTCACGAGATGAAGGACGACGTCTGGACCATCAAGATGCAGAACGAGCTCGAGCGGATCGACCGCGAGTGGAGCATGGAGCGCGAGGGGATGATGAGGACGGACAAGCACGGACGGAGTCACGTGCCGAGCGTCGCGAACGCGGGTTTCGTGATGGTCGGCGGGTGTGTCATGGGCCTGTTCGCGCTGAGCATGATGCCCTTCGGGATGAACATGTTCGGTGTCGTGTTCATCGTTGTCTCGGTGGGAGGGGGACTCCTCACCCTGGCGCGAGCGAAACAGTACGCGAGCCGCAGGCGGAGCTACGAGTAGCGGCGCCGGGGACTCGCGCGGGAGCTGCGCCACCGCTGATTGGTACAGAGCCGCGCCCTCATCCCGGAGAACCGGAGCGAGGGCGCGTCATCGAGAACTGGTTCTTGCTAGTACCGGTAGTGTTCCGGCTTGTAAGGACCTTCGATCGGCACGTTGATGTAGTCAGCCTGCTTCTTGGTCAGCGTCGTCAACTTTGCGCCCAACTTGTCGAGATGCAGTCGCGCGACCTTCTCGTCGAGGTGCTTCGGCAGCACGTAGACCTCGTTCTTGTAGGCCGTGGGGTTCCTGAACAGCTCGATCTGCGCGATGACCTGGTTGCTGAAGCTGTTCGACATCACGAAGCTCGGGTGTCCGGTGGCGCAGCCGAGGTTCAGCAGGCGACCCTCGGCCAGAACGATCACCGAGTGACCGTCGGCGAAGTTCCACTGGTCGACCTGGTTGCCGTGCTCCTGCGGGTTCTTGATGTTGACCTTGGTCACGCCGTCCATCTTCGCGAGTCCAGCCATGTCGATCTCGTT
>CAYYAQ010000016.1:0-51688 GCA_964469555.1 uncultured candidatus Brocadiaceae bacterium | reverse complement strand
TTCGTTGTCGAAGTGGCCGATGTTGCCGACGATCGCGTTGTGCTTCATCTTCGCCATGTCGTCGGCGGTGATGATGTCGTAGTTGCCGGTCGTCGTCACGAACACGTCAGCGGTGGCGACGTGGTTCGCCAGCGTGTTGACCTCGTAGCCTTCCATCAGCGCCTGCAGCGCGCAGATCGGGTCGATCTCGGTCACGATGACGCGGGCACCCTGTGCGCGCAGTGACTGGGCAGAGCCCTTGCCGACGTCGCCGTAGCCGCAGACGACGGCGACCTTGCCGGCCAGCATGACGTCCGTCGCCCGCATGATGCCGTCGACGAGCGAGTGTCGGCAGCCGTAGACGTTGTCGAACTTGCTCTTCGTCACCGAGTCGTTGACGTTCATCGCCGGGAACGGCAACTCGCCCGCCTTCTGCATCTGGTAGAGGCGGTGGACTCCGGTGGTGGTCTCTTCCGACACGCCCTTGATGGACGAGCGGATGTTCTGCCACTTGTCCCCGGTGCAGGACTTGGCCATCAGCTTGAGAAGCTCGGCCCAGTCTTCCGCGTCGTCGTCGGTCGGAGTCGGGACGCCCTTGGACTCCCACTCGGCGCCCTTCAGGATCATCATGGTGGCGTCGCCACCGTCGTCTAGGATCATGTTCGGCGGGCCGTCCGGCCAGGTCAGCGCCTGCTCGGTGCACCACCAGTACTCTTCGAGGGACTCGCCCATCCAGGCGAACACCGGCACGCCTTCCGGGTTGTCTACGGTGCCGGTGGGGCCGATGGCGACCGCGGCGGCGGCGTGATCCTGCGTCGAGAAGATGTTGCACGACGCCCAGCGCACCTGGGCACCGAGCGCGGTCAGCGTCTCGATCAGCACGGCGGTCTGAATCGTCATGTGCAGCGAGCCCATGATCCGCGCGCCTGCGAGTGGTTGCTCGCCCTTGTATTCGGCGCGCAGAGCCATGAGGCCGGGCATCTCGATCTCGGCCATGTCGATCTCTTTGCGGCCCCAGTCGGTGAGGTTCAGGTCCTTGACCTTGAAGTCGTTCAGTGTGTCTTTGGTAGCGGTCATCGCAACTCCAGATGAAGTGGTTGGGTTATGAATGAGAATTCGGATTCGGCGTCGTGCCGCGCACCAGGAAGAGCGGGAGTGCCGACTCTTCACCTCGTGGGCTCTGCACGACGTATTGGTCGTGAACGGATTCGATTTGAAGGTTGGCGAAGCCGGCACGTGCCAGCGCGCCCATCACGTCCTCGGGTCGCAACCCGAGGCGGTAGTCGCCCATCTCTTCGCGCATCCAATCCTCGTCGTGGGGGAGGAGGTCTGTGATTACCGCGGTGCCTCCCGGTCGGATCACGCGGGCGATCTCGCGGGCGGCGCGGTCCATGTCGGCGAGGTGGTGCCACACGAGATTCGCGAAAGCGCCGTCGACCTCGTCGTCGGCGAGGGGCAGCTGTTCCATCTCCCCGCGGCGGAACTCGACGGTTTCCCTGGCGGCCTCGGTCTCGAGGCGAGCCTGAGCCGCGTCGAGCATCTTCTGCGAGTGGTCGACGGCGAGCACGCGGATGCCACGCTCCGCGAGGAAGGCGCTGAGGTATCCGGCGCCGCAGCCGAGGTCGGCGACGGTCAGCCTCGAAGGCAAGAGCGCGGAGCAGGCCTCCGCCCGGAGACTGCCGGTGCGGAACTCCTGTCCGACTTCGACCCAGCGGTCCGCCAGCGCGTCGTGGGTCCTGCGACTGCGCTCCCGGCGCTGCTCGCGAACGGTGTCGAGCGCCGCGGCGTCACGGCGGCCCTCATCGCTCTGGAGGAAGGGCCGGATGGTCGCTTCGTACAGCTCCGGGGTCAGCGACCCTGCAGCGGTTGGATCCGCCAGCCGGTAGAACCCCCACGATCCCTCTCTTCGATCCAGCACCAGCCCGGCCCGCTTGAGCAGGGCCAGGTGGTTGCTGATGCGGCTCTGGGCCAGACCGGTGATCGATACAAGTTCTTGTACTGCAATCTCTTCAATCGACAACAGCGACAGGAGCCGCAGTCGGGTCGGGTCCGACAGCAGCTTCAGGGTCGTCTGGAGGATCAAGAGGTCGGCCATGAGATTAAGATATCACCACATCGTGATATGGGTAGCAACCGCTGAAGCGAAGTTTCTCCCGGATGCCGGTCTCATCGCCATGTCCCGCTCAGGCCCGACGGCGAATCCAGTCGAGGAACCGCCTCATCTCCGGGATCGCGCGGATCTTGTCGAGGGTGTTGTGGTCTCGACCGAGGTTCTTCTCGCTCGGCACGAACCGGTGGATCGCGCGGTGGCAATCCCGGCACAACTCGACGGTCACCCGCATCTGTTCACGCGTGAAGTTCTTGCAAACCACTTGTTCGAGCGGCACGTGCGCGGGATCAAGTGATGGCGGTTGCCGTCGTCCGTCTCGCGTCCGCAGAGTTCACAGGTAGCGGCATTCATGGGCGCGTCCGAGTCCTGCGAATGCCGGTGGGCAACGTCACCAGCGCAGTGATCCCCAGGATCACACAGTAGTAGTCGCCGGCCCAGCCGAAATAGGTCGGCAGCATTGGGATGAGCGTCAGGTTCTGCCCGACGCCGACGGCTGCAGAGATCGCGATCACGTCGATGACGGAGCTCGGTCGATGCGGCGGTCGAGCTTGGTCGGGTGGACTCCGCTGAGCAGCCCGAACGAGCGGGGCGCACGTTTGGTCACTCCTTGGAATTCGACGATCGCCCCAGCCATCAGTTGGCGGGAATCCTAGTCGTGGTGGTCTGGATTGTCGGCAACTAGCTGCTCGGTGATTTTCCAGCACAGCAGCTGCATCCGGGGTAGATGGAAGGGACCTTTCCAGAGGTTGCCTTTCAAGCGGACTGACGCGCTGCCGTCGCGGTGCAGGTAGCCGTACCACTCGCCGTGTTCGGGATCTGGGAAGTGTCGGTAGGACCAGTCGTGAACCTGTGCGTGCCAATTCGCGTACTTCGCATCGCCGGTCAAGTGGTACGCGAGCAGCGTCGCGAGGATCGTCTCGTTGTGCGGCCACCAGAACTTCATGTCGTGCCAGTACTCCTGCACCGGTTTGCCGTGCAGGTCGACAAAGTAGAGGATGCCGCCATGCTCCCCGTCCCAGCCGCGTTCCCACGTCCAGTCCAGCATGTCGAGGCCGGTCTGGATCAGTGAGTTGTCGCCGCGGTGCCGACCCTCGGTCATCACGAACCACGCGGCCTCCATCGCGTGACCGGGGTTGAGAGTGCGACCGTCGAAGTGGTCGAGCAACGCACCGTCCGGTGCCACCTGCTCCATCACCGCCCGCAAGTCGGGTTTCATGAAGTTCGACCGGATCGCGTCGATGCTGCGGTCGATCCACCTGTGCGCGTCTTCGAGACCGATCGAATCGCGCAGTTCCTGGGCCGTGACGATCGTGATCATAGGGAAGCCGAGTCCGATGGACGGGCGCGCGTCGGTGAACTTCGGTGGGTCGGCCTCTGCTTCGACGAACGAGCGGAACGCGGCGCGAGCCTTCGCCGCGTACTCGTCGCTTCCGGTTGCCTTTGCGAACTCGCCGAACGCGATGGCCGCGAACGCCTCGGTGAAGGAGTAGCGCCGCTTGCGTAATGGTGCTCCTTCCCTGGTGACGTGGAACCACATTCGACCGTCCGCGGGGTCGAATCCGTGCTTCGAGATGAAATCGATGCCGTGTTTGCACCACTCCAACCATTCGTCGCGCGCTTCCACGTTGTTGTAGAGTTCGCCGAGCAACCACGTGAATCGGCACTGCTGCCACATGCCCTTGTCCGTGTCGAGCAGTGCGCCGTCTCGGTCGCGCGCCAGCATGAATCCACCGTGCTCGCGATCCACGCTGCGAGGCAGCCAGAACGGCAGAGTGTCCCCGAGCAACCCGTCGCGGTAGACCTTGACGAGCTCGTCGAGTCGATTGGCGATGGGGTCGTCAGTCATGCGTCTCTTGGAGCTTGGTTCGCGGGGCGAACGAGGCCGAGTAGAAAGCCGACGACAACGCACACGACGAATCCGAACGCCGCGAACATGTACGGGTGCACCGGCGGGGACGCCGTCGTCAGGTTCAACACTTCAAGGAATCCGACCGTGAGCGCGCCGCAGACCGTTCCGGTCAACGCGGCGGCGGTCCCGACGCCACGGCAGAAGATGCCGAGGAAGAACAAGCCCGCGAGCGCTCCGCCGAACAGGCCGAGGACCTTGTTGAACGCGTCGAACACGAACTTGACGTCGACGCTGGCCATCACCAGCGCGGTCGCCGTGCCGATCAGTCCGAGTAGGAGCGTCAGGTAACGTCCCAGGCGCAGTTGCTTCGCGTCATCGGCGTTCGGATTTCGGGGGCGATAGAAGTCGAAGATCAGCACGGTCGAAACGGAGTTCATCGAGCTGTCGAGCGACGACATCGACGCCGCAAAGATCGCTGCGATGACGATGCCCGCGATCCCGGCGGGAAGTTCGTGAACGACGAACCAGGGCACGATCTCGTCGTTCTTCACGGGCGTCGGCAACTCGGGGTGGCTCACGTAGAACACGTAGAGCGCAGTGCCGAGCCCGAAGAAAATGATCCCCGTCGGCGCGGTCATCCAGAAGTTCGTCCACAGGCTCCGCGCCGCGGACTGCGTACTCGTCGTCGTCATGTAGCGCTGGATGACCGTCTGGTCGGACGTGTACGGAATGATGTTCAGAAAGAACAACCCGATGATCATCACGGGCACGGTCATCGAGTCGAGTCCGACGCCGTGGTGGGCGATCCGGAACTTGTCTGCCTCGGCGCCAATCCGGATCACCTCTTCGAGTCCGCCGGCTTCGCCGATCGCGATGCAGAGCGCGAGCAGTGCTCCGCCCATCAGGACGATGACCTGGGCGACGTCCGTCCATATCACGGCCTCGATCCCACCGAGAACGGTGTAGACGATGGACAGGAGACCCATGAGCGCGATGCACGCGAAGACGTTCATTCCCGTCACGGCGGACAGCGCGATCGAGGGCAGGAACAACACGATGCCCATCCGACCGAACTGCAACAGGATGAACAAGATCGCTGCCATCGCCCTCGCCGTAGGACTAAAGCGTTGCTCGAGGTATTGGTAGGCGGTCGAGAGGTTGAGTCCTCGAAACGTCGGAAGGTAGAACCAGACGACGATCGGTATCGCGATCAGTAGCGTCATGCTGCCGAATGAGCGCACCCAGTCGCCGGCAAACGTCGTCGCCGGAATCGCCATGAAGGTGATCGCCGACAGCTGCGTGCCGAAGATGGACAACCCGGCGGCCCACCACGGGATCTTGCGACCGGCGAGGAAGAACTCTTCGGTGCCTTCGATCTTCCTCGAGCAGCGCAGGCCGATCGCCACCATGCCCAAGAGGTAGACCGCGAGGGTCAGCCAGTTCCAACCACCGAAGCCGCGGTCGTCATCGAGGGAACCGGTGAGAACCTCTGCGGTCCACACGCGCGGCGTACGCTTGCCCGGACTGACTTCGCCGGAAGGGATTACGATGCGGTCCCGCCACTTCACCGCGGTCGTTGTCACGGGCATCCGGTGAGGCGCGTGCAGCCTGCCGAACTTCGTGAACATGCCATTCGAGTCGTGCGTGAGAGCGAGCACGTCTCGCGAGAACCCGGGGTGGTGCGCCAGGAAGTCGGTGCGCGCAGCCTTGTCACGGGCCAGATTCAGACTGTGATCGAGCAACTTTCCCGTCGCGCCGCCGAATACGAGGATGCGGTCGCCGACCGTGATCGCCGCCGAGGCCATCACGCAGAGCGGTTCGGCTGCGCCTTCTCCCTTCTCTTCGCGAAATGGCACAGACGCGAGCCACTTCGACTCGACCGGGTCGTAGCGAAGGACGTCGGTAAGGTAGGCGAACGGATTGGAGTCTGGTCGAGCCGGCCCGTAATCCCTACCGCTGATCACGTAGAGGTGTCCGGCCAGCGATGCGACGGCGGGGAGTCCGCGCGGCGGGCCCGGCATGGGCGGCATGGTCTCCCATTCGACCGCGCCCTGCGGTTCACGCGTCAAGTCGAGACGGTAGAAGCTGTTCCCCGGTGAACCGCGTGCTTCGTGCTGGCCGCCGACGACGAAGATCGCGTCCAGGGTCTCGCCACCGCCCGAATTCTGGACTCGGGCGCCGCCTGCGAACGAGAGCGGCTTGGGAAGTGGTGGCAAGGCTTCGCGTTGCAGGGACTTCGTCGCGGAGTCCCACTCGAGCCGGAAGACGTCGGTGAAGACGTTGCTATCGTCCTGCCCGCCGATGCAGACGACGCCGTTGGGAGTGGAGATCGAGACGCCGTACGCGACTCTCCTGGGTAGCCGCGAGTTCGCCGTGTGCCAGTGCCCGTCCTCGAACACGTAGATCGTGTCGTGAAACGCTTTCTTCCCGGCGATCCACGGCATGCCACGGGGGTAGTTCGCGCCGCCCGCGACGATCAGCACGTCGCCGTGGATGCCGACGAACGGCCCGGCGACACCGACGGGGTTCGGCAGGTCCGGCAGCACGCGCCACTGGATCCTGTCCTCATCTTGCGCTGCAACTCGCGCGCCGAATGCACCACACGCGACGACGACCAGCGCCGCAACCAACCGTGGAAGTCGCCCCTCGATCACTGCGGGACGAGTTCGTGGCCGGGAAGGTCGATCGCGATCAGTCGACCACAGTCCGTCAACGCCGGAATCTGCTCGGACCAGAAGGTGGAGTCACATGCCCGGCCGTGCACGAAGACGATCGCCTTTGAACCCGTACCGGTGTCCGTGTAGTGGATATTCTTGAAATCAGCGGACGGCGTGGCGCAGCCGGTGAGAATCAGGCAGAGGGCAGCGCAGGTCGTCAGGAGGTGCCGCATGGCGCGAGTGTAGCTCCTCGCTCGTGATCTTCCAGCAGGCTTGCGCCCGAGTTCGAGGTGCGCGACTATCGTCGCCCAATGTCTTGCCGCATTCCTTCGAACTCCTGGATCTTTCTCGCGCTGCTCGTCTCGGTCGTCGGCTGCATTGCCGACGACGCGACTGAACAGAAACGATCGCCAAACGTGATCTACATCCTCGCCGACGACCTCGGCTACGGTGAGCTCGGGAGCTACGGTCAGAAGAAGATCCGGACACCGAATCTCGACAAGCTCGCGTTGCAGGGGATGCGCTTCACCCGACACTACTGCGGTGCGCCAGTGTGCGCGCCCTCGCGGTGCGTCTTGATGACGGGCAAACACCTCGGTCACGCGACGATTCGCAACAACAAAGAGGTCAAGCCCGAGGGTCAGTCGCCGATTCGCAGAGATGAGACGACGCTCGGCGCCATGTTGAAGGCGCAGGGCTACAAGACAGCGGCGATCGGCAAGTGGGGCTTGGGTCCGCCTGGCTCGACCGGCGACGCCAACGATCACGGATTCGATCTGTTCTACGGCTACAACTGCCAGCGCGTCGCGCACAGCTACTACCCGCCGCACATGTGGCGCAACGGCGAACGAGAGATCATCAACGAGAAGCCGGTGAGCGGGCATCATCGACCTGCGCGTGATGCCAAGATCGACTTCGACAGCTACATCGGCGAGAAGTACGCACCGGATCTGATGTTGAAGGAGGCGGTGCAGTTCATTCACAGCAACAAGGACGAACGGTTCTTCCTGTACTTCGCGCCGGTCGAACCGCACGTAGCGATGCAGCCGCCGCAGGAGTGGGTGGACCGCTACCCGAAGGAATGGGATCAGAAGCCCTACCGCGGCGATCGGGGGTACCTACCACACCCGAGCCCGCGCGCCGGCTACGCTGCGATGATCAGCGATCTCGACGAGCATGTCGGAGCGATCCTGAAGACGTTGGATGAGCTGGGGCTCGCGGACAACACGTTGATCATCTTCTCCAGCGACAACGGACCGACTCACGATCGGAAGTCAGCTTTCAAGGACTTGCCCACGGGCGGCGTGGGTGGCGCGGATCTCGCCTTCTTCGAGAGCACCGCGGGGCTGCGCGGTCGCAAGGGCAGCGTCTACGAGGGCGGTATCCGCGTCCCGATGATTGCGCGTTGGCCCGGGCGCATCGCACCGAACTCGACGAGCGACCACCCGAGCGCCTTCTACGATGTCATGCCTACTCTTGCGGAGGTGACCGGGGCGACGGCGCCAGCGGATACGGACGGCCTCAGCTTCCTTCCGGCGCTCCTGGACAAGCCGCAGAAGGAGCACCCGCACCTGGTTTGGGAATTCCACGGTTACGGAGGCCAACAGGCTGTGATGTTTGGCGATTGGAAGGCGATTCGGAACAACATCCGGCGGGGCAATCGCAAGTTCGAGCTCTATCATCTCGCGAAGGATCGAAACGAAGAGCGCGACGTCGCCGCGGATCATCCAGAAGTCGTGAAGCGTGCTGCGGCGATCCTCGTCGCGGAGCACACAGACAATCCGGTATTCAAACTCAAACTGCATTCGAAATAGAAGCGTGGGCGCATTTCTGACTCTTCCCGATGGCAAGCAGGTCCCGGTCGAGGACGGGATGATCCTCGGGCGTAATCGTCACGCGTCGATCGTACTCGGGGACAAGAAGGCCTCGCGCCACCACGCCCGCATCATCTCGCTGGGCGGTGTCGTCGAGCTCGAGGACATGGACAGCAGCAACGGCACGCTGCTCAACGGAAAGCCGGTGACGAAGCGCATGCTGCGCGACGGCGACGAGATTCGAATCGGCACGACGACGATCCAGTTCCACGAACAGACCGAAGCACCCGCCGCGGAAGTCGGTGGGTTCGCCGGTGGCGACGATCTCTTCGGGGATGAGCCGGAAGAGTCGGACAAGCCGGTGCAGACGGTTCCGGAGCCCCGACCAAAGCCACAGCCTGAACCGCAGGCGTCGACTGTCGTGCTGAAGCAGCCGATCGCTCCGCCACCGAAGCCCGAACCTGCGGAAGTTCCTTTTGAACCGGTCGTCGAGGTGCGCAAGCCGAAGGACGCTGAATCTGTCTCGGAGCCGGACGCGGAGGACGAAGTACTCGAGTTTGCTGACGACGAAGTTGTCGTGGTCAAGAAGACGGTCGCGGATCTCGCGCCGAGGAAGGCGAAGAAGGAATCCGCGAAGGCTAAGGCGATGGCGCCGGACCGCGATGGCGGCGTATTGCAGTTCAACAAGATCGAGGACAAGCGCGGGTTTGCCATCCAGGACCTTGGCCAGATGTCGAGCGTGATGCGCGCGTTGATGATCTTGGTCGCGCTCGCGTTCGCTGCGGGGTTGTTCCGTTTGGCGATGAGGATCGTGAGCTGAGCACCTACTCAGCAACAACCCAAGTCCAAACCGACTCGTTCGCAGACCTTGCGCGCAACATGAGAAACGCGTAGGGCAGCGAACGAAGATCGATGCCCAGCTGCCTGCCGATTTTCACCCAACCAGAATCCGTGGACACATCCCCAGGGGGCGTGGCGAAGAAGTGACACCAATCGCGGTCGCCCTCGTTCAGCGCGCAGCACGACCGAGCATGCGCGCACGGCGCGAGCACGTCGAAGTCGTCCAGAAAACCGTCGCGTATTGCACTCAGGCGGCGGGAGATGACGCGGCTCCCTGGTTCTACCCAGATGACGACACGGCTGCGTTCTGTTCGGCCACGCGCTGGGCGGCGAACCCCATCGCCCGTGCAGAACGATCGTGCAGCAGAACCCGCGCCGGTGTCACCCCGGCACGCCGAAGAAACCGTCGTGTCGCGATCCCCGTGCCACATCCGAAGTCGAGAATCGTCGCCGCGGCGTCGAACCGGATGTTCCGGGCTTCCAACTCGTCGAACACCGCATCGTACGCGACCAGGTCCTCGTCGCACGACCAGTAGTCAGCCATTGCGCGCGGCTCCGGCGAGTCTTCCAGGAACCGGGCCCGCAATCGTTCGAGCCGGTTCTGATCGAGATCGTCGAGAGATGTCTCCATTCGACGGTCATCATCCCCGACGGGTTCGTGCATGCACACGAATCTGGACTCAGCGGCTTCGCAGAAGTTCCTGATGCAGCTGCAGCCACCGCTCGGCGCTTGCGTCCGGGGTCAGCTCGCCGGCTCTGTCCCGTCCCCGCGCGCGCAGCGTCTGTCTGAGTTCTCCGTCCTCGTGAATGCGCACCATCCCTCGAGCGATCGCATCCTCATCGGTGGCGTCGACCAACAACGCCGCGTCCTGCGCGATCTCCGGCAGACTCGTCGTGCTGCTGCACACGACCGGTACGCCGTGGGCGAGGGCTTCGAGCACCGGTAGGCCGAACCCCTCGAGCAGCGACACGTGCAGGAGCGCGCGCGAGTGGCGGAGGATGTCCCACTTCTCGGACTCTTCGACGTAGCCATGACCCGGGCCGACGAAGCGTAGCTCGGGGATGGTCGGATCATGTTCGAGCGCGATGGCGTGCGCTCGCTGCACACGCGTCCGGTTCTTGCGTGCCCGGTCGTCGCCCAGTACGAGGAACGGGCCCGTCAACTCGTCTTCCGGCGCCGCCTGCTCCGGAGTGACCACGCCGTGGTGAATCACGTGAACCCGGTTCTCTGCGATTCTCGCGAACCGTCGCAGATCTTCGTACGTCGACCGCGATGGTACGATCACCGCGGCGGCGGTACGCGCGGCGCCGTGCACGGCGAGCCTCCGCAGAAGACGGTTCCCAGGCTCGCCGCGGAGTTCCGGGTAGAGCCACGGGAGGTCGTGCACGGTCGCGATGGTCGGGCAGGGATTGCGGGCCGGGACAGCCGTCACTGGCGAGTGCAGCAACGCGGCCCCGATCCGGTGACACGCCCGGCGTAGCGACCGCAACCGTCCCCAACGACCGCCCGCGAGGCAGGCGTCTGTCCGCACTCCCTCGATCACCGGCGGTTCGCCGTCCTTCGTGACGAGCACGACGCACTCGAACGACGTCTTGCGAATGTAGGCGTCGAGCGTCGTCAAGAACGACCCGGCCACGCCTGTGACCGGTCCGGCGCGGAGGATGCTGCCGTCGAACGCGATGACGCGACTCAACTCAGCACCTCGCGGTAGACCCGGGCGTGTGCTTCCGCGCACGCCCGCCACGTGAACTCCGAGGCCCGTGCGCGGCCCGCGGCGATCTGTTGCCCGCGAGAGCCTTCGTCGTCGATCACTGCTTGCAACTGCGCCGTGAGGGCCTCGCCATCGTTCGGGTCGCACAGCCGAGCTGTGTCGCCGAGGACTTCGCGCAAGGCGGGCGTGTCGCCTGCGATCACGGGCGTGCCGAGCGCCATCGCTTCCATCGGCGGAAACCCGAACCCTTCCAGTCGAGATGGGTAGACGAGCGCGAGCGCATTCGCCATGAACGAGAACACCGTGGCATCATCGACGTCCTCGATCCACAGCGCGCCTTCGCCGCGCACGGCCCGCAGAAGATCCGCGACGATCTCGTCGCACTCCCAGCCACGGCGTCCGAGCACGACCAGGCGGGGCCGCGGCGCCGACAACGCACGCCAGGAGTCCAACAGCAGTTGGTGGTTCTTGCGCGGTTCGATCGTCCCGACGGTCAAGAGGTACGGTTGGGTGATCGGCGCCGGTCCGGGAGAATGGGGGACGTGGTCACAACCCCACGGGATCACGGTGATGCTGTTCCGATCGCGACCGAAGAGGTCCTGCGCCTCGTCCGCCGTCGCGCGTGTCGGACAGATGATGTGCTCCGCTCGGGCGACCGCCGCTCCGCAGCGTTCCGTCAACAGTCCCGTCGTTGGTCCGTGGAAGGTCGGGTCAGCGGCGAATGCCAGATCATGCAACGTCAGGATCACCCGCGCTGCCGTCACCGGGGGATGGACGTAGTCCGTCCAATGGAACAGCGGGACGCGTCCGGACAGGCGGCTGGCGTCGAGTCCGAACCTGGCGAGCAGTGGCAGCGAGCGGCCTGGGATCGGCAACCGGTGTAGCCGACCGCCGCTGGGCACGGGATCGCGACGCCGTGAGCGGGCGAAGCTGTGTCCGAACAAATGCAGGTCGACATCGGAAAGCTCAGCGACCGCGCGGCTAAGTTCCCGCACGGACCGACCGATCCCGGCGCTGGTCAGGATGGCCGGGCGGTAGTCGAGGCCGAGTCGGATGGGGGAGTCGGGCACTTCCCAATCGAATCGCCGTCGGCCTGCGCGGGGAAGGACGGATTTATCGAGAACGGCCATTTGCGTTACCCGGAGTGAACCTTCCGGCTAGTGGGGTGTCTCGATGGTCTCTTCACATTGTGTCCGTGCGCCCTAGGCTGTGACCGAGATGCCTGCTTCTTCTTCCCGTCGCATCCTGTTGTTGGGGATATTCGTCCTCGGCTTGATCGGTATCGTGGGGTACTTCGTCTTCGGCAACGACCCCGTTGACCCCGGGGAACTCGAGGTCTTTGCGCCGCCCAAAGCCGGAAAGACCTTCGACGCCTCGACCGACATGAAGAACACGTCTGGGGGGACGGCCAAGATCCGCGTCCACCTCAGACTGCGGACGCTGGCTCGGGTGCTCCCGGAGCGCCAGCCTCGACCGACGTGCGAACTGGTGACGTCCCTGCAGGATCCCGAGCCGAAGGGTATCGAAGGCACGTGGGTCGCTGGCCTCGCAGCTTTGCCCATCTCACGGGTTGTCCGCGGTCAGCAACTCGTCCGTTTTCGGCTGGCGGACGGTCGCGACCACTACCGCGTGACTCGGTTGCTTCCCACCGATCGCGGGAGGATCCTCTTGCTGCGGGGCAGGATGAAGACCGCGCGCGGCAAGGTCGTCGACACCAACGGGAGACCGTTGCAGGGCGCGAGCGTGTGGATCGCCGGCGAGTCAGCGACGACGGACGCAGAAGGGGAGTTCGCCATCGACGCGATCCCGGCGGACTCTGGCCTGCCACTCGTCGTGCGACACAAGGGGTACGCGGCGCTCTACCGCAGGCTCTCCGGAGCGCAGTACGACGCGCTCCATGAGCGCCCTCTCACGCTGCGCGAAGGCGTCGAACTGCATGTGCGTTTTAACGCGACGGACGTCGATCCGGACGCGTCCTACCATCTCCTTCCCGCGGGTGGTCGCGACTCGCGCTTGCTCGAGTACCCCTTCTTCATGCGGGCGATCAGCGATGTGTCCGAAGTGCGGGAGAGAATGGTCGTGTTTCCGAACCTCCCGCGCGGCGCCCGTGTCCGGGTGCGCGTCGTGCACTCCGGATTCGCCCCGACGGTGTCCGAGGAGATTCGGCTCGATCAACCGACGGTCGCCGCCGTCTTGAACGGGACGTACCGGCCCACGATCGCGGCGACCGTCGTCGATCCCGCAGGCAAGCCCGTGCCGGATGCGTGGGTCACTTCACGACCGGGAGACTCCGGGTTGGCCCTCTCCGATACCGGATGGTTGCTGGCCCCGCTGGCTTACGTCGGCACCGGCGACGTCATGCAGACTTCCACGTCCGGGGCGTTCTCGCTGTCGCGATTGACGGACGAACGCGGTCGGACCGCGTTGACAGTCGAAGCCGAGGGATTCTATGGACTCGAGTTCACGAGGGACGGGATCGTCGACCACGGATTGACCATTGGTCTCTATCCTTTGGCGCCGCAGCAGCCGATCCAAGAGCCCAGCCTGGTTCTTCGCGCGGGCCCCAAGCTCACGGGTACCGTGAGCCTGTCGATCCGTGACGAACAGGGGGATCACGGCCCGTATTCGTGGGACTGTGCGGAACCGTTCCCTCTCCGCATCAGTCAGCGTTCGCTGCTGAGAGTTGAGGAGCGATTCGCCGGTGCAACGGTCGCACGCGACGTCATCGTGATCGGCGAGACCACGCTGACGCTCGGCAGGTAGGTCCAAGTCCTGCAATCAGATCGTCCCCCATCGGGACCGCTCCGCGTCGTCGACGCTGACGCCGGTGGGAGACAGAACGCTGACTGATCTCGTCATCGGTTCGCTCGCGGTGACGCTCCTCGTGGTCGGATTCGCCGGCGCATTCGCGGCTGACCATCTCAGCGCAAAGGTGAGCAAGAGCGACCGTAGCGCGTTCTCCTTGTTCGCCCACGTGAGTGGGCGGGCCTTCTCAGTTGTGTGAGAAGCCAGGTGGAGTCCGGGCCTGGCTTCTTCTTGTACGACATTTCCCCACCGACGCCTAAAGCCGCAGCCCGTTGACGCAACCGTCCGGAAGGCGTTCGAGGCAGAGCGTCTGGAGGCGTTGGCGCACGGCCCGATCCGGCTCCGAGGTGAGCACGTAGAGCTTCCACAGGCGCAGATAACTGTCCTGGAGGTCGGTCAGCCGAGGGATCTCTCCCGCAAAATCGGACATCGGCACCGTGCGTTCGCCCGTGCCGGGCATGCGGACCAGGGTGCGCGCTTCCTTGAGTTGCATGCTGCGGGCTGGGCAGTACATGATGACGTCCATGTCCTTGCCGAACTCGCGGCGCGCGGCTTCTTCCATCTCGGTCTCCCACGCGAACCGTGCCTCGGGCTTGCCCGGCTCGAAGTAGGTCGCGAGGAGTTCGTCCTGCACGTCGTGGTTGAGATACGCCGGGAGCACGAGGACGCGCTTGGGTAGTTTTCGTCCCGCGAACCGCGTCGTGAACCGGTGCATCCGTTCGTTCGCTCCGGCGCTGCCAAGATCTACCCGCGCCAGCTGGAACAGGAGCGATTGATCCGTGCTCTCCAAGAGTTCCTCGGCGGTGAGTCCCCCGCTTCGCATCGCGAGTTCGACCATCCTCGCCAGCAGCGCGCCGGCGGCGACCTTCGCGTGGTGGTAGTAGACCCGCTCGGAGAAGTGGTATCGGGTCTCCAGCAGCCGCATCAGCTCGGAGACGATGTCTTCGCGGAGCATCCCCTCCTTCTCGCAGTCGACGAACATCGCCTCCGTCGCCGGGTCGATTCGGAAGTAGCCTGTGACCCGACTGTCGTAGTGCAGTTCGAGACCGGTGTAGTAGGCATCGCGCCGCAGGTAGTCGAGCAGGTCCGAGTCGATCGTGTCGGACAGGAGTTGCTGCATGAATTGCGGCGTGTCCCCGCGCTTGCCGGCCAGGATCGTCAGCACGTCGTCGTGCACGTGCAGCTCGCGCAGCGCATCCCCGAGTTCGTTCGCGCCGAGCATTGCCACGAAGCGCGACGGCTCGTCGTGCCGCGGTAACAGGCCGGTCTGGTCCTCGATGTTGTGACCGAAAGGAATGTGGGTGATGTCGTGCAGCAATGCCGCGAAGCGCAGCAGTCGCCGTTCGTCGTCGACGATCTTCCGGCAAGTGGTCGGATCCCGCTCCGCGTTGCGGTTGATCGCCTGGATCAGGCGCTCGGTCATGTGGAGCGTTCCGATCGAGTGTTCGAAGCGCGTGTGGACCGCGCCTGGAAACACGAGGTAGGCCGTGCCGAGCTGCTTGATTCCGCGCAACCGCTGGAATTGCGGCGTGTCGATCACGCGGATCTCTTCGCGGGTGAGCTCGATGTCTCCGTGCACGGGATCACGGACGATCACGGTTCCGTGGGACGGCGAACTCATCGTTACCAGTCTTTCCTGTACCGGAGGAGGCCGTCGCGCACGTGTTGGTAGACCCCCGTGGTCGCGCGCACGTCGGCCAGGTTGTAACGGGCGATCTCCTCGATCTCGCCACGACCGTAGGCGGGGGCGACCATGGAACCGTCCATCTCTCCCTTCGGGCTCTCGATACCGAGCGACCAGCAAACGACGTCGAGTGTCGTAGGCCCGCTGCCGTAGGCGCCGTGTTTGAGAACCTGAAGCAGATCCAGATGGGGGCGTAGCGAGTAGCGGTTCGAGAGCAGATCGACGCGCGCGGGGATCTTGTGGATCAAGCTGCGGTTGATCAGGAACGGCACGTCGAAGCCGCGACCGTTGTAGGTGACCACGTTCGAGGCGGCGCCGGCGAGGACCCAGAACGCACGCAGCAGGTCGGCCTCGGTCATCGGTCGCATCCAGTCTGGGAACGCGTCGACGTCGGCGCCCTCGGGAGGCACGACGAGGGCCGTGACGCGCTGGTCCGAGAGGTCGGATTCGCCCTCGCCGAACGCGAGCGATACGACCTTTCCGAAGAACGGCGACATGCCCATGACCGCGCTGGTCTCCATCTCCTTGTAGTCGGCGAACTTGACCAGGGTCTCCGCGACCGTGCTCGGCAACTCGCGTTTGTCCTGCACGGGCACGGTCTCGATGTCGAATACCAACGTCTCGCACAACAGGTCCTCGACGAGGTCGATGCCTTCGCCATAGATGGCTGCGGGGCGGAAGACGCCGTCGTCGTCATCAGACACCTCGCGGATGCCCTTGATCGTGAGCTGCAGCACGCCCTGGTAGGAGCCCGGCTGGAACAGGAGCTTCACGCATCGACCGCTCGGGATCGACAGCGCTGCGTCCTGGGCGGCAGCCGAGTCGTCCCAGATCTTGGCGCCGAGCGACGCGCTCTGATCGCTGATCTCGAGGTCGACGTAGCGCTTGTTCTGACTGGTGCGCCCCGATCGGACAGATCGGAGACTGCCGTAGGCGGTGAACAGTCCTGACTCGGCGGTGGGGATCGACGCGAGGTCCTCGACGTGCTTCGGGACGTGCTCGTCGTTTGTCACGCGGTGCTCTCCACGAACTTGTGCAGACGCACGACTGCGTCTTGCAGCTGCTCCATGCTCGCCGCGTAGCTGAGGCGGATAAACCCGGGCGCGGCGAATGGTCCGCACGGCACGACCGACAGCAGCACGTCGTCGAGCAGGCGCTCGGCCAGTTTGACATCATCGATGCCGAGTCGTTCGCACAATTCCCGGACGTCGGCCATCAGGTAGAACGCACCCTGGGGTGGGCGCGCGGAAACGCCGTCGATCTCGTTGAGCGCGGAGACCAGATAGCGGCGGCGTTCGTCGAATGCCGCGACCCTTCGGGCGATCTCCTCGCTGTGGTCGCCGCGGGCGGCCTCGAGGCCCGCCGCCTGGCTCGGGCTCGCGGGATTGCCGATCGCCTGGGACTGGATCTTCGCCGTCGCCTTGACGATGTCCGTGGGGCCGGCGAGGAAGCCGATGCGCCAACCGGTCAGCGAGTGGCTCTTGCTGCCACCGTTGACGACGATGGTGCGATCCCGGGCGAACGTCGCGGGCGAGACGTGCTCGGCGTCGTCGTAGAGTATCGAGGCGTAGATTTCGTCAGAGATGATCCAGAGGTCGGCCTCCACCGCCGCGTCGACCAGGGAGCGGATCTGATCCTCCGTCGGCGCCGCGCCAGACGGGTTGTTGGGGTAGTTGAGCATCACCCCCTTCGCGCCGTGCTCGCGTGCCGCTTCGAGGATCTGTTCCCCGGTGTGGATGAACCCCTGATCGGGCACCGTCGCGACGTCGATGGGCACGCCGCCGGCGATCTCGACGAGGCTGGGATAGGAGACCCAGTACGGCGCCGGCAGCAGGACGCGGTCCCCGGGCTCGACGATGGTCATCAAGGCCATGTGGAGAGCCGGTTTGACGCCGGCGGTCGCCATGACCTCGGCGGCGGTGTAGTCGAATCCGAACTCCCGGTTGAACCACTCGGCGGCCGCAGCCCGGAGCTCCGGCGTGCCGGCTGCCGCCGTGTAGCGGGTCTCGCCGCGGTGGATGGCGTCGACGCCGGCGGCTGCCACCGACTCGATCGTGCCGAAATCCGGCTCCCCGGCGCCCAGGGAGACCACGTCGAGGCCGTCGCTCCGCAGTTTATTGGCCTTGGCGGCGATCGCCAGGGTGAGGGATTCGGTGAGCGAGCGAGAGCGGAGGTTTGGTTGGAGCGGCATACGGGCACGCGGAGGGGGCTTTGAACCGGGCAAGTTAGCCGACCCCGGTATCCCGACGCAACAGACCAGATTGTCGGGAAGATCTCGGGCGGTTCGCCGTCTTTGACCGGGGAACCCTCTCAGTTACCCTCCCGCCGTATGCGTGCACGGAAGCTCTTGAAGATCTCGGCCATCTCGGTGGCTTCCCTCGCCCTGCTCGTGCTGTTTCTGGTCGCGTTCTTCCTGTTCAACCCGTTCGAGGGTTCGCTTCCGAACATGCGCGCGGTGGTGCCGCGGGGTGTCGATTTCTTCTTCCAAAAGTCGAACATCCGGGATGACTTCACGCTGGCGGACGGATCGAGCGCCAGCGACCAGTTCCCGTACGTCCCCGCGCTCGAGAGCATCGGCAAGTCCACGGCTTGGGGAAAGATCAGGCGGGGGGCGTGGTACCAAGGACTCGGCATCGGCCCCCAACTCGCCAGCCTTCGCGCCCAGTTCCTGCAGATGCGGGAAGACACGTCGTTCCTCCACCCGGTCGATGATCTCATCGGCGAGGAGGTCCAGATTGCCGGGCGGTTCGGTGATCAAGGGCTCGATGACGCGACCTGGTGCGCATACACCCGGGTCAGCTGGCGAGGCAAGGCGGCGTTCGGTCTGCTCGAGCGAGACTTCATGCGGGAGGAGATGGCCAGGCAGGGCCTGATCCTGACCGACGACGACGGCGGGTTCTACAAGCTCCACGTCAAGAAGGACAACCAGGACCTCTTCCTCACCCGGTTCAAGGACTGCGTGATGATCGCGAATGACCGGCAGCTGTTGGTCCATTCGCTCGAGCTCGCCGAGGGCAACACGCAGAACGTCGAGTCTCTCGAAGTGTCGTCGCACTACAGGAATGGCGTGCACGAACCGCTGATGGAGTGGATCAAGCGGACCGGAGTGGATGATCCGAACGCGCTCGAGATGCACTTCAACGTGCGCGAGCTGATCCCGAAGATCCCCTTATTCGACAAATGGCCGGCCGCGAGCAACGACGATAACCGCAACGAGAAGATCCTCGCGTCGTTCATCAACAAGAAGAGCTACAGGTTCCTCTCCGGGTCGCTCATCTTCGAGCCGTATTCGATCTCGATGCTCAGTCACCTCGTCGTGAACAACAACGAGTTGAGTGCGTTTCAAAAGCCGATCTACACGGCGGACCCGACGCCGCGCGTGGAGTGGATGAACAAGTTCTTCAACCTGGTGCCGAGAGACGCATGCGGTGCCGCGGCGATGAAGATCAACGCGGGCGCGTTCATCCGCGAGATGTTCGAGGACGCCCTGGTGAAGGACGAGCGTGATCTCGTCGATCAGGCGATCCGCCAGACGCATAAGTACAAGGGTTTCGACGATCTTGTCAGGAAGCTGTCGGTGAGCCTGGAGTCTCGCGTCGGCGTGATCCTGCGACCCAATCGTCGTGGGGAAGGGACGAAGAAACTCTTCAAGGTGAAGTTCGACTCACCGTTCCCGCAATGGGCGTGGGTGTTCTGGGTCAAGAAGGGGTCGCGCAGCAAGCGCGTCATGAACCAGCCCTTCAAAGACCTCGTCACGCACATCAACGCGAACCGCCGGGCGTTCGGGATCGTCCACGCGCAGAAGCTCGCGCTGTCGAGAGCCGGTGTGCAATCGGATGTCGCGTTCGAGTTCGCCATCCCCGACATCGCAGGCACTGGATCGATCGCCGTCGCCACGCTCGGTGAGTACTTCATCTTTGGAAACTCGGGTCCCTTCATCCGCCGCATGGTGGAAGCGATGGTCGATGGTCGATCGCGTCGCACCGAAGACGAGTTCGTGGAGTTCGTGAAGGACATGCCTTCGGCGATGAACGGCGTCGTGTTCCTCTGGGCTGACAAACTCAGGGAAGTCGCCGAGGACTTCGAGAACTACCACAAGACGTTGGGCGGAGGTATGGACCCCTCGTTCGGGTTCAAGAACCGGTCCCGCGCCGAAGTGTTCGCGTTCCGCAAGTCGCGATGGAGACCGTTTGGATCGGTCGCGAAGATCCCCGAGGATCAGGTCGAAGCGTTCGAGGCCGACGTTCTCGTGGAACTCAGGAAACTATGGGGTGCGCAGCACGCGAGGGATTTGATCGCCGACCAGGCCACGCTGAAGCAGTTCAGCCAGTTCGTGCGCACGTTCAAGGCTGCCTACCTCCAGATGGTGCTGACCGAGACGAGCCTCAAGGTGTGGGGGAGAGTCCTCTCACCCGAGTACGGGCGATAGAACGTGTTCCATGCCCCGCGGTGGCGAGACCACCACGCGCGACCCCGGTTCTCGGGCTTCCCGCCGCGGTCGGAAGCGTTCTTTTTTTTGCAGGTTCTGCGTCCTGTTTTTGTCACTTGCCTCAGGTGGGACCTCAGGTAGACTGCCGCGCCCTGATCCGGCCGAGATGGCGGAATTGGCAGACGCGCCAGCTTGAGGGGCTGGTTCCCTTTACGGGGAGTGCAGGTTCGACTCCTGTTCTCGGCACCATGACACGGCGGGGTTGACGACGTTGACCCCGCCGAATTTTTGCCCAGACTTCACTTTGCGTCGCCGAGCGAATCAGTGGCTCGCGGCAGCGAACCGTAAGCGTGCAGGTGCGGAGCGTACGCGTTGTTCGGATCGCACCCGTTGTGTGTTGTTGAAGACGACAAACGCGACACGGCACAGAGGTGGTCTCGGTATGACAATCGAGAAGTTCCCTTCGCAGTGGCGTTATGCAATCACGAAGGCGTGGGCGATTGGGAGCACCGCGGAGCGTACCGCGACTCGTGATGTCCAAGATGTGCCATGTCATCGGTCGCATGCACGCGCATTCGATGGGTTGCGGTGACAAACGACACGTCGTGACTTGCGCGTCGTTGATCGCCAACGCTCTCTGCAGTTGCTATGCTTTTGAACATGCGTTCTCCAGAGTTCACCGATCGGCAAGAAGACCAACGCGATGCACCATCGAATTCGTCGATGCGAGCCGCCATCAGTTTGTTGACTGATCAAGACCACGCCGTTATCCAGATGTGTCGCGCGCAGATTCTCGCTTGGGGCGAGAGCGTGCGTTCCTTGCTCGAAGAAGCCGCGAGCGATGGCGAACCCGCGTTGCAGAGCAACGCGAACGGCATGTTGCGCAGCATCGACCTGCAAGACTGGCGCACGCGTGTCTCGCAGTACGCCGCCGTCATCCCCCGCGAGGGTCAGATGAGTTGGGAGAACCTCGAGTACGGCGCGGTGTTGTTGTCGAGCATGGGTCGAAGGATGGAGAACGTCGACGTGGCGGGAGTCGCTTCGATACTCGATGGGTACGCCGACGAACTCCAGCCTCGCTTCGTCGGCAAGTCGGCGATGACCTGTGCGCGTCTCCTCACCGGCTACCTGAGCAACCAGCTCGGCTACGGCGGTAGCCAGTCGAGCTTCTACGAGGTCTCCAATATCCAATTCGACGACGTGGTCGCGATTCGTCGCGGCGTGCCGGTCGTTCTGGCGTTGATGTTCATCCTCGTCGGGCGCCGCGCGGGCCTCGAACTGACCGGCGTCGCCATTCCGGACCACTTCCTGGTCCGTGTTCACGGCTCGCGCCCGGTGCTCATCGACCCCTATCACGAAGGACGGCAGGTCACCAAGGCCGACTGCGTTCGCTACCTGCGCATCGCCGGCTACAGCCTGCACACGACGTCGTACCTGGAAGACGTGCACGACTGCCAGATTCTGGATTGTCTTCTCCGCAATCTGCTGCGCGTGTACGGTTACCGCGAAGACAATGAACTGTGTTCCGTCCTGGAGAACGCGCGGCGATCGCTCGTGCGCACCTGAGTCCCGGCGATTCGCCATTGCCGCGCTCGTACTGCCGCTGATCGCGTTCACTAGTTGCGCCGGCCTGTTCCAGCGCTCGATGCCCGACGTCATCGCGAGCTACGCCCGAATCACTACGGGCGAGGTTTGCGCCGGCTTCGCTGAGTCAGACATCACTCCGGACGGCGTGCAGTATCTCGGGGGGTTCAGCCTCAACAAACCCTCCACCGGAGTGCACTCACCGCTCAAGGCGCGGGCTGTCGTCCTCATCATCGGTGGTCGTCGGATCGCGATCGTCGGCGTCGATAACCTCGGGTTGCTGCGCGAGGACGTCGAGTGGATCAAGCAGAGTCTGACCGGCTTCGCCAACGGAGATGTGTTCATCTGTTCGTCGCACACCCATGCAGGCCCGGACCTGATCGGGCTATGGGGCTTCTATTTCCTCACGAGTGGGCGTGACACGGACTACCTCCGAGTCGTTCGGCGTGGAATTCGCGACGCCGTCTCAGCGGCCGAGAAAAACGCGCGCCCGGCGACGCTCTGGCAAGGTCAGGATCGACTCACGCCGGAAGTACTCGTCGACAACTCGAATCGCCGCGGTGTGTACAACCGGCGCGTGACCGTGTTGGAAGCGCGGGCGAAGAGCGACGGCAAGCCACTCGGGTCGTTGCTTCACTTCGCCTGCCATCCCGAGATGATGCGGCGGAACAACACCCTGGTGTCCTCGGACATGGTGGGAACGTTGTGTGATCGGTGGCGTGCGGCGGGGCACGGGCAGGCAGTGTTCGTCAACGGCGAGCTTGGCGCGATGGTCACGCCCAGGTACCGTCCGCACGGCGCGAAGGGAATACCGGTCGTCGGCGGGAAGCTGCTCGTGATCAGCGAGCGCGCGCTCGCCGCGGCGCACGAATTGAAAGCCCCCGGTGTGGAAGTGCGTCGCCGCGATGTCTATCTGCCGCTCAAGACGCCGGGGTTGGTCGTCGGAAGGTTGAGCGGGGCGATCCGGCGCGAACTCTACGGCGGGAACCTGCGGACCTCGGTGGGATACCTCCGCATCGGGACGTTCGAAGCGGTGAGCGTTCCGGGCGAGATGGAACCGGTGTTGGCCGGAGAAATTCGTCGCGCACTCGGAAAGCCCGACCTTCTCGTGTTCGGACTCGTCGATGACGAGGTGGGCTACATCATGCGCGGGGTCGACGCGGTCGACCCAGAGTTCGCCTACGAGCGGACGATGTCGCCGAGTCGCGATGCGGGCGAACTCCTGCGCGCGGCGATCGTGGGTCGGTAGCGTCGGATCAACCGACCTTGATCAGGATGACGGCGTAGTTGAACGCCCAGATCACCGGCTTCTGGATCGTGAAGAAGATCGCGGCGAAACCCATGAGCATGAAGATCGGTTGCGTACGCAGGTAATCGTAGACGCGACCCATCGTCTTGGGAAAGAAGCCGCCGAGGATGCCCGCTCCGTCCAGCGGCGGCCACGGGATCAGATTCAAGATGCCCAGCAGCAGGTTGAGCAACAGGAACACCGTGCAGATGTTGCACGTCGCGAGCAGAGCGCCGTCCCTCGCACCGTCGGAGGGGAGGAACACCTCGAATAACGAGGCAGAGCGGACTTCCACGTGCCCTTGGACGACGAGGATCTTGAGGACCAACAGGGCGATCCCCGCGAGCACGAAATTGCTCAACGGACCCGCAGCCGACATCAGCGCGGCCTTCTTCGGGTGGCGAAAGGCCCAGATCGGATCGATGGGCGTGTAGGCGTAGCCCATGCACATGGTCGCGTCGCTGAAGATGAGGACCGCGATGGGCAGCAACACCGTGCCGAACGGTTCGCGCCGGATGTGCGGCATCGGGTTGAGCGTGACCTGACCACCGAGGTACGCAGTGCGATCGCCACCCCACAACGCCGTCAAGGCGTGAGCCGCCTCGTGGACGACCAGGCTGATCAGCAGGACCGCGTAGAAGAGGATCGCGTGGACCCAGTGGTTCTGGTCCACTACTCGTCCTCGTCGTCGCCCGCTGCGAGTTGCTCGACGACCTTGTTTACCCGCAACTCGGTACCTGACAGCTTCTCCTTGCAGAGGTTGATCAACTCTGCGGCCCGTTCGACCTTTTCGGAGAGGACGTCGATGTCGGTGTCGCCAGATTCGATCTCGTCGAGGATCGCTTCGAGTTCGGCGGAGCCTTCCGAGTACGTGAGATCAGTCTTCTTCTTTGCAGCCATGTCAGTTGCTGGGCTTCTTGTTCAAGGTGGCGGAATCGACCGTGGTTCGGGCGCGACCGTCGCGGAACTGGATTTCGATCGTCGCGCCCTTTGCGACGCCGGCGATGTCAGTGAGGATGCTGCCTGAGCCATCGCGCGCGAGCGTGTAGCCGCGCATGAGGACCTTCTCCGGATCGAGCAAGCGAAGTCGTGCGCTCTGCGTCGAGAGGACAGCGCGCGCTCGCTCTACGCGTCGTGCGCTCGCGCTGCGAAGACGTTCTCCGCGGCGGACGAGATTGTCGCTTTCGCCGCGGAACCGGTGGCTCGTGGCGTGGGCGAGTTGGCGCACAGCGTTCTTCAGTCTCTCCCGTTCGAAGATCAGCGCGCTCTGCACGCGATGGCGCAGCTTGTGGCCCAACTCGCCGAGCCGGCGCTCCTCGACGCGGAGGACCCGGCGTACGAGATCCACGAAGCAGCGGCTGAGGTCTTTGATGACCTCCTCGGTGTGATGGAATTGTTCGATCAGGTAGTCGGCGGCCGCGGTCGGTGTCTTCTCGGAGTGCGTGATCACGTCGGGGACGGACTGGTCGCGCTGGTGTCCGATGCCGCAGATGATTTTGAGCGGGTGCTCGGCCACGGCGATCGCGACGTCGCGGTTGTCGAACCATGCGAGGTCAGTGCGCGAACCGCCGCCACGGATGATGCAGACCACGTCGAAGTCCTTCGCGCGCTTCTTGAAGTACTTCAGACCTTGCAGCATCGACGGCTTGAGAAGGTCTCCCTGTACGCGGACGTTGTAACTGGTGACATGGAATCCGATGCCGGAGGTCTTGATCTCCTCGTGGAAGTCGTTCCACGCGTCGGAGTCCAGGCTTGCCAGCACGCCGATCCGCAACGTCGGGATGGGGAGGGGGAGGCTGAGGTTCTTGCTGTCGAGTCCCTTCTCCCGGAGTTCGCGCAGGATCTCTTCCCGTTCGAGCGCCAGCTTGCCGAGCGTGAACGATGGATCGATGTCCTCGACGATCAGCTGGAAACGTCCGTTGCGGGGGTAGAGGTCGACGCGCACCCTCACGCGGATTTCGATGCCGTCCGCGAGCGTCATCGGCTCGGGCAGGTTGTCGAGTCTCGCGCGCACCATTTTAGCCGTGCGCTCGAACATCGCGACGTCGACCTGGGCGACGATCTTCTCGCCGCGCTTCTCGAGCAAATTGAAGAACAGGTGTTGGCGATCCTTGTTTTTGTCGTAGTCGGCGAGCTCGCCGACGACCCACACCGGTTCGGGGAAACCGCCCTGGATGGCTTTCTTGGCCTTCTCGTTCAGCCCACTGATGGTGAGTGTCTCGGGCGCGGATTCCTCGTCCGTGCCGGCTGGCGCTTCCGCCTCGTCGACAGGTAGCGTGCCCTGCGTGCCGGCGAGCAGACTCGACACGTCGGCGGACATCGAGAAGCCGTGGCGCATGAGGATCGAGACGGCATTCTCTACCTGCCCCGCCGGAACGCGCCAGAGCTTGCCGCCCTTGTCCCAGCGGCGGCCGGGGATGCTCTTCACGTCCTCGACAAGATCCGGACGGTAAGGGAACCGGATCTGCAGATTCTCTCCGTCAGAATCGAGTTCGATGGTCCCGGTCATTCGCCGGAAGAGTAGCCGGAACCGAGCAGCGTGGGCAAGCATGCCGCGGCAGCGGCGCGCGCTTCATCCAGCGAGACGGGACGACCTGTTTCGCGGCGCAGGTCGGTCATCACGTTCGGATCGAGACCGCACGGACGGATCGAGTGGAACGCGCTGAGGTCCATATCGACGTTGATGGAGATCCCGTGCACGTTGATCCAGTGCCTGATGGCGACGCCGATCGAGGCGATCTTGCGCGCGCCGTCGTCGAGACCGCCGACGAACACGCCGGTGCCGTCGACGGAGGGCACGCCGTGCACGCCGAATTCTGCGCACACCGCGACGCCGAATGCCTCGATCGCTCGAAGCCAGGCGCGCACGTCTTTCTTCGGGAGGCGAACCACCGGATAGACGACGAGTTGTCCGGGGCCGTGGTACGTGATCTGGCCGCCCCGTTCGATCTCGACGATGTCGTCGCGCAGTTGATCGGGTGGCGTCGCGCGTCCAGCGGTGTAGACGGGGTCGTGTTCGACCAGGAACACGACCCCGCCGGATTCGTTCCGGCGCACCTGATCGAGCATCGCGAGCATCTCTTCGCGCACGGGGCCGTACGGGCGACGGCCCAGGTCCACGATTCGCGGTTGGTCGGGCGTTGGCGCGTCGGTCACGAGAGGTCTGCCAAGGAGAATTCCACGGGAGTTGAGAAAGCTGCGAGCTTGTCGAACAATGCTCGCGGGATGCTAATCGCCGTCGCCTTTCTACTGTTGCCTCAAAGACTGGATCCGCCCCCGCGGGTGACGCATCCGGACGAGCCGGTGGTCGTGCGCGCTGTCGACCGCGCTGGTCAACCCGCAGCTCGGATCACGGTTCGCGTGCGCACCCCGTCGGGCCAGCTCGAAGACGTCGGTATGGCAGACGATCGCGGCGAGGTGCGCTTCGTCGCATCCGAGGTCGGCAAGCACGAATTCCGCGCACAGTTCCCAGGGGGGCCGCTCGTCGTGGTTGTGCACCACGTCGTCGCCCGGCCCAAGCGTTGGCTGTATGCCCTGATCCTCACGCCCATCGGCCTGCTCCTGGTCTGGTGGAACCTCACCAAGTTCCAGCGTCAGCGCTGACGTGCTCTACATCAGCTTCTCGACGCGTTCGCGGACGGCGGAGATGTCCTGGTTGCCCTGGAAGCGGTCGACTTCCTTACCTTCCTTGAAGAGCAGGCAGGTCGGGACTCCCGTGATGCCAAAGTGCGTCGCGGTGCCCTGCGCTTCTTCGACGTCGACGTTGAACACGCGCAACCGGGTTTCGTACTCGCCGGCGACGGCGTCGATGGTCGGCGCCAGCTGCTTGCAGGGCTGGCACCACGTCGCGGAGAAATCGACGAGGACCGGAACCTCGGAGTTTTGGATCGTGGTCTCGAAGTCTTCGTCCGTGAGCTTGGCAACGTTCGACATGATGACTGGTGGGTTGAGGGTCTCGAGTGGCGAACTCTAACCAGGTCGCAGGCGTTGTGCCGCCCGAGGTTTGCTAAATCTGTCGGGAAGGGTGGATCTACGTCGACGAGACGAACTCGTCGCAAGCCCATCCTCAGGGTCGTGAGTTGATGGCTTCGAGGAGTCGGTCGACGGGGACGCCGTTGTCCACGGCGACCTTCGCGATCGTGTCTTCGTTTTCGAATCCGCACATGTTGCAACCACCGATGTGGAACTGCATCAGCACGACCGGCAGGTTGGGGGCGTGCGCCATGGCGTCGCCCATCAGCGTGTCCTTCGTGAACGGTTGGCGGTCGTCGGTCGGATTGTCCATGTGTTTACTGGGCGTTTGCCGTGCTCACTCTCGCTGCGACCTTGCCCGCGAGCTCGCGGAACGCCGCGGCGACCGGGCTGTCGGGATGCGACCATACAACTGGTTCGCCCTTGTCGCCGCCCTCGCGGACCGACAGCTCGATCGGCAGCCTTTGCAGCAACGGTGTGCCGAACTCCTTTTCGATCTGCTCGCCACCGCCGCGCCCGAAGATCTCGTACTTCTCCGTGCTGCCGGGAGGAGTGAAGTACGACATGTTCTCGATCACGCCAAGGATCGGCACCTTGACGGTCTGGAACATCCGGATCGCCTTCTTTACGTCGAGCACTGACACCGCTTGCGGGGTCGTCACGATGATCGACCCCATGATGTGTGCCTGTTGGCTCAGCGACAGCTGTGCGTCACCGGTGCCCGGCGGCAGGTCTACGACCAGATAGTCGAGGTTGTCCCACGCGACATCGAAGAGAAACTGCTTGATGGCGCTGTGCAACATCGGACCGCGCCAGATCACCGGCTGGTCCTCGGCGATCAGCAGCGCGATGCTCATGACCTGCAGATCCTTCACGACCATCGGCTTGATCTTCTGGTTCGAAGTCTCTGGTTGTCCGCTGAGCCCGAGCATCAACGGCACGTTCGGACCGTAGATGTCGCCGTCGAGAATGCCCACCCGAGCTCCGGTCTGTTGCAGCGCGCACGCCAGGTTGACCGCGACCGTCGACTTGCCGACCCCGCCCTTGCCCGACGAGATCGCGATCACGTTCTTGACTCCGGGGATCAGGCCCTTGTCGCCGAGCAGTGGTTTGCTCGACGTGACGCGCGCCGTCATCTCGATCGCGACGCCGCTGACGCCGGGGATGGTGTTCACCGCGGATTCGGCTTGGGCCTTCATCTGGTCCTTCACGGGACAAGCGGGGGTGGTGAGTTCGACGTGGAACGCCACCTGGCCGCCCTCGATGGAGAGGTTCTTGATGAAGTTCAGGCTGACGATGTCACGGTGCAGGTCGGGGTCCTGGACGGTTCGCAAGGCGTCGAGGACTTGAGCCTCGGAAACGGTAGGGGAAGTCATGAATCGCTGGAATCAGGCCGATGGGGCGGGTAGGGGGGCGGAAGGGTAGGTTCCGATCCTGGGGCTTTCAAGGCGCCGAGCCGTTTGCCAGGTGGTGCGAATGGCGACTTCGCGCTTTGCGCGATACGATTCCTTGAGTCGCGACCGGATCGCCGGGCGCCCCGTTGGTTCTCCTTCCCGATTCCTTCGATGACACAGCTTAGAACAACTCTTCTGGCCGCCGTTGTGCTGGCCCTCGCCTCGGTTGGTACCGGCCAGCCCCCGCCCGATCAGGCTGGCACCGGCCAGACCCCGCCCGATCAGGCTGGCGTCGGCCAGACCCCGCCCGACGAGGCTGGCGTCGGCCAGTCCCCGCCCGGCCAGGCTGGCTCGGAGGTCGGCAAGGTCCGATACGAGAAGCGGGGAAGCGGGATCGTCGAGATCACCCGCAACGAGAACGGCACGGATTCCGAGCGACTGCTCACGGCAGCCGAGGCGGAGAAGCGTCGTGGGTCGGCGGACAACCCCGTCACCGACGTCGGTGGCATGGTCCACTGCGAGGCGTACTCCAAGCCGCGCCGGATGGCGCCGGGACAGTCGGGGGCGCTGAAGGTCATGGCCCTGCTCAGCGGCCACTACGTCGCGCTCCCAGGGAGCCACATCAAGCTCAGTCTCGAACCCGTCGACGGCCTCGTCTTCGGCGTGCCAGTGCTGCAAACCGCGCCAGCCGGCACCCGTCCGGGCAAGTTCCTGGGCCAGCCGGTCTACGACGACTTCATCCTGTTCGACGTTCCGTTGTCGATCTCGGACGAGGTCAAGGCTCTCAACAAGAGGATCATCCTCAAGGGCAAGCTCTACCTCGAGGTCCACAACGGCAAGACCGGGGCGAAGGTCGGCGCGTTTGTCGCGGAGGTCGTTGGTCGCGTGGATGTCGGCAAACGGCTTGCCGATGCGAAGGTCGTGCTCCCCGGTCGGTCCAAGAACGGCAAGGGAATCACCGCGAAGAAGCCTGGCAAGACCAAGGCGAAGCCCAAGAAGAAGACGAATCCTGGATCCGCGAGCAAGCCGAACGGCAGCCCGACGCGCAACGGCGACGCCGCGGTGATGGAAAAGTCCGATTCCGGGGATCCGAAGGAGGGCGATGCGGACACCGACAGCGAATTCACGGACGAAGCGCCCGGACTCTTCAGCATCCGGAACATGAGCATCGGTGGTGGCCTCCTCGTGATCCTGATCCTGATAATTCTGGTCCGCCGCAAGTAAGCCGGGCGGCGAATTCGCGGAATTGCGGTTCGCCTCAGAATGCTGAACCCATCGGCCCGCACTTTCGTATCGGAGCGGGGCAACAGTGCGCGGGGCGCACGGAACGGCATGAGCGCGGTGAAGAGGTCGGCTGGCGCAGCAATGGATGGACTCCCTTCGGGGGAGTGTGTCCGGTCCGTCGTGAACCTCGAGCAACTCGACGCGATGCTCGACCTCTCCGTCGAGGCATTCGATCCGGAGGTGCAGCGGTTGCTCGTCCGTTTCCGCGACGAGGACCTCCGCCTCTCGATTCCGGAAACCAGCTCGGCGGGCCGGGTTCGCCGGGTCAGCGGCAGCCGTCAGTACCGCGCCGAGATCGCCCGACTCCCGCAGATGGATCGCGCCACCGAGTTCCGCATGGCCAAGCGCCACGAGTTCCTCCGGCGACGTGCCGAGCAGGCCCTCCGCGAAGTTGGTTTTGACGACGCGGAGATCGCGAAGTTCGCGCGGCGGTCGTTCTCTGATCTTCCGCCCGCACCCGGTTCCCAAGGCGCTGATCCGATCGATTTCCGTTACGCACGCGGTGCCTTGACCGATCTGGGCAAGCTGCGCAACCTGTTCCTCGAGGGTGGCTTGCACCTCGTTCTCAGCACCGCCTACCGCTATCGGAACCTCGGCGTCGACTTCGTCGACTTGATCCAGGAGGGCAACTCCTCCCTGTTCCAGGCGATCCACGGCTTCGACTGGCGACGCGACGTCCGCTTCCGGACCTACGCCCAGTTCTGGGTGCACCAGGCGGTGCTGAAGACGCTGTACAACTTTTCGCGGACCGTCCGCATCCCGGTGTGGGTGCAAAAGACCCTGCGCAAGGCCCAACGTCTGCAGCAGGAGAGTCCCGTTCTCCTGCGCCAGGACGAGATCGCCCAGAAGCTCGAGATCCCGGTCGAACGCCTCGACGAGCTGACCCGGCTGCGGCGGAGTTCGGTGAGTCTCGACGCCACCCATCCCGGTAGCGACGAGTCCATGGCCCAGTGGCTCCCTGACCCCCGGGGGCTCGAAATACAGCCCGCGGACCATCTCGACATCGGTGCGCGCCTCACCGAGGTTCTCGACGACCTCCCGCCGCGGGAACGTGGCATCCTCCACCGTCGCTACGGCTTGCTCGGCGCGGAGCCCGAGACCCTCGCCGAGATCGCCCAGGATCTCGGGATCTCGGCGGAGCGGGTCCGCCAGATCCAGGCTGCCGCGGTCGCGAGGCTGCGGCGGCCACGGACCCTCAGGCGGCTCGCCGACCTGGCCTGACGCCGATTGGGGGATGCCCGGATGCCGGATTCCCGCTATGTTGCGCGTCCGCGGTAGTTCCGCCAAGGCCAGATTCCACTCAACCTCGGACGCTCGCATCCGTTGTTCGGGTTGGACCACCCCCCGATGCAGGCACGATCCCTCCTGACCGCAACCCTTCTCCACGGCGCCATCGTCGTAGGGATCGGACTCGGCGTGCATCCGTGGTTGGCGCAACCCGAGGCTCCCGCGCAGGTCGCTGTGATCCCGACCCACCCCGAGAGAGCTGTACCGGAAGAGGTTCCACTCCTCGAGGACGTGGCGCAACCTCCGGAGACGACGGATGCGGACTTCGTCGAACCCGACTTCACTCCTCCGCCCGCGCCGACTCCCGATGAGGATGCGGAGGAAGAGCTAGAGGAAGAGGATCGGGATATTCCCGATCCGGTGTACTCGGCGCCGCAGCGGTTCCGCGCCTGTCCCGAGCTCCTCATCCGCATCCGCCCGACGGTGGTCGAGGAGAAGCCGGAAGTCGCGGTGCCCGCGGTCGCCTGTTCGTTTGTCGAAGCCACCGTGCTCGACGATCACAACAAGCCCCCTGTCTACCCCGCCGAGGCCCGTCGCCGCGGCGTACAGGGCGAAGTGATCCTGCTGGTCACCGTCGATGCCCGTGGCCACGTCAGCAAGGTCGACATCCTGAAGTCCGCTGGCCTGACCGCGCTACACCGTCAGCTCGATCGCGCGGCCATTGCGGCGATCTGCAAGTGGCGCTACGCCCCCGCCAAGCGCGATGGCGTTCCGGTCGGAGCCAAGATCAAGGTCCCGGTCGAGTTCCAGCTTCGTTGATCGTCGGGGTGCTCGTGACGCGGCGGGCATCGGTCGGCTCTGAGAGCTTCTTTGCGAGCAATCGGTCGAACGGTTCGTACTGGTTTTCCCAACGGAAGTGTTCGCGGACGAACGCCGCAGCGTTCTCGCCGATGCGACGCGCGCGCTGAGGATCCTCGAGGAGATCGACGATCGCAGCGACCACGTCGTCTTCGTGGTCGGCGAGAACGAGCGTATCGCTGCCCACCGGCCCCAGTCCCTGCGCGGCCTGGGAGGACGCGACGACCGGAAGCGCCGTGGCCATCGCTTCAAGAACCTTGTTCTGGACCCCTCGGGCCAGCTTGAGCGGCGCGACCGCGACGGCGGCTTGGTCCATGTAGGGGGGGATCTCCGGCACGCGACCGAGGACCTGGATGCCCTCGTGGCGACCGAGGTCGAGAATCTTCTCTGTCGCGTGGCTCCCCACGATCAGGAACGTGGCGTCGGGTACGCGCTGGCGGATCGCCGGCCAACAGGTGTCGGCGAACCACAGCACGCCCTTCACGTTCGGCTCGTAGTTCATCACGCCCGTGAAGATCACGGTATGAGGATTCCGCGCCTCGTCGCCGGCGGTCTGGAAGTGATCGACGTCCACGCCGTTTGGAAGGACAAGCGGCGTGACATCCGGGATGTGCTCCATGAAGAGCTTCTTCTCGACTTCCGACACGACGGCGCACGCCGCGAAGGAGCGCGCCACGTCCCGCTCAAACTCGAGCAGTCGGGCGAATTCGCGGCGGTAGATCCACGCCGCCGGGCCCCGGCGCACTGCGGCGAACTGCCGCCACTTGTCCGAGTCCAGCTCGGCGAACTGCATGAAACGGAACAGCTGGGGATGGTGCGCGACGTACTGCGCCATCGATGACGAATACACGTAGACCACGTCCGGCGGATCTTCCTGCACCCACGCGTCGACCGTGCGCGCGAGTTCCGGGTGGTGGAAGTACGTCTGCGTCAGTGGCGCGCCGGTGAGCAGGCCGCGCAGGCTGAGGAGGCGTTGGCGGAGCGGGTGGATGCTCGGGGCGCACACCGAGTCGACCATGCCGCGCAGCGCCTCGACCGATTTCGCGTCCCGAGCCTCTTCTGACAGGGCACCGATCCGGATCGAGGCCCCCTGCTCGAGGAAGTGCCGCAGGAAGTGGTAGGTCGTGATGCGATCTCCCCGGTCAGGGGGGAACGGGACGCGCTGGCTGAGGAACAGGACCTTCACGGAAGTCGAATCGGTCCCCGGGGCCCGGGAGCCTTCGGCAATCTACCCAAAAGGGCTAAGAACTCTACACGAAGGGAGTTGCAAGGTTTTGTGGATTCGTGCGGCATTACGCAATCGTTGGGACTCCTGGAGCGGGGTGATATGCTGTGCGCGAAACCCTCCCACGAGGTTGCATCAACCTCACAGCGAGCGCTTTCCTGGTCATTTCAATTCCGTCTAACCTACTGACTCTTCATCTCTTGCGCCGCCTGGTCCGGGTGGATCCCCGACCGGGAATCGGTCTCGGTTAAGGCGGCTGACTATTCTTGGGTGAGGCCCAGTCCTCATGATGCCGCAACAGCCTGATCTCTGTATTGATCCGGATGCGGAAATCGTACGTCGACTCAAGAGCCAGGATCCCACCGGATTGCAGCAACTCCTGCACAAGTACGGAGGAAGAGTGAAGAGCAGCCTTCGCCAGGAGCTCGGAAGCGTCCTCGACGCGTCCGAACTCGACGAAGTGCTCAACCGGGCCGCCTACCTCGCCTGGCGCCATGCGCGGACCTATTCCGCCCACCGTGGCAGGCTCGGAACCTGGTTCTACATCATCGCCCGCAACGCCGCGCTGGCCATGATCCGCGAGGAGACCCCGCCGAAGGGCAAGGTGCTCGACGACGTGGACTTCGCCACCCTGGGCACCGACCAGGCGGTCGCGCTGGGTCACGGAGCGGCCTCGATGCTCTCCGCCTCCGGGACGGCGATGGACGAACCTGCCGAGCCGAGCGTCCGGCAGATCGAGTACATGGAGAGCCTGCGCGCCTGCGTCGCGAAGCTCCCCCCCTTGCAACGCCAGATCATCCAAGCCGATCTGCAGACCGGGGACGTGGCGAACGCCGCGGAGCTGGCGCAGATGCTCAACACATCCAAGAACTCGATCTACGTCTCGCGGTCGAGTGCGCGGAAGAACCTGCGGCGCGGGATGCGCCGACTGGGTTACTTCGGCGGAGACCAGGAAGAAGACGAGACGGAGCGCACCGCATGAGCCCCGAACCCGAACCCACCGAGGCCGAACTCGACGATTTCTGGCGCGACCTGCGCGCCCAGATGCTCCCGGATTACATGCCCATGGATGTGGCGCATCAGCGCATGACCGCTGACGCCCCGCCCCTTCCCCAGCCCACGATCGACCGGATCGTCGACCGGGTGATGCAGAAGGCCACGCTCTCCGTGGCCCCGCTTCCGCGTGTGCCAGGGAGCAGCAACGTCCAGCGCCTGTGGTTTGGACGACTCAGCCAGGCTGCCGCCGCGGGCACCCTGTCGGCGCTGTTGCTCAGCGCCGGAGTCTGCGTCTACCTGATGTGGCCGGAGAACAGGGACCCCACCGGCATCCATAGCCCCGGCATGCGATTCGACGACGCCACGCGGATCCTCACTGACCCTGGTGAGGAGATGGGTAGGCGCATGAACGCGCTGGGCCGCACCGTCACCCGCGTTCAGGTCGTAGTCCACCTACTGAAAGAGCTGTCCGCCGCCGGCGGAGAGTTGGGCAGGACGGCCGATGTCTACCTGCTCCGCTTTCGCTTGTCACTCGAGACGCTTTTGGACGTCGAGTTTGAACTAGGCACGGTCGAGTATTTGAAGCCGCTCACGGAGCGCGTCAAGGATGGTGGGCTATCGCTGGAACAACGAGCCTCGGATCTCCAAAGAGCAGCGCAGGAAGCGCTGTACGGTCTCAGCAGCATCATCGAGGCTGGCGCCACCGAGTCCGGCAATACCGATTTCGACACTGCCGCGAAGGCGAGCCTTTCCAGGCTCAGGGCTCAGCTCGACTTGTAGGGTCGACCCTGCTAGTACACGAACTTCGTGACGGCGTTTGCGTCGGGGCCGTTGAACACCGCTATTCCCCAAGCCGCAACGCTCCAGCTCCCCGAGCCGTTGCCATTGGCGTCGGTCTCGATGACTACAGTCTGCGGTGGGTTGCCCAAGCCATCGTCGACCTCGATCGTGATCGTCTCGTTTGGCCTGCTTGCGTTCGAGTAGTTGACGGTCGTTTCGCTGCCGACGTTGAGCGTGCCGGGCACCGTGATCTTGGGCTCTCCCTCGACTGGTGGTTCGATAACCTCGACGACTTCAGTTGGGTCCACCGCCGTGGCCGGTGCCACGAATCCGAATGTTGAGAGTACGCACAGCGCGTACGCACGCAGTGAAACCATTCCCCTCTCTCCTGTGAGTTCCCGGCTCCGGCCCCCGCCGGAACTGTCGTGTCATCCTCCGCTTGCGGCCTTCCCGACGCGGCTTGGTGTCTTATCGGTAGGCACTGTCGCGGAACTGAACATTCGAAAGAAGCACACCCCGCGCAGTTCGGGGAATCGCCCCCTGTCATGGGGGAGACACCGCTCGGAGATATTTCGGCCTGCCCGGCTAATACGTCAGGGATTCACGCCCGACCGACTCGGGCACACGCCTCGGGCCGCCACTGGCCATCGCGGCGGTCTGTAGAGTTGCGGGAGGCGCCCCCAACAGTCGGGAGCCACCGCGGGGGAGGACCGCGGTACTGGGGATTGCGAGGTTGCCGCCAAGGCGTGCCGCGCATCGCGCGACGGCGGACTCCTCTTCTTCCCCTTTTCCTTTCCGAAGTTCCACAGGTCGGTGAGGGCCGCAGGCCCTACCGTGGTGAGATACACCCAGACCTTAACGGCCAAGGCGATTCCTGATTGGCCCACGCCATGGTAGCTTGATACAAGAGCCGTAGCGGTTACAGGTTATGTCCGAATCAGTTTTCTTGCGGCGACGACGATAGAGCCGTCTGTGGAGCGCATTGGCAGTTTTCGCGCGGGATTGGTCATCCTGGGTCTGGCCCTGGCAGTGGGGTTGTCGGCGGTGGTGGTCTCGCCCTCGCCAGCGGACGATCTTCCGGATCCGATCGATGGCGGGGAGATTCCCGAGGCCGTTGGAACTCGATCGCACCATCCCCCTGGACTTGCGAGGCGAGCGGTCACCGATCGCGTCCCGGTGCTGTATGGCAACTGCGTCGCCGTGGAGCGCAGTGCACCCTTGGACGGCGCGGTGTGGCGTTGGCGCTTGCTTGACGGGGTCGCTCCGGAGTCTCGTCGCAGCGGTGTAGCCATCGCCCTGACCCTGCCTGCGGAACTTGGCGATCTCGCCGTGCGGATCGATGCGCCGGGTCGGGTTCCCGTGCGCTGCCGCGTGGCCTTCGGACCCGACGCAGACATCGACCTCGGCATCATGGCCCTGCGAAAGGGCTCCGAAGTGCGCGGCGTCCTCCGCGATTCTGCCGGTCGCCCGTTCGCGGGCGCGAGGGTCTGCCTCTTTGCCCACGACCCGGTCCACCGGACGGGACCGATGATCGAAGTGCAGCCGTGCACGGTGGTCACGGGCGTCGACGGGGCGTTCCGACTCCCGGACCCCGCAGCGGCGGGAGTCTACGGCGTCGTGTTGCGCGACGCGCCGCCACTGGTGTCGGACGGCTCGATCCGGATCGAGGTCGGGAAGGCGACGACCGTGCTGGGGCTCACTTGCATGGCGACGTCGCCGTCGGACCAGATCCGCGGGCGAACCCTCGACAACTCCGGTCGTGCCGCAACGGGCGTGGTCGTCCAAGCCGCGCGGGAGGATGGGAATGGGATCCGGGCGTCGGCCCTCAGCAGGTCGGACGGCAGCTTCGTCCTCTATCGCCCGCCGGACCTGCCCCGCGATCGACCCGTGTTCGTCTCCGTCTCGTCCTTCAGGGGGGGAGAGCAGCACGGTCGGATGCCCTGTGCGTGGGGTCGCGCTGGTCTCGAGCTCGTGCTCCGCGCGGCGCACCGGCTGCGTGTCGAAGTGGTCGAGGCCGCGACCGGCGAACCGGTGCGGGCGTTCGCGGTGCAGTGTTTCCCGATGGTCGGCGCGCGGGTCGGGGGTAATCCGATGCGTGTCGACGGTGATCACGATGGCGGCATCGCGTGGGTGCCGGAGCTCCGACCGGGACTCCATCTCGTCGTCGTCCACCCCCGCGGAGTCTGGGAGGATACCTGCGTCGCGACGCTGCCGATCCCCTTCGTCGTACCGGAGAATGGCGAAGGGATCCTCCGGGTGGAGTTGCAGGACAGCCGACCGCTCGAAGTGTTGGCCGTGCACGCCGACGGCACCGCGGTGGAGGGGAGCACGGTGGAGTTGTTCGCGCTCCGTGGCCCCTTGGGTCAGGGATCCCCGGGCCCGGCGCGCGGGCGTCTCACCGGCGCGACCATGGTGACCAACTTGTCGAAGTTCTTCGACAACGGCGGCGGGCGCGGTGCGTTTGCGGTCCGCGTCGCGACCGGTCGCACCGACGGTCACGGTTTCGTGCGGCTCGACTGGTGTCCGTCCGACATGGCACTCACGCTTCGCATCACCGGTCGGCACGCGGCGTATCAACGGGATGATCTGGTCTTCGCGCGCGCTGACCAGACCGAACGCGTCGTGATCGAGCGGGGCGGGAGCCTCCGCGGGCGGCTGACGCCGAAGTCCCATCTCGAGTTCGTGCACCACTTCACAGCGGGCGAACGCGATCGCCTCGACTTCCTGCGCCGGCACGCGACCGAGGACGAGGCGGATCGTTTCTGGAGGCTGCGAGCGAGCGGGCTCGTGCTCGTCGAGAATGGCGGGGCGGGACGGCGGTTGCCCTGGCGGCGAAGGGATCGTTTCCCGGTCGACGAGAACGGGAGGTTCGCGATCGAAGGGATTCCTGCGGGCACCTGGTCGGTCTTCCTTGAGCGCCGCTCGCCGAAGGGGACGTTCGACGAGACGGCGCGGCCCTTCGCGAGGCTGCAGTTCCAGGACGGGCAGGAGCTCGAGGAAGACCTCGACCTGCGGGGTCACGTCGAGTCCGGCGTCGTGTCAGGCGAGGTGCAACACAACGGTCGACCGCTCCGCGACGCGGAAGTCCGTGTCACGTGGCGGCGGCGCAGCGGTGTTCGCGTGACCGCGGGAATCGCGCGGAGCGACGGTGCTGGCAGCTTTTGCATCACCCAGTTGGCACCCCGGCGGTACCAGCTCCGAGTGCAAGTCGGCAAGTCGTCGCTTGCGTTCGGGGAGGAGTTCGAACTACCGGCTGGCGGTCGCCACGAGCAGGCGTTTTCGCTGCTGACGTCTGCCGTGCGGCTGCACCTGCGGAATGACTCGGGGCCGGTCGTCCGACAGAGGGTGGAACTCCGCGCCGTCGGCGCCGCGGGGATCGACCTGCGTTGGCGTCGGCGCACGGACGAGCTCGGGTTGCTGGTGCTGCAGTACGTGCCCCCGGGGAGGTACCAGATCGTCGATTCGGATGGCCCGGTGATCGTCGTGCGACCGGGTATGATCCAGCAGGAGTTCAAACGGCGACTGTGATCGCTTCTGCGCCCGGGCGGGTGCATAATCGAACCCGCTTTGATGCGCGTCGCGATCGTCTCCTACTACACGCCTCCCCAGTCCGCGATCGCATCGCATCGGGTCCTTCGTCTGTCGCGTGTGTTGCTGGCCGCCGGGCACGATGTGCACTGGGTCACCACGGACGCGGCGCGCGTTGACGTCGCGCAGCTGGACCCGTCCCTCGGAGCGCTCGCGCCGGAGGGAGTCCACGTCCACGGCATCGACGGGCAGGCGCTGATCACGAAGCCAGCTGCCGCGAATCTCTGGGAGAAGGTGCTGCGCACGCTCGCGTGGCACGCACCTCGGAAGTTCGCGTGGCCGGACAGCTTTCTCTCGTGGTCGCGGCAACTGAAGCGTCGCTTGCCGGGCATCGTCCGGGAACACGCAATCGACGCGGTGGTGATGTGTTGCAGTCCGCACAACCAGATCCTGGCGCTCCCGGCGTTGCGGCAGGTCTGTGAGGACCTCCTGATCTGCGTCGACTACCGGGATCTGCTCAGCGGGAACCCGTGGAACGATCGGGAGAGACCTCGGATTGCCAAGCGCCTCATCGCGCTGGAGCGACGGGTTCTGGCGCACGCCGACGTGCTCTTCCTCAACACCGAGTCCGCGCGCGAGTGCTTCGAGTCCGTCGTCGGGCCCCTGCCCGGACTGGATGTGGAAGTGATGCGGAACGCGGCGGACTACGAGCTCGCAGAGCAGATTGCCGCGGAGGGTGACGCGGATGGCGATCCTGTGGACCTGGGGCCGGGCGTGCACTTCGGTTTCTTCGGCGCGCTGTTTCCCAGGCGGCGGTTGCGGCCCGTGCTCGACGCGATCGCGGGCATCCCCCGGGATCGCCGGCGATCGCTGCATCTCCACGTCTACTGTGATCGCTTCGATTCAACGGCGCTTCTCGATGAAGACCTCGCCGCGTTGCCGGAAGACGTGCGCGGCCAGGTGCACCGTTACGATCTGCTCGGCTATTCCCGCGCCATGCGCACGATGCGGGCGATGGACGTGCTCGTCCTTGTCAGTGGACCTGAGCTCGCCGATGCGGTGTTCGTGCCCGGCAAGCTCTACGACTACCTGATGGCGCGCCGCCCGATCCTCTTCGTCGGCCACGAGGGCGAGGCGAGCGCGATCGTGGCCCGCGCGAGCGGCGAAGAGTGGTGTTTCGAATCCGCGGCGTCCACCGCGATCGCGGCCAAGATCGAAGCCGAACTCGCCGCCGACACTTCAGACCTCCCGACGGTCCCTGACTTCGCGTCGTCGACGGCCTTCGCTCCCCTTCTCGCCCGTTTGTCGAAGTGAGCGCTTGCGAGCCCTACGGCTTGTGCTTGCGGTGGCGGTTGGGGACGGAGAGGGGCCAGACCGGGCCCGCGCGGTAGCGCAGCGGACGGCTCGAGGCATTGGGGCTGTCGATGGCGGCCTCGATGCGGCGGACGACTCCCGAGACGCCGTTGCTGTCCGGCGCGGTGGGGGGGCACCAGATGTGGTGGTCCTTCAGGATCTTCGTCAGGAATCTGCGGCGGAGCGCGGGCAGCGGGTCCTCGGTCAAGGACCGCGTCAGCTGGTCTGCGATGTGGGATCCGTCGGTGCGGAACGCGACGCCCGGGATTCCGTACGGCGACCGCGCGGTGTGGAGGACCGGCGTTCCCGAGAGGATGCCGGCCAGGCCGAGCGGGTGGTTCACGGTCACCACCGCCATCGCTGTCGCGACCGCCAGCGCGCCGGCGGACGGGTGTACGAAGTGCACCGCCTCGGGCCACGTCCCGCGCGGCTTCCTGGAGCCCGCCTGGACCACCACCAGGTGCGCGTGCGGATCCACGCGCTGGACTGCTTGCCACGTGCTGTGGACGAGATGATCTGCGCTCACGAAGCCCGAGGCGTCGAGTCGGATCCTCGGGTCGTCCCGTTCCTGCAGCAGCAGGCAGACGAACGGCGCCCGCGGCTCGTCGAAGTCTTTTTTGAGCACCGGCCACCGGATCTGGTAGGCCCGCTGCCACGCGGACACGCCGTCGAACCCGCTGGCCCAGTCGCCCCGTCCGAGTGCCGAAATGGACGCCAACAAGCGTCGATTCAGCGGTGGCGCCACGACACCCAGGCGCGCGAGCGGCGGCGGGAACGCCCGACCCAGCCAGGCCGCCGTGGCCGCCGTCAGGAACTCGTCGTCGATCGGCGCCCGCCGGTAGTCCACCGCCGTCGATTCGGCGAACGTCGCGTCCCCGTCCACTCCGGCGGAGTCCGCCTGCAGGGTCATCGGCAGAAGCCCCGCGCCGACGTGGAGCACCTTCGCCCCGTACTGTGCCGCCACGAAGTGCAACAGCCGATGCAGGCCGCTGCGGCCCTCGTACATCAGCACGAGATCCGGCGGATCCGACTCGAACAGCTGGACCAGCCCGGTGACCCGGCGTTCCAGGCGCCGCACGGCACGCCCCATCCGCCATCGATTGGGATCCCGCGAGCCGCGCAGCCGGCAGTCGACCGCGGCGAATTCCTGGATCGGCACCAAGTGGTCGTCGGGCAGCGGCTGCGGTCGCAGGTCGATGCACGCGAGCCCCTGGTGACAGAAGAACTCGAAGTTCACCGGATCGCCCGTCATCACCGTCACGCGGTGGTCACGGCTGGTCAGCTTCCGGGCTACACGGCTGTGTAGGTGGAAGTCCTGTATTTCCGGGAGCCCGAACAGGATGTGACCCATACGATGGGAGTCTCTTCGACCAGTTGAAGCGCTCGGCTTGACCGCGGCGGACCCTTGAAAGATGACGAGATGGACCGTAAGGCCTAGTTGACGGGATACGGTTTCCCAGGGCCCCCGCTCCTGGCTCGCCCGACCCTCGGCAAACCGGACGGAACTCGGTTCCCACCCTTGACCACCTGCCCGGAGGTCCGCACAATTCCCGCCCCTTCCGCCCGCTGGGTGGAGCCTTCATGGCCCAATCTCTCGCAGTCATCGTCCTCGCTGCCGGTCTCGGCACGCGCACCAAGGTCAGCATCCCCAAGGTGCTGCTGCCCCTGTGCGGTCGCACCATGCTCGGGACCGTTTTGCACACTGTGGCCGAGCTATCTCCGGAACGGACGATCGTCGTTCTTCACCACGGCAAGCAGCAGGTGGAGGAGCATCTTGCGGCGATGGACCCGGCGATTACCGCGAACCTCGTGACCGTCGACCAGGGTGAGCCGCGGGGCACCGGTCATGCCGTACAGACGGCGCTTCCCGCCCTCGGCGACTTCGATGGGGACGTGCTCGTCGTCTACGGTGACGTGCCCTTGATCCGTGCGGAGACGCTGCAGGCACTGCGCGACGCCCGGAAGGATGGCGCCGCCAGCATCCTCACGTCATTCGACGATCCGCCAGAAGGGATGGGCCGCATCCTCCGCGATGGCGACGGCGACCTCCTTGGCGTGCGCGAACAGAAGGACTGCAACGACGACGAACTCGCGATCGAAGAGTTCAACGCCGGGTTCTACTGTTTCGATAGCGGGTGGCTCCCCGGTGCGCTCAAGAGCCTGACTCCGAAAAACGCCCAGGGCGAACTCTACCTGACCGATACCGTCGGCTGGCTCCTCTCCCAGGGCAAGAAGGTCTCGAGCGTGTCGTCCGACACCTCGGAAGAGGTGGCTGGCGTCAACGCTCTCGCCGACCTCGTATTCGTGCGGCAGATCCTGCACGAACGCATCCTGATGGAGCACCTCGAAAAAGGTGTCATCATCGAAGACCCTGCCACGACGTTCATCGATCAAGGCGTGACCATCGGTGCCGACACGAGGATCTTCCCGTGCACCGTGATCCGCACCGGCGTCAAGATCGCCAACGGCTGCGAAGTCGGTCCCTTCGCACACCTCCGCAACGGATCGGAGATGCAGGAGGGTTCGCAGCTCGGCAACTTCGTCGAGGCGAAGAACACGTTCGTCGGCAAGGGCACGAAGGCCAAGCACCTGACCTACCTGGGCGACACGACGATCGGGGAAAAGGCCAACATCGGTGCCGGCACGATCACCGCGAACTACGACGGCAAGAACAAGCACAAGACCGCGATCGGCGACGGCGCATTTGTCGGTAGCGGCACCGTACTGGTTGCTCCGACGGAACTGGGTGAGAAGTCCATGACCGGCGCCGGCGCGATCGTCATGCGCAACACGACGATCGCCGACGGCGAGGTATTTGTCGGGGTTCCCGCACGACTGCTACGGAAGAAAGAGAACGCGAAGGATCCAGCATGAACCACGACCGCATCCGGATCTTCACTGGCAACGCGCACCCGCGCCTGACGAACGATATCTGCTCCCACCTGGGCGTTCCGCTCGGTGAAGCGAGGTGCGCCCGTTTCCCCGACGGGGAGATCGACCTCAAGCTCGAATGTGACGTGCGCGGTGCCGACGTGTTCGTCATCCAGCCGACGTGCCCGAACGTCAACGAGAACCTCGTAGAGCTACTTGTCTTCATCGACTGCCTGCGCAGATCATCCGCGGACCGGATCACCGCCGTGATGCCGTATTACGGCTACGCCCGCAAGGATCGCAAGGACGAGGGTCGCGTGCCGATCACCGCGAAGCTCGCCGCCAACCTGATCACGACTGCGGGCGCGGACCGCGTCGTCGCCGTCGACCTGCACGCGGCGCAGATTCAGGGCTTCTTCGATATTCCGACGGACCACCTCTACGCGCGGCACACGTTCATGGAACACGTGAAGTTGCTCAATCTCGACAACCCGATCGTCGTCTCGCCGGACGTCGGCGGTGTCAAGATGGCGCGCGGCTACGCGAAGGGCCTGCACGCCGACATCGCCATCGTCGACAAGCGCCGCATCAGCGGTCAGGAAGTGATCAGCGAGAACGTGGTCGGCGAGGTCGAAGGCCGCGACGTCATCATGGTCGACGACATGATCAGCACGGCTGGTTCGATCACCGACGCGTGCCGGATTCTCAAAGAGAAGGGCGCGAACAAGATCTACCTGCTGGCGACGCACGGCATCCTGTGTGGCCCAGCCGTCGAAAGACTCAACAACGCGCCGGTAGAGAGCGTGATGCTGTCGGACAGCATCCCGAGCCGCGACAGCGGCGTCGACAAGCTCACCGTCGTATCCCTTGCGCCGCTGCTCGCGCGCGCTATCGATCGCATTCACCGGAGCGAAAGCGTCAGCATCCTGTTCGGACCTGACCAGTAGCTCGCACAAGAACTCACTCAGAGAGAACTCAGATGGAAGTCGTCGTTATCAATATCGAAGACCGGACCGCCTCCGGCACCAATCAGGTACGCAAGCTGCGTGACACCGGGAAGATCCCATTGGTCCTGTACGGCGGTGGCCAAGAGTCCGTTTCGCTGCAGGCCGACTACCCCGAGATCAAGCGCCACCTGGAGCACCACATTCGCGTCTTCAAGCTCCTTAGGGGCAAGGAAGAGCAGGCGGGCTACATACAGCACGTGCAGTGGGATTGCCTGACCGACGAGCCGCTGCACATCGATTTCCAGCGGATCGACATGGACAAGCCGCTGAAGATGGACATCGAGCTGGTCCTGCTCGGCCACCCGAAGGGTGGTCGGATCATCCGGGACGTGCAATACCTCCACCTCGCCTGCCTGCCGGCCCACGTGCCGGAGCAGGTCGAATTGCGGGTCAACGATCTCGAGATCGGCGACAACCTCCTGGCGCGGGAGCTCGAGCTGCCCGAAGGCTGCTCCCTCGACATGCCCGCAGACCTGCAGATCCTGCACGTCACGGAGGCTGCCAAGGTGCGTGAGGAAGAGGATCCCGAGGGGGACGTTCCTGCCGATGGTGAAGCAGATGGTGAAGCCGAGGGCGGCGAGAAGCCCGCGGAATAGGCTCCGGCCCCGCTGGGAGTGGCCAATCCCGGTTTTTGGGCTTCACAGCGCCCGGGATTTCCCTACCCTTCCTCGCCCAACTCAAACCGCGATCTTCCCTTGGACTGGCAACGCGTCCTTCTCGGCATCGGCAACCCTGGCGCCGAATACGCCGAGATGCGACACAACGTCGGATTCATGGTGCTCGATCTCGTCGCGAGTCGGATGGGTCTGACCTTTCGCCGCCTCGAACGAAAGACTCCCGATGGAGTCAAGCTGTTCGGAGGCAAGGTGAAGGCCCAGATCACCAGCGGCGAAACCAACGGGAACCGTTTCCTGCTCGCCAAGCCGCTGACCTACGTCAATCTCTCCGGTGATGTCGCCGGCCCGCTGCTTCGGGTCGCCGAGCTCTCTCCGGAATCGCTCTTTGTAGTCTTGGATGACCTGAACCTACCGCTGGGTCGGATACGAGTCCGACCGTCGGGGAGTTCGGGTGGTCACAACGGGCTGCGCTCGATAGAGGCAGCGCTCGCGACCACCGAGTATCCCCGTCTCCGTCTCGGTATTGGTGAATCCGTGGAGTCCACCGTGGTGGATCACGTACTCGCTCCCTTCAACGAGGAGGAGAGGGAGGTTCTGGTTCCTGCCCTCAACCGCGCGACGGATGCTTGCATCGCGTGGCTTGGCGGCGAGGACATCGCGTCTCTGATGTGTCGCTTCAACGGCACGGAGACTCCTGAACCAGATACCACTGACCTGGATATCACAGATACCCCCGGAAACACCGACCTTGAATAAGAACTACGAATGCATGGTCCTCCTGGATAACAGAGAGGTCCGACAGGGCTGGGCCACGCTGAAAGACAGCGTGGCCGGCATGTTGAGCAAACACAATGCGAAGATCATCAGCTCGCGGCTGTGGGAAGAGCGGCGGCTGGCCTTCCCTATCAACCGCCAGCTTCGCGGGACCTACTTGTTGGTGTACTTCGATGCGCCGACGGACGAGATCACGCCGATCAACCGCGAGTTTCAGATGGCCGAGTCCGTCCTGCGGCACATGGTCACGGCATGTGACGAAGTCCCGGAGTCGGCCCACGAACCGGAGAAGGAATTCGACGTGTCCGCGATCGGCATCGAGAAGGAACCGGAGCCGGAAGCTGCCGCTGCCGTGAGCGAAGACACGGAGAAAGAGAAGTCGAAAGCGAAAGAGCACGACGCGGCGAAGCCTGAGGGGTCCGAGACCGGTGGCGAGGAAGCGACCGCGGATGCCGAGAAGTCCGAGGCTACCAAGTCGTCGGATGATGCTGCTGCAAGTGACGCGCCCGCCGAGGGCGAGACGAAGGAGGACAGCTGATGTTTGCGGACAAAAATGATCGTGGATCCAAGTTCGGCAAGTTCCAGAGCAAGAAGCTGACCAAGCCGGAGAGCGAACTCGAATACAAGAACGTCGAATACCTCGCGCGGTTGATCGGACCCACCGGCAAGATCCTGTCGCGTCGACGCACCGGATTCGATGGGCAGAACCAGCGCAAGCTGGCGAACGCCATCAAGGTGGCCCGCTTCATGGGCTTGTTGCCCTACACCGGGAGCAATCCGAACGATCCACGCGAGCCTCGGGATTCGCGAGATTACCGTGGCGGTTCAAGGGGGCGCGATTCCCGCGGAGCACCGAGAGGGAGGGAGTAAGTCATGGATGTCCTCCTGAAGACCTCAGTTGCCAAGCTCGGTCGGATTGGTGACGTCGTCTCCGTCCGTTCCGGCTACGCCCGAAACTTCCTGCTGCCCACCGGTCGCGCCGTCGTCGTCAACAAGGCGAACCTCGATGCCATCGAGCGGGACCGCACGGCGGCCCTCGCCGAAGAGGAATCCCGCGTGCAGGGCTACAAGGACTTTGCCGAGACCCTCGCTCAGACCTCGATCACCGTCGAGGGCAAGGCGAACGAAGAGGGCCACTTGTTCGGCTCCGTGACCGCTGCGCAGATCGGCACCGCGCTCCGCGAGAAGGGCCTTCCGGTCGAAGACAAGATGATCCGTCTCGACACGCCCCTCAAGGAGATCGGCGTCTTCGACGTCATCGTCCACCTCCACGCCGACGCGGAGGCCACCACGAAAGTCTGGGTGGTCCAGGCCAAGCCCGAGTAGAGGCCGCATCTTCCCCGTGGAAATTGATCCCGCGGGGAGGATTCCGCACTTGTGACGTGAACGAAGCCATCCGAGTTTCGCTGGTCAGCCTCGGCTGTGCGCGCAACCTCGTGGATTCCGAAGTCCTCCTCGGGCACGTCGCCCAGGAAGGGTTGACGATCACGCGAGAGCCCGAGGACGCGGACATCGTCGTGATCAACACCTGTGGCTTCATCGACGAGGCCAAGCAGGAATCGATCGACACGATCCTCGAGATCTGTGAACTCAAGGCGAACAACCGCGTGAAGGGCGTGCTCGCCGTCGGCTGCCTCGCGCAGCGCTATGGCGAGGAGTTGCGCAAGGAGATGCCCGAGGTCGACGCGTTCCTCGGCATCACGGACTACACGGGCATTCCCAATCTCATCCGCAAACTCGTCAACGGGTCGTCCATTCGCTACGCCGCGACCGTCGACGGCGGCAAGCCGAAGGGCGCCCGTTCGGACGAGAACCGCGTGCTTCTCACGCCGAAGAGCTTCGCCTACCTTCGAATCTCCGAGGGCTGCAACCACACTTGCACGTTCTGCGCGATTCCATCGATGCGGGGCCGCAACCGCAGCAAGCCCCTCGACGTGCTCGTCGCCGAGACCGAGAACCTCGCCAGCCAAGGCGTGAAGGAGGTCGTCGTCGTCGCCGAGGACAGCACCGCCTACGGGCTCGACATAGATCGCAAGCGCTCGATCCACACGCTCGTCGAAAAGCTCGCGGACGTCGAAGGGATCGAGTGGGTGCGCCTGATGTACGCCTATCCGCACACCGTGCTGCCCGAGTTGACCACCGTGATGCGCGAGCACGACAAGGTCGTGCCGTATCTCGATATTCCGGTCCAACACCTCTCGAGCAACATGCTCCGCGCCATGAAGCGCGGCGTCTCTTCGCAGCAGGTGAAGGACATCCTGTGGCGTCTCCGCGACGAGGTCCCCGGCATCGCGGTCCGGACGACGCTCATTGTCGGTTTCCCCGGCGAAACCGACACGGACTTCGCCGAGATGCGGGATTTCGTCGCCGAATTCCGGTTCGAGCGGATGGGCGCCTTCACGTACTCCCAGGAGGAGAGCACGCCCGCCTTCGACATGCCCGATCAGGTTGGGTCCGAAGTGGCTGAAAGCCGCCGCGACGAACTGATGACCATGCAGCGGGAAATAATGGACGAGCACCAGCAGAAGCTCGTGGGGCAGACAATTCCCGTCCTGATCGATGGGCGGGATCCCGACACGTCGAGCGGGCAAGGTGGCTTCGTGGCCCGCACGATGAGCGACGCGCCGGAGATCGATGGCGTCGTCCGGCTACCGCAGGGGGATCTTCGATCCGGCGACATGATTCGCGCAAGGATCGTCGGGGCCGCGGACTATGATCTCCAGGGTGTCGTCGCTCCCGAGTAGTCCGTTGCCTCACTTGCGCAGTTGAATCTCGCGAATCTGATCACCACCTCAAGGCTCCTGGTCACGCTAGGCGTCATCGTGTGCTTGGAGATGATCAGCGACCCGAGGAACCCGGACCCCGTCCTGCTCTGGACGGCATTCGGGCTCTTCATGTATGCGGCGTGCAGCGACTTCGTCGACGGTTGGGTGGCGCGCAAGTTCGGTCAGGAGACTCAGCTCGGGCGGGTCATCGATCCGTTCGCGGACAAGTTCCTGATCTGCGGCACGATGATCTCCATGCTGCAGTTCTCGGAATACCACCTCGACTACCGCGAGTTTGGCAGTTCGCTCCAGTCGTGGATGGTGGTGCTCATCGTGTCGCGGGAGTTCCTCGTCACGACGATCCGCAGCGTCGCCGAAGCGAACGGGATCGAGTTCCCCGCCGACAAGCTCGGCAAGCTGAAGATGGTCGCCCAGTGTACCGCGGTCTCCGCTCAACTCACGATGATCGGTGGCACGCGGATCTTCGAGGATTTTGGGTACTGGTTCATGTGGATCACGATCATCCTCTCGGTCGTGTCCGCAGTCGGCTACGTCGCCAAAGCCAAGCCCATCCTCTCCGGCAAATGAGCATCGGTGATCGCATGCTCTTCATCTTGATCACCGGTTTCGGCACCGGTCTCGCGCCGGTTGCGTCTGGCACGTTCGGCACGCTGCCAGCCGTGGCGATCGCCTGGCTCATGCAGTACTACTGGTTCGCGGATGACGGTGATCACCGCAGCCTGGCCATCGCGCTGATGGTGTTGGCACTCGTGCTATTCGTCATCGGTAGCGCGACGACGAGCTTTGTCGACCGCATCCTGAAGACCAAGGACCCGAAGCCCTTCGTCCTCGACGAGATCGTCGGGTACTTTGTCACGCTCGGGATCTTCTGTTTTCTGAAGTCGCCGGACATCTACGCGCACGCCTCCGCGTTCTTCTTCTTCCGCCTCTTCGACGTCATCAAGCCTTCTCCTGCCCGAGAGCTCGAACGCTGCAAGGGCGCGCTGGGGATCATGGCAGATGACGTCGCGGCTGGAGTGTACGCCGGACTGGTCCTCCTCGGTCTCTCCTGGATCGGGCTCTTCTAATGGCAACACGCAAGAGAACCACTCGCAGTTCGTCCCGCCCACCGCGTTCCGGCAAGATGGCGCTGAACGTCGGCCTGATCTCTGGTGGTGCCGGTTTCGTCGCGAGCATGATCGTCGGCGTGATCGTCGTTGGCAAGCTCGGCGGACACGTCGAGGATCTGGACGCAGTCAGCCAGACCTACCTCGTCGCGTTCTTCATGGCGATGGTCGCGGGCGCGGCGGTCGGTGGCGCCGGGTTCGCCGCGGCGTCGGCGCTCGCGTCGCGGTTGACCGATCTGAGTCTCGCTGTTTCCAAGATGGGTCGCGGAACGCAGGCCCACGTGCGAGTGAGCGGCAACGACGAGATCTCCGTCCTCGGGCGCGCGCTCGGCGCGCTCGCGACGGACATGGCCGGTCAGGGTGAGGGCGGCGGAGATGGCGCGACCGTGGACTTCGACCCGAAGGTACGCGAGCTGCGCGACAAGGCGCTTCCCGAAGCGATCGAGTGCCTTCCCGGATTCGAAGTCGACGCCGCGCTGAGCGCGGGCAGCCGAGGCGGCACGGAGTACTTCGATGGCAAGCTCGTCGGGGACAAGGTGATCCTCTTTCTCGTGAGTTCTTCCGGCAACAGCGCCGCCGCGACGGTCGCGGTGCGGATGGCGCGAGATGAGTTGCTGCGCGCGATCGGCGCCGGCGGCAGCGCGCGCAAGGCGCTGACTCACACGAACCGCGTGTTGCACCACAATCTACCCCGAGGCGTGTGCGCGATGGCGACCGTCCTCGAGTTCGGCGAGGGCACCGTGAAGGTCTACCAGGCTGGGGCCCGCGTGCCGGTGCTGCTCTGCGCCGCCGGGGAGCTGGAGGATTTGACGGGCGAAGGCCTCGCGCTCGGCCTCGATTCCGGACCGGTGTTCGAAAAGGGCCTGCGATCCAACGCGATCGAGATGTCGAGCGGAATGCGCATCGTAGTCCTCAACGACGCGGCCAATCGGAACGAGGACTTCGTCGCGTCGATCCAGGATCATTCGCCGAAGAACACCGCGGCGTTCATGAACATGGTCCTCGGCGCACTGGAGAAGGATGCAGGCTCCGGCGGGTTGCGCGAGGACATCGTACTGATGACGGTGAAGAGGTCCTGAGATGTCTTCGGATCCAGAACCCAAGACGTTCCAGAAGCAGATCGAGGACATCTACTTCGAGAGGGATCGTACGAGGGGCGTCGATGGCACCCTGTTGTGGTTCGTCGAAGAGGTAGGGGAACTCGTGCGCGCGATTCGGCGCCGAGAACCGGAGAATCTAGAAGAAGAATTCGCCGACGTCTACGCTTGGTTGGCGACGCTCGCGTCGTTGCACGGCGTCGACCTCGATGCCCTCGGTCGCGCAAAATACGGAAAAGGTTGCCCGCGTTGTCGAGAAACACCCTGTTCGTGCCCTTAACGACATGGTGGACAATCTCGAAATGTCGACGAGTCCTTCGGAGTCGTCGGAACCGCCGTGCTACGTCGAGGTCGCGCTCAATCTCCCTCTGAACCGCGAGTTCTCCTACCGGGTTCCCAATGGCGTGCGCGTCGCTCCAGGCAATCGCGTCCGCGTGCCGTTCCGGGGGAAGCTCCGGGTGGGGATCGTGACGCGCGTCACGGATTCGGTCGACTTCGATCCCGCGAAGGCGCTCGACGTATCGGAAGTAGTCGAGAGCGGGTTGTTGTTGCCCGACGCGCTGATGCAGTTGGCGCGGCGCATGTCCGAAGAGTACGGCTGCAGCCTGGGCGAATCACTCGACGCGATGGTGCCCGCAGCGGCGAAGACGGGAAGGCAGCGGAGGATCCCTTGTCTGGAACTCAAGATCCCGGTTGACGTGGCGCAGGCCGCCGTCGCGGAGCTCGAAGAGAAACACCAGCAGCAGTCGCGAGTGATGCGGACCGTTCTCGAGCTCGGGAGTCCCGCGCGGATCCGACAGGTGCGACAGCTGACGGAGACGAGCGACAGCCCGTGGAAGACCCTCGTCAAGAACGGGTTGCTGAAGAGAACCTGGATCGAAGAAGAGGGCGAGCCGCTCGTGCCGTCGGCGGACGAGACGGCGGTGCGTCATGATCTCAACGAGGATCAGCAGGACGCCGTCGACCGCGTGACGAAAGTGGTGGGGGAGGGAAGCGGGGGCGTCTTCCTTCTGCATGGTGTCACCGGTAGTGGCAAGACGGAGGTCTACCTGCGTATCCTCGAGGAGGTCCGCGCGGTGGGCAAGACAGCCATCGTGCTCGTGCCGGAGATCTCGTTGACGCCGCAGACTGTCGGACGGTTCGCATCGCGGTTTCCCGACGTCGCCGTGCTGCACTCGGGATTGACCGACGCCAAGCGGGGCAAGCAGTGGCGGCGGTTGATGAATGGCAAGGCGTCGATCGCGATCGGTGCGCGGTCCGCGTTGTTCGCTCCAATTCGCAATCTCGGGTTGATCGTGATCGACGAGGAGCACGAGGGGACGTTCAAGCAGGAGAGCACGCCGCGGTACCACGCCCGGGCGATGGCTGTCGCCCGTGGTGAAATCGAGAACGCCGTGGTCGTGCTCGGCTCGGCGACGCCTTCGCTCGAGAGCTATGGGCGCGCGAAGCGTGGTATCTATCAGTTGTTGGCGCTGCCGCGGCGCGCCGGGTCGGGGACGCTGCCGCGGATCGTTGTGGAGGATCTTCGCGGATACTCGTCAGACATCTACACGGATGGCGTGCCGATCTCGCCGACGTTGCGAGCGTTGTTGGAAGAGCGGTTGCGCGTGCGTGAGCAGGCGATCCTGTTCTTGAATCGGCGCGGATTCACGCCGGTTCTCATCTGCCCCAAGTGTGGGACGGTGGTCAAGTGTCGCAACTGCGACATCAGCATGGTGTATCACGTTCGGCGGCACAGGTTGGTATGCCACTACTGCCGCGAGGAGCAGCGTCGCCCGGACGCGTGCGAGGTGTGTCGGCACGACAAGTTCCACGACCTGGGGGCCGGCACCGAGCGCGTGGAGACAGCGATCAAGAAGCTGTTTCCGTCGGCGATCGTGGCGAGGATGGACGCGGACACGATGACGGAGCGCGGGGCGTACGAGAGAGTGCTGTCGGCGTTTCGGCGCAAGCAGGCCGACGTGCTGGTCGGCACGCAGATGATCGCGAAGGGGCTCGACTTCCCGGATGTCACACTGGTGGGCGTGGTGTCGGCGGACAACGGTCTATTCATGCCGGACTA
>CAYYAQ010000015.1:34333-53779 GCA_964469555.1 uncultured candidatus Brocadiaceae bacterium | reverse complement strand
AAGAGCGTGCTCGAGGGCGACCACGAGGTGAAGAGGGACGAGGCGCGGTTCGAGCGGGCGATGCAGAAACTCGCCGACCGCGGCTTGAACGACGTGCAGACGAAGGCTGCGGCGGTGGCGATCGCGACCGAGAGCCTGGCGATGATCCAGGGACCACCGGGGACCGGCAAGACCCGGTTGCTGGCCGAGATCCTGCGGGCGTTGTGCGAGGCGGGGTGTCGGATCGCGATGTCGGCGTACACGCACCGCGCGGTCGACAACGTGTTGCTCGCGTTGCGAAAAATCGACGCGGATGTCCCGCTGTTCAAGTTGGGAGCGAAGCACACCGACGAATTGCGGCGCGCGGGTGTCAAGAGCGCGAGCCCGCGCAAGGGCGCGTTGCCGACGGTGGGATGCGTGATCGCCGGGACCTGCTTCGCGCTGGCAAAGCTCGGTTCGGACCAGAGCTTCCACTTCGCGGTGTTCGACGAGGCTGGGCAGATGCCGATTCCGCACGCGATGGCTGGCATGCTGCTGGCGCGACGCTGGATCTTCGTCGGAGATCACGCGCAGTTGCCGCCGGTGATCACGTCGCATCACGCCGATCGGGATGTGACGATCTCGGTGTTCGAACATCTGCATCGGCACTACGGCAGCGAGATGCTGGACGTCTCGTACCGGATGAGTGGTCCGGTATGCGATGTCGTGGGTCGTGCGTTCTACGACGGGGCATTGCGTTCCGCGGTGCCGGATCGGCGTTTGTCGTTCCGGGCGGGCGGCGTGCTCGACGAGGTTCTCGATCCGGAGAAGGCGGTCGTGATCGCGCGCGTCGACCACCTGCAGCCGGGGATGCGGTCGGCAGAGGAGTCGAACCTCGTCGCGGACCTCGTCTACGACTTGCGCCATCGACACGAGATCGACGCTTCCGAGATCGCGGTACTCGCGCCGTTCCGCGCGCAAGTCCGCATGATCCGGTCGGCGTTGCAGCGCAAGAACGTGCCCGATCAGGATTCGATCGTGGTCGACACAGTCGAGCGCATGCAGGGACAGGAGCGTGAAGTTGTCGTGATCTCGCTCGCGGTCGGCGACCCGGACTCGTTGAGCGGTCGTTCCGCTTTCTTTTTCTCGACGAACCGTCTGAATGTCGCGATGTCGCGGGCGCGTTCCAAGGTGATCCTGGTCGCCTCCCGCGGCGCCTTCCAGGGCCTACCCATGGATCCCGACAGCCTCCGCGCCGCCTCGCTCTTCAAGGTCCTCTTCCAGATCCTGCCCCAAGTCGACCTCACCAAGGTCTACAGCTGACCGCGCGCGTCAGTTGGTCTGGATGACAGCGATGAGGAGGTGGATGGCGTACATGAGGATGCCGAGCAGGAGACCCAGGAACAGGGTGCGGAGTAGATAGCGAATCGTCGAGGGGCGTTCCATTTACTCGCGCCCGATGAGTTCCAGGAGAGCGGCTTCGTCCAGCGTGTTCAGTTCGAGCTTCTTGGCCTTCTCGGCTTTGCTCCCGGCCTTCTCACCCAACACGACGTCGGTCACCTTCTTCGTGACAGAAGAAGAGGTCTTCGCGCCGAGCGCCTCGACGAGTTTGCGCGCTTCGTCCCGGCCGATGCTGTTGAGACTGCCGGTGAAACAGAATATGCGACCAGACAGCGGGCCCTCGGTGGTCGTCTTCGCCTGGATCTCGAGGCCGGCGGCCCGGGCGGCGTCGAGGAACCTCCGATTACCTGCCAACGCGAAGAACGCCTGGATCGACTTCGCGACTTCTTCGCCCACGCCATCGACCTGCTGCAACTGCTCGACATCTGCGGCCTCGACGGCCTCGAGTGTCTCGAACGCGTCGGCGAGGTCTTTCGCTGTCGTCCCGCCGACATGTCGAATGCCGAGCGCGTACAGGAAGCGGCCGAGCTTCGGTTTCTTGGCTTTCTCGATCTCCTCGACCATCTTGTCGTAGCTCCGCTCGCCCCAACGTTCGAGCTCGAGGATCTCGTCTCTCTTGTCGGCGAGAATGAACACGTCTTCCGGATGTTCGATCAGTCCTGTGTCCAACAACTGGTCGACGTACTTCGGCCCGAGTCGATCGATGTCGAGCGCCCGCCGTGACGCCATGTGCACGATGCGCCCCTTCACCTGTTCGGGACACTCGACGTTCAGGCAGTAGAGGAACGCACCTTCCTCCTCCAAAGCGCTCTTGCACTCGGGGCAGTTCTTGGGCGTCGGGAACCGGCGCGAAGACTTGCTTCGCTTCTCGGTGAAGACCTTGACGACTTCGGGGATCACGTCACCGGCGCGCTCGATCTCGACGACGTCGTTCTTGCGCACGTCGCGTTCCCGCAACAATCCCCAGTTGTGCAACGTCGCCCGACGAACCGTCACGCCGGCCAGTTCGAACGGGTCCAGCTCCGCGACGGGCGTGATCGCTCCGGTGCGTCCGACCTGCGCCGTGATGCCGAGCACCTTGGTGGTCGCCCGCCTCGCCGCGAACTTGTACGCGAGCATCCACCGCGGCGCGCGCGAACGTCGACCCAGCCGACGCTGCAACTCCAACTCGTCGACCTTGGCGACGATGCCGTCCATCTCGTAACGGATCGCTTCGCGCCGATTCTCGAGGTCGTCGTGGAATGCGAGGATCCCCTCGATCGAATCGACGAGCTGAAACTCCCCAGAGACCTCGAGACCGAACTCGGTCAGCGCGTCCCGCAGCTGCTCGTGCGTCGCTACCTCCAATCCCTCGGCGTGTCCCACCCCCCAGAATATGAAGTCCAGCTGGCGGCGCGCGACGATCGATGGATCCAGAAGCTTGAGACTGCCCGCCACCGCGTTGCGTGGGTTGCGGAAGGGCGTCTCGGTCGTCGTCTCACTGAGCTTCTGCAGGTTCTCGAATGCGTCGCGACTCAGGATCACCTCGCCGCGCACTTCGATTCGCTTGGGGAACGGTCCCCTTCCACGCATCCGCAGCGGCACGTTACGAATGGTCCGGATGTTCTGCGTGATATCCTCGCCCTGCGTGCCGTCTCCACGCGACAACGCCCGCACCAACAACCCGTCTTCGTAGAGGAGGCTCGCGCTCACTCCGTCGAACTTCGGTTCCACCGCGTATCGGATCGCGACGGTCTCCTCTGCGTCGAGGTGCTTCCGCGCGCGGGCGTCGAACTCCCGTACTTCGTCTGTGGTCGTCAGCGACTCGATCGACAGCATCGGCGCGAGGTGGTCGGCCTTTTCGAGACTGCTTCCGCTCGCCAGCGGTGCGCCGACTCGCTGTGTCGGCGAGTCCTCGGTCAACAGTTCCGGATGCTCGTTCTCGAGCGTGCGCAGCTCCTTGAACAACGCGTCGTAAGCAGAGTCCGTGAGCTCGGGTTGCCCCAAGTTGTAGTAGAGATGATCCGCGTCCCGAATCGACTTTCGCAGCTCCTCGACACGCAGTTGGATGTCCACATATAGATGTGTACTGCGAACGCTCAAAACGGCAACGGATCTTCCGCATCCTCGGTTTCGCCGGGGTCTTCTGCCACGCCGGTCGATTCCCTCTTCGCTTCGTCGGCATTCGGAGCGACAGCCACGTAGCCGTCGTAAGGCACCTCGTTGCGGCGCACCATCGAGCCTTCGGCGGACAGGTACTCCGCTGGCCGGACCGTGACGAATACCTCCTTGCCCTGGACGTCCTCCGGATCGATCTGGATCTTGCCGTCGACGGGGAGACCGAGAGCCGTGAACACGCGTTTCACGCGGTTGAGCCCGCGACTCGAGAACACGAGGTTGTCCCACGTCGCGTCCCGCCCCGTGAATTCCCCCTCGACCACGACCAGTCGGAGCGCCCAGAGGGCATCGTCGTTGCGGGTCTGACGCTCGCGGACCTCCACGACGCGGCATAGGTAGGTCCCCTCGGGGACGGAGATGTAGTCAGTGACCTGTTCCCGGTCATCGAAGTCTAGTTCCATGGATTGTCCTCCCTATCTGAGTCGGTTTCGCAAGGTCGGCTTGCACCTCTCAGTGGGAATGGACCGGAGAACGGTGACGCGGATCTCCGTGTTTTTCTCCGTGGTCGCTCAGTCCCCTGAAAGGCCCCCAAGAGAGTGGAATCGTTTTCGCACATAGGCCGTGATTCCGCGTCGGCGCCGGCGCTATCCCACTTGGTGACCCACATGACGAAACGTCTCGCTCTCCTCCTTGTCCTGCTCGCCTCCAGCAGTTGGTTCTGCTGCTCGCGCGTCACGTGGACCTCCTGTGTCTTGACCGTGGTCATCGACGGCATGCGCGAGTCCCCGACCGGCGCGCAGGACGCCCGACGAATCCTGTCTTCGATACCTGGAATCACGAGCGTGAAGATCAGCACGAGGCGCGGCACGGCTGTCTGCCGCGGGACGATGGCTCTGAGTCTGACCGAGGTCAGAGGCGCGTTTCACAAGCCGTAGCGCGCGTGGGTTCGCGAGGCTGTGTTCGGTTTGATCGAGGTGAAGAGGTAGCGGGGTCGTTGGCCTACGCGAGACCCTTGCAGTCGGGACGAGCGACCTCGAAACACTGCGAGACAGCGTCTTGTTCGGCGATCTGCACCGTGCCGCGGTAGTCCGCCCCGAGTGCCTCCTTTGCCGCAGCGATCGCCAGCTCCGGGCGGTTGTTTCGAGCGCTGACGTGCCCTATCCACACGTGGCGGAGTCGATTTCGATCGAGCGATGACAGCAGCGCCGCCGCCTGGAGGTTGCTCAGGTGTCCCGTGTCGGAAGCGATGCGTTCGCGGAGGTGCGGGGGGTCATCACTTCGTGACAACATCTCATCGTCGTAGTTGAACTCGAGCAGCAACGCGTCGAGGTCGGTGAACACCTCGCGGACTTCGCCATCGGTGCTCCCGAGGTCCGTGGCGAGACCGAATCGACTCGTGCCGTCGTCGAAACTGAAACCGATCGTCTCAGGCGCGTCGTGTTTGAGTGCCACCGCGTGGCCGACGACGTGACCGATCGCGAACGGCTCGCTCGTCGAGATGATGTGCTGCCGCTTCGTCAGCTTGTTGCACAGCGAACGGAGCGTGCGGCGCATCCCGTAGATCGGTGTGCGGTACTGCGTCGAGAAGTCGGCGATGCCGCGGTAGTGGTCGCGGTGCCGATGTGTCATGCAGATCGCCGTGATCGACGCGGGTGTCGCGTCGGATTGGGCGAGGCGCGCTTCGATGTCCTCGAGCGGCAGGCCGATGTCCACCAGGATGCGTTGGTCCCGCGAGCAGAGCAGCAGACTGTTGCCCTTGCTGCCGGACGCGAGCGGCGTGATCCTCATTCGATGTGGACGTGCCGTCCGCCGTTCTCGCTCGCCAGCGTCTTCAGGAAGATCATCTGGTTCAAGATGCCGAACGTGATCGTGTTGATCGTCAGCCGCGTCAGCGCGTTCCTCTCCTTCACGATCCGCAGGATCTCTTTCGTGTCGGTGACCTTGCCCGTCGTCGGAGCGCCGTCGCTCAGCACGTACAACGTGTCGTAGCCGAGGCCGTAGTACTTGTCGTGAAGCCCCCGTCCCCCGAATCCCAGCGCTATTTCCAGGGCGCCGTAGAGGTTCGTCAAACCCGCCGGTTGCAGGTTGTCGAGATAACCGCCGAGCAGGTCGTCGCGCATTTCGTCGTTCATCTTGACGAGAGCCGGGCGCCCGTCCTTTCGTGCCTTCCAGAGTTGCACGTCGTCACTGAACACGATGATGTTGAAGAGATCGCCGTCCTTCAGCGTCAGCACCATCTTCTTCAGCTCTTTGACGACGAGCTTCGCCTTTGTAGTGCTGCGCTTGCCTCCCGCGGACGCGGTGCCGACCCCCTTTCTCTTGATCGTGATGTCTTCGACCATCGATCCGGAGAAATCGACGATGAAGAGCACGCGGTTCGATTCGAGCTCGATGTTGAAGAACTTCTCGTACTTCGGGTCCTTCTTGTCGGTCGGCTTCGCGTCGGCGCTCGCGAACTTGAACGTCGCGCCTTCCTTCTTCCAGAACTGTTCCCAGATCCGAACCTGACCCGCCGGCACCTTCTGTCCGGTCAAACCCTCGAGAGTCTTGTGCAGCTTGATGTCGAGCGCCCACGGATCTTCCTTGCGGCTCAGCTCCGCCTTGAGCCCTTCGATCAGCGCGGGGATCACGTGCTTCGACTTCAATCCGGCGAGGTTCTCACGAGCCGCCACGCGGACCTGCCAGACCCGATCCGAGATCATCGCCTTGCCCATCACGTCGATGGCCGCGTCCCGATGTTTGGCGACCTGCAGGTCGATCTTCTTGTGCACGGTTTCGTCCGTGTGCGGCGCGAGCGCCCTGCCGAGCCCGTTGAAGGCTGCGATACGGACGTACGGTTCCTTGTCGCGAACGAAGCCGAACAGGTGGGGGACGAGCTCGATCGTCGCCGTCATGCTCAACGCGTTGATCGCTTGAACCCGAACCTCGGGTTTGAAGCTGCGGCAGCCCTCGAGCAGCGCTTCCTTCGCCGCGGCGCTCGGTCTCGCGGCGAGGATCCGCAGCGCAGCACCCGCGGCGTCCTTGAAGCCGCTGCCCTTCTTCTTCTTCGCGGTCGCGAGCAGCCAGTCCTCGACTTCCTGGGCGTTCATCCCGGCGATATTCTTGCGGGCCATACTGCGGATCGCGGTGATCCGAATCTGACCGAGGAAGTCGACCTTCGAGGTCGACGACCGCGAAGTCCCTGGTTGCTCGACTTGGAGAGTGGCGATCTCGAACAGCAGTTTCGCGGCCTCCAGGTTGTCATGTCGGCTGACGCCCATCATGAGCTTGCGAGCACGATTCACCTCGGCTTCGACCACCTGGCCCTTCGACACCAGGCGAATGGCGCCGACCTTGTAGTCCTTGAGCCACGACCGGAGAGCTTGCTTGTCTTTGGTGAACTCCGACGTTTCGCTGTCCGCTTGCGCAGGCATCGGGCAAGCGGTGGCAGCCAGAAGGGCGGTCAGGATCCAAGTGCGCATGGGCAAGAGATTAGGCCCGGAAGCCGCGACCGGAAGTCCCGAAGGTGTCGACACCGCGTTTTTGACCCCTCGCTAACGACCGCCGAACCGTTCGGCCATCAACGGAAGCACGAACAGGTCGGCGATCAACGCCGTGACGACGATCGCGGACAGCAGGATGCCGACATCGTGGATCGACTGGAAGTTCGCGGGCAGGAAACACAGGGAGCCGGCGACCAGGATGATGGAGGTCACGACCAATGCCGCGCCGGACGTGCGCAGGCTCGTCAGGAGCGCGGACCGAGTCGACGCACCGGGATCGCGCTTGCGCTCCTGCACGTATCTCGTGAGCAGGTGGACCGTGTCGTCCGCGGCGATCGCGTCGTGTAGCTGATCGGGTGCGGCCAGCTCGGCGTGGCCGATGTCCTTGGGCCAAGTGACCATGGCAACGAGGTGGTACTTCTGGGGGGGGCAACTCCGCCTCGAGCGAGTCGGTCCGCTGCTTGGCCTCTTCTTGCCCTTCGATCAGCGGTGTGATCGAGGGGCTGAACTCGATCTCCGGCATGACCTACGCGGCGGCACTCAGCGCGGCGAACACGACGGCGATCATCAGCCAGCGAAACGCGAGCAGAAATTCCGCGAACCGTCCCATACTCGGAGGCTAATCGATCGGATGTGGAGGGCGCGATTCCCCCGTGGCCATGGGGGGGGAGGGGCGCTCGTTCCGGATCCGGGTGCGACTTCTGGAGCTTCGGTGGGGGAATTGCCGAAGACGAGGATGGCATGTCGTCGTCAGCCAACACCCCATTGAATCTGCTGCAGCGCGTGGACCTCGAGTTGGCGCACAGGCTGTCCGACGCGCCCCCGGAGCTGGATGATCTGGCCAGGGGCCGCGGATTGCCGCAGGTTCCGATGGTCAGGCGGGCGGATTGGGTGGCCGGCGTGCTCGGGTTGCGTGGTCTCCAGATCCGTCCGGAGGAAGTCGAGGCGATCGTCGCCGGAGGCAAGACACACCCCGAGACGGAGCACCACGAAAACGTCCTCGTGACCGGGATGTCCCGGGTCTACGACCGGATCGTCGGTGGAACCGGTGCCTCCGACGGGTGGGTGCTCGTCGAGATGTTCAAGGACCTGACCAAGGGTGTCGCCCGATTCCGCAACAACTCCGTCCGACGGGATCTGCCCTGGGACGCGATCCTGTTTGTCGATTATCCGGCGAGCGAGAAGGTGTCCGCCTGCCTCGACGCCTTCCATCGCGAGAACTGCTTCACCGATCTTGTTGCGTGCTTCGAGCGCATGCACCCGGTGCGGCAGGCATTCCGCGTCCTCTGGTTGTTCGCTAGGATCGCGCCGTTCCCGGACTTCAACCTGTCGATGGCCTGGGTCGCGATGAATCTCTATCTGGTCGATTCCGGCTATCCGATGCTCGCCCCCCAGAAGCAGGACCGCGAGCGATTGCACCGCGTGATCGGCGGCCCGGTCCCGATGCGGATCGTCGCCTTCGAGTCCCGCCTCCTCGAAACGCTTCAGACCGGCTAGCTAGTTAGCCCGTCAGGTGTTGTAGGTGGGCCAGCGGGATCTCGGCGTGGCCGTCGAGGACGGCGCGGTAGAGGTCGATGTCGGTCAGGATGCCTTCGACCGTCCCCTCTCCCGTGGTGGCGCGAACGGCCTTGCCCGTGAGACCCAGGCGTTTCTCGAATTCTTCGATCAGGGAATCGACCTCGCCCGAGACGAGTTGGTTCGCGACGTTGGAAACTTCGGTCGCCAGGCGCAGGACTAGCGTGCTGCGATCGAACTCCTTTCCCGTGGCCAACGCCAAGGACGTGCTCCGATCGACGAGCTCGGCAGGGAAAGCGACCCGGTTGACGTTGATTCCGATGCCGACATGGAACGTGTGTGGCGGCTGACCCTCCGTGTCGATCAGAACGCCGCATATCTTGCGACCGTAAAGCAGGACATCGTTTGGCCACTTGATCGTCACGTCCGGGATTTCGTCGACGAGTGTTCGTACGACAGCGACGGGAATCGCCACGGCCAGCACGGTGGGGCTCTCGAGCGCGAGGTCGGCGAACCGGAGCGTGACCGCGATGTCCTGCGCTGGCGCGTCGCGCCAAGACCGGCCTTGGCGCCCGCGACCCGCAGTCTGGTGGTCCGCCCAGAACAACGCCGACTCTGACACATCATCCGCCATCGAGAGCGCTTGCGTCGAATCGCACGACAACACATGCACGATGCGCTGAAAGAGAGTGCTCATTCGGAGGTCAGCCTCAAAGCCCATGCAATGTGTTGTTATCCCGGCAGCGCCTCATTCGACAGCGAAAGATTCGAGGAGAAATCTTCACTGTGCCCAAAAGGTGGACACCTATCTGGTCGAAATCTCCCTTGGCAAGGCGGTCGGCAGTCCGATCCCTGCTTCCCCAAGAGAACCGAACCCCTAAACGAGGCAAAGGTCGACAGAGATGAAGAACTTGAACTTCCCCGGGCTTCCCCGCGTCCTGGTTATCGATGACGAAGAAGGTATCCGTGACGGCTTGCGCACACTGCTCCAAGCAGAAGGTGTCGCAATCGAGACGTCCTTGACAGTCGAGGACGCTGTCGATCGCATCGCACAGAGAACATTCGATGTGATCTTCCTCGATCTCAACATTCCCGGCGCGAACGGACTGGAGGTCCTGCCAGCGCTGCGTCGGGCCACACCCGCTGCGGATGTGGTAGTCCTGACCGGTTACGGCGCGCTTACCAACACTGTCGAAGCGATGCGTCGTGGTGCATTCGATGTCATCGAAAAGCCCTTCACGCAGGATCGCATCCTCTCCGTTGTGCGACGCTGCTTCGAAATGCGGCAACTCCGCAATGAGCTCACCTGGACGCACGACCGCGTCCGCGAACTGGTTTCCACCGACCTGGTCGGATTGTCCCCTGCGATCCGTCAGGTCCAGAGCCGCATCGACCAGGTGTCGCACGTCGCGGACACGCCGGTGCTGATCACTGGCCGAAATGGCACGGGCAAGGAGCTCGCCGCGCGCTGCGTTCACGAGCGCAGCTCCCGGCGGCATGGCCCATTCGTCTCGATCAACTGCGCTGCGCTGACCGAGAACCTCCTCGAGGCCGAACTGTTTGGCTACGAGTCGGGTGCCTTCACCGGGGGCAACCCCGAAGGTCAGGATGGCCTGCTCGCCGCGGCCGCCGGTGGCACGCTCTACCTCGACGAGATCGGCAAGATGGCGACCAACTTGCAGGCCAAGATACTGCGCGTTCTGCAAGAACGGACCTTCCGCCGCGTAGGCGGTGTCCAGGATCTGACCGTCGATGCACGGGTCGTCGCCAGCACGAACCGCGACCTGCGTTTGGACGTCGAGGCCGGCTCGTTTCGCGGCGACCTCTTCTACCGCTTGAGCGTGATGACCGTGCAGGTCCCGACCCTCTCGGATCGCCCGGAAGACATCCCGTTGCTGGCGCACTTCTTCCTCGATCAGATCGGTCGGCAGATGGGCAAGGCTCTGTCCGGCTTCACGGAAGACGCGATGGAGACGCTGTGCGAGTATGCGTGGCCGGGCAATGTCCGCGAACTGCGCAACACGATCGAGCAGGCCGCGATCGTCTGTTCGGCTGGCATGATCGACGAAGACCATCTACCGACGTTCACTGGCGGTGCCCCCGACGGCAGTGACACGATTTCCCGTGGCAGCATCACCCTCGACGTCATGGATCGCTCGATCCGCGCGCTCGAAGGGCAACTCGTCGCCCGCGTCCTCGGAGAGACTTCGTGGAACATCAGCAAGGCTGCGGCGATCCTCGGGATCAACCGGACGACGCTCTACAACAAGATTCGCCTCCACAGTCTCGGCCAACGACCGGTACGCGAGAAGGTGACCATTTCCTAGGAGGACCCCCCCCTCCCCTGACCACGCACGAACCATGATGGACAGTGGTCATCGGGAGACGACGGTGGAACGGGTTCGTTCCACCGTCGACGCCCTTCCCGCGGACGCCCGCGCCCGCGTCGAGTTGATCGACGCGACGATGGGGACCTCATCGTCTCGCCGACGGACTCGTGGCCAGTCGGCGATGAACCGATCGCGGTTGATTTCCACGGCGCTCAAAACTGTGCGCTGGCGCGAATGGAGACGCTTCTCGAGCTCGCCGACGTCGCGGGCCAGGCCGGACGAACCGTCTACTTCCTGAATCTCCCCGCGCCCCTCCGATTGCATGCGGAGGTTTGTGGTGCGCCCTTACTCGTGCCGATCAAGAGAGAGAGAAAGCCGGACCACGCCTCCCCGAGGTGTTGGCCCAGCCGAGGTAGCGCGGAGTCAGGGGAGTTGAGCGACGGGGACCTGGAGGAGGAGAGCGAAGCCTGGACCGCGCCGCGGATCGGCTGGACGATCGAGTAGCCGCGCGTCTCACTTGCGGGTTGCGAGCCAGGGGTCGCCGATGCGCCGCAACAGCGAGTCGAGGGTCGCACGCAACTCGGCCACGACCTTCGGGTGCTTCGCGGCACAGTTTCGCATTTGGAACGGATCGTCTTCTCTGTCTCGCAGCACCGTCGTCTCGCTTCCCGTCACGTCGCGTTCGACCACGAAGGTGTAGCGCTTCGTGCGCACGCCACGGCGCCCCGTGGCGATGTCGCCGGGCGGCGCGGCCATGTACAGCTGGGCCGTAGGTCGCCGTCCCTTTCCCGTTTGGAACAGACCGGCGTAGTCGGTGCCCTCGACCTCGGGGGGCACGTCACCCGAGAGACCCATGAGTCCGAGCAGGGTCGGGTAGAGATCAGGCGTGGACAGGAGCAGCGCGTCGTGCCGAGCCGTGATCTCGCCCGGCCACCGGATGATCAGCGGCACGCGCATCGACAGTTCGTAGTGATTGTTCTTCGAGATCTGGCCGTGGAAGCCCAGACAGTCACCGTGGTCGGATGTGAAAACGACGATCGTGTCATCCTTCAAGCCGAGCCGATCCAGCGTTTCGAGAATGCGTCCGATCTGCGCGTCGACACCTGTCATCATCGCGTACTGGTATCGGAGGTTGTTGCGCGTGTACCGTCCCCACCGCGACTTTGCCGGGAGCAGGTCGGGGCGGTCGCCGATCAGGTCGGCGTTCGAGATTTCGGCGTAACGCTGGACGTAGCGTTTCGGCACATGCCGGTAGGGCATGTGAGGTGGGTTCATCGAGACCACGAGCGCGAACGGTTGACCGGGCACGCGTTCCTCGCCGCTCTTGTTTTGCAGGTAGCGGATCGCGACATCGGCTTCGTGTTCCGGTCCCCACTTGTCGACCTTCAGTCGGTCCGCCCGGGACATGTCGGTTTCCCAATACTCCGGTTTCAGATGCCGATCAAACGTGTTGTACGCGTGCCAGAACGAGAACCCGTGCCGGCGATCGGGAGGCGTCCACTCGTTCCACGCGAACTCGGGCTTGTTGTTGTAGGACTCGACGAAGGGCTCGCGGGGTGACTCGAGGTGCCACTTGCCGATGTAGGCGAGGGAGTATCCTCGATCGCTGAGCACGTCCGACCAGCAGCGGGTCGTCTTCTTCAGCTCGCACCCGTGAGGTGTGGTCCGCGAATTGGCGTTCGCGTAGACACCGTTCTTGAAGGGGAACTGCCCACTCATCCACATCGCGCGAAACGGACTGCAGACCGGGTAGTTGGAGACGGCTTGCGTCAGGACCAGTGACTCTGTGGACAAGCGATCGAGGTTGGGCGTCTGGACCCGCTCTTCGCCGAGGAAACCGAGAGCCTGGCCCCGCCACTGATCGGCGAGAATGAAGACCACGTTCGGGCGACTCGGAGCCACGCATCCGGCGGCGAGAAGCAGAGCGAGAAACAATGGGATTCTCCGCATCTCGACCGACGATATCTTCGGGCAGTTTGGACTGCTAGCTTCAGGACATGCGGATTCCGAAGACGCCGATTGAGGTGATTCCCCTGCCGCAAATCGAAGCGGCGCGCGCGTCGATCGCGGGACTGGCAGTACGCACACCGCTCGTGCGCCTGAACGTGCCGGACGCACCGGCGGAGATCTACCTCAAGCTAGAGAACCTCCAGCCGATCGGGTCGTTCAAGCTGCGCGGCGCGGCGAACGCGATCGCGTGCGCCGACGCCGATGACCTGGCGCGTGGCGTCTACACTGCGAGCGCTGGCAACATGGCACAGGGCGTGGCGTTCATCGCGCGGCAAAAGGGGTTGGATTGTTCCGTCGTCGTTCCTGATCACGCGCCGGCGACGAAACTCGACGCGATCGAGCGTCTCGGCGGGCGCACGGTGAAGGTGCCGTTCGCGAAGTGGTGGGACGTTCTGGTCACGCACGAGTTCGGAGGACTCGACGGGCACTTTGTGCATCCCGTTTGTGATCCGGCGGTCATCGCGGGTAACGGCACGATCGGTCTGGAGATCCTCGAGGACCTTCCCGACGTGGATACCGTCGTGGTCCCGTACGGTGGGGGAGGTCTGAGTTCCGGGATCGCGTGCGCGTTGCGCGCCCTCTCTCCGCATACCCGGGCCTTGGCCGTGGAAGTCGAGACGGCTGCGCCCTTGGCTGCGTCGCTGGCCGCTGGTGAGCCGGTGAGCATCGACTATGAGGCGAGTTTCGTGGACGGAATCGGCGGCAAGAGTGTTCTCGTCGAGATGTGGGAGCTGGTGCGAGAGGTCGTGGCCGACTGTGTCGTCGTGTCGCTCGAGGAGATCGCAGCGGGGATCCGCACGCTCGTCGACCGCAATCGAGTCGTGGCCGAGGGCGCGGGTGCCGCATCGGTCGCGGCGGCTCTCTCCGGTCGCGCTGGAGTGGGCAAGGTGGTGTGCGTCGTCTCCGGCGGCAATATCGACAGCGCGAAGCTGGCCGCGATCCTTCAGGGAGAGCTCCCCGCTTGATCCATGGAAGTTCTAGTATCGGGATGTAGAGACACTTCAATGTCTGCGACGAATTGGGATGGCAGAACAGACGAAACAACGCACCGGGGACTGGCCTCCGAATATCGATCGAGAGACGCCGAAACCTGAGGGCTGGCTCTCTGGTCGCCGTCCACGCTTCCGTCGTTGGATGTCGATCATCGCGGGGGGCATCAACCGCTTCCTCGACAAGCTTCCCCCGGGGCGCTGGATGCACCAGTGGGTGCAGCGCGGGCTCGAGTTCACCGAGGTCGATGTGCCGCTGCGGCGTGGAGGCGCGGGCTTGGACGGACTGCGCATCGCGTTCGTGTCCGACATGCACGCCGGAAGTTACATGAATCAGCGCGACCTGATCGATCTGTTCACCCGAGTCGCGAAACACGAGCCGGACCTTGTGTGCCTGGGCGGGGATCTCATCAACACGCGGGAGCGCGAGATCCACATGTATCGCGAGGCGCTCGCCGTCTTGGACCCACCGCTCGGGATCTTCGCGGTGCCGGGCAACCACGACCACTTCTGGGGGAAGGATCTCGGGCAATGGACGCCGGTGCTCGAGGAGATCGGCGTCACGATCCTGAACAACCGCGGCGTGCGCATCGAGCGGGGTGGCGGCGAGCTGTGGTTGGCGGGAGTCGACGACCTGACGGAGGGTGACCCTTGCCTCATTGACGCGCTCACCGGGTCGCGATCGGACGAGCCGATCATCCTGATGTCGCATCACCCGGACTTCTTCTTGGAAGCGGCGGCGGTCGGCATCGACCTCGTGTTGTCCGGGCACACGCACGGCGGGCAGATCCGACCGTTCGGCAGTACTCCGATCGTGCACAGCCACTTCGGGTACCTGGCTGGGAAATACGAGGAAGTCGATTCGATGCTCTACGTGGGCCGCGGCGCGGGCCTTACCCTGTTGCCGATCCGGATCCGCGCATCCGCCGAGATCCCGATACTCACTCTGTGCTATGAACCTCCCCGAAGTTGAAGCCCTCGATTCGCACACCGCTGGTGAGCCGACGAGGATCGTGACAGGCGGGCTCCCGGAGATTCCGGGGGACTCGATGGCCGCGAAGCGAACATGGTTGCGCGACAACCTCGACTGGTTGCGGACCGCGCTCGTGCTGGAGCCGCGTGGACACGACGCGATCGTGTTGGCGTACCTCGTCCCGCCAGTGAGTGAAGAGGCGGATATCGGCGTGGTGTTCTCGAACGACGCGGACTACCTGGGCATGTGCGGGCATGGGACGATCGGTGTCGTGACGTCGCTCATCGCGGCCGGGAAGATCGAAGCGCAGGAGCCGGAGACGCGAGTCGTGCTCGACACGCCCGTGGGTCTCGTCGAAGCGACCGCCCACATCGAGGGAGGACGACCGGTGGCGGTGACGATGCAGAACGTGCCGTCCTTCCTCTACCGCAAGGACGTGCGGGTCGAGGTGCCGGACTTGGGCGAGCTGCCCGTCGACATTTCGTACGGAGGCAATTGGTTTGGCATGGTCGCCCAGGAGTCGGTGGGTATTCCGATCGAGATGGCGAACCTCCGTGTGCTCATGGGTATCGCTACGCACGTGCGCGACGCGCTCAAGGACGCGGGAGTCGAGGGATTCGATCCGCAGACCGGCGAAGCGCAGATCGTGGACCACATCGAGATCATCGGATCTCGGGACGTGCCGGACGGATTGGGCGCGCGGACGCTGACGCTCTGCCCCGGCACTGCCTACGACAGGTCACCGTGCGGAACGGGCACTTCGGCGAAGCTCGCCGCCCTGCACGCGCGCGGCAAGCTCGCTGTCGGCGAGGAGCTGCGCAACCAGAGCATCACGGGCACCGAGTTCATCGGTCGCGTCGTAGGCGAGACGACGGTGGGCGACTACGCCGCGGTCATCCCCCAAGTGCGCGGCTCTGCCTACATCACCGGCCACCAGCGCTTCGTGTTCGACCCTCACGACCCGCTGGTCCACGGCCTGCGCTGATCGACAGCACGACCCCGCTAGCTGTGGAGGCGCTGGAAGACGATGATGTCGCCCTTGATCGTGAAGAAGGCCGCGAACGCCAGGAAGGCGACGCCGAAGAACATGTGCTGGACCACGTCGTAGATCGTGCCGAGATAGCAGGCCAGTGCCTACCCGCCCCAGCGCGCCGTGAATCCACCGATTCGGAACGCCCAATCCACCTTCTCCTCGAGTTCGTTCGCGGAGTGAACCCGGTGTCCGACGGGTCGGGTTCTTGCCACTTCCTCGCTTCGGACCCGGTCGCGGCGTTCGTGAAGTGCCTGACACTCGCCGCACGACGTCCGCCCGCTGGACCGCACGAGCATGTCGCGCGGGAATTTCTGCTGGCAGAACGTGCAGAGTCCTACGTTCGCAGTTTCGTCTGTGCTGTCGAGAAGGCGGCTCATCTCCGTTTCTTCGACGTTCGAGTCTGACGCCCAAGAAAGGCTGATCTCATTTCGAGTCAGCGGGATGGCGCACTTGCCCGCGTTCGTTCACACTGTGTCGATGCGCCCGATGGCAACGCTGTTTCTCTGCTTGGTCGTGCCCGGGGGCTGCGTGCAAGCTCCGCCACCGGCGTGGGTGACCGAACGTCAGAACGCGGGCACGGAATCGACGGTGATCCCCGTTCCGAAGTGGCAGGAGATCGGTCGGAGCGTCGAGGGTCGACCGATTCGCTACCGGAAGGTCGGATCCGGTCACCGCTGCGTGCTCTGGATTGGCGGCGTCCACGGCAATGAGACCGAGGGCGTCGTCGCGACTTGCGAACTCCCCTCTGCCTTCCTCGCCGAGAAGGGGCTCGCCTCCCGCGCCACGCTCCATCTCGTGGAGGACATGAATCCGGACGGACGCTTCGCACGCACGCGCGGTAACAGCCGCGGCGTCGATCTGAACCGCGACTTCCCCGCGAGCAACCGACGCAATGGGAGGGGCCTCTCGCAGCCGGAGTCGCGCGTTGTCCACGACCTGGTACTGAAGCTCCAACCGGACCTCGTCATCGTCGCGCACAGCTGGCGCGATCGGTGCTTCATCAACTTCGATGGGCCGGCGCGCCGCGCGGCATACATCTTCCACGGGCACAGCAGATATCCGGTTGTGCCTTCGACAAACATCGCCGTCACACCTGGTTCGATGGGATCGTGGTGTGGTTGGGATATGGCGATCCCGATCCTGACGCTGGAGTGGAGACGGGGGACGCCCCCGGGTTTGGCTTGGACCGAGACCAAGGAGGCGATCCTCGCGGTGACCCGCGGGGAGTAAGAGCACACGTTGGTTCCCTTCGCGCTGAAGAGGTTGCTGCTCATGATCCCGACGTTGATCGGGATCTCGTTCGTCACCTTCCTGCTCCTGGAACTCGCTCCAGGCGACGCCGTCACCGCGAACCTCAACGCGACGAGCGCGGTCCAGCTCGATATCGAGGCCCGCGCCGAGAAGGCGCTCGCGTTGAAGAAGAAACACGGCTACCTCGATGCCGATGGCAACAGGCTCTCGCTGGTCGTGCGGTATTGGCGTTGGTTGGAGAACGCAAGCGCCCTGCGGTTCGCCGGCAACGCGGGCGGCAGCGAACGTTTTCGCGAGAGGATCTTCACGGCGCTTCCGGTTTCGATCTTGCTGAACGCGCTCGCCCTCTTGTGTGCGTTCGTGATCGCCATCCCACTCGGCACGAAAGCTGGCATGCAACCTGGCTCCGGCACCGATCGGGTCACGAGTGGCCTCGCGTTCTTCGTCAGCGGCGTGCCAGAGTTCCTGATCGCGACGCTGTTGCTCCTCACGTTGTGCGGAGGACTCGTGTCGATTTTCCCCGGCGGTGGTTTGCATTCAGCTGACACCACGAACTTCGGCTTACTCCGACGGCTCGTCGACCTGGGCATGCACTTGTTCTTGCCGGTTCTCACTCTCGCGACCGGCTACGGCGTGGTGTTGTTCCGTTTCCTTCGCGAATCCGTCTCCCGCGCGGCCAAGAGTGATTTCGTCCTCGCGCTCCGCGGGTTCGGCGTGTCCGAGCGCATCGTCCGGAAACGCGTCCTGCGAAACGGTCTCTCCCCGATCGTGACGATCCTGGGCACGATGCTCCCGAGTCTCGTCGGTGGAACGGTCGTTGTCGAGAAGGTCTTCTCGATCCCAGGAATCGGTTCTCTGACGATCGAGGCGGTGACCAATCGCGACCTGTCGATGGTCATGGCGCTCACCCTGCTCGTCTCGATAGTGACTCTCGTGAGTTTCCTGCTGTCCGACATTCTGCAGCGGATCGTCGATCCACGGGTGGTCCTGCGGTGAGGAAGTTCGTGTGGATCGTGAGCTTGAGCTTCCTGTTCGTCGGTCTGTTCGCGCCTTTGATCGCCAATGACGTGCCCCTCGTCGCGTCGGTCGACGGCGATTGGAGTTCCCCAGCTCTCGTCACCCTCTTTGGAGGTTCACCGCCGCGAACTCCGGACGGCGAGACATGGAAGCGTTGGGAGTCTCGACTCCCTTCGGACTCGAAAGACTGGGCTGTCATGCCGTTCATCCCCTACGGACCACTCGAGACGCAGCGCGGGCACGCGAGGAACCGACCGAGCATGGGCGTGCACTACATGGGAAACGACAACACGGGAAGGGACGTGTTGGCGCGCATCATTCACGGCACGAGGACCGCGCTCCTCATCGCATTCGGCGCGGTCGCGTTGGCCCTGCTGATCGGCGTGCCGATTGGCGCGGCTGCGGGCTATTGGGGCGGGTGGGTCGACGTGATTCTCAACGCGCTCGTGCAGACCTTCCTCTGCTTTCCGCCGATCTTCTTTGTGCTCGCGGTGATGGCGTTCCTCGGCAACTCGCTGTGGGGGATGATCATCGTTCTCGGTCTGTTGTACTGGGTCAGCTTTGCGCGCATTGTGCGCGGAGAGGTCCTGAGCCTGCGCGAACGCGAGTTCGTGAAGTGTGCGCGTGGACTCGGTGTCGGGCCGATCCGATTGATCGCGCACCACATCTTGCCGGTAGTGCGCGGGCCCATTCTCGTCAACGCAGCGTTTGTCGCCGCGAGCGCCGTCGTCGTCGAGTCGACGCTGTCATTCCTCGGATTGGGTCCGGGTCTGTCGACGGTGTCGTGGGGCATGATCATGATGCAGGGGAAACTCCACGCGGCGACGGGCGCCTGGCACCTGTGGTTTTTCCCGAGTGTCGTGCTGATCCTGACCGTGACGTGCCTGCACACACTCGCGGACAGGGGTCGTCGCGTCGCGACTGGCTGAAGCCTCGTTGCCATCGCGATCTATCACGTCTTGAACGTGCCGTGCGGTGATTCCCGTTTTGCGAACCCCGCCGTGGAACCTGGTGTTCCTCGCTTCAATTGCTCTCCACCGGGTATGATTTCTTGTCCCGAGCGTACCCGTCTCGTCTTGCCCATGCCGTGCGCCCTACGCTCAACGGGACAGGGACACAACAAAGACTCACACCATATGAAGACGACACTCTTGGCCGGCTTGGTGCTGGCGACGCTCACGATGCCGACTCTCGGTCAGCGGCAGACCCATGGCAATATGGTCGGCTTCCTGAAGCATGACTCGGTCGTCGTCTGGACCAGGTCGAACACGTCTTCCAACGTGTCGGTCCTCCTCAACAGCGTGAAGAAAGTCTCGGGTGCCTTGGAGACGGCGCCGGTCAGGGTCTCATCATCAGAGGACTACACCGCGCGAATCAAAGTCACAGGACT
>CAYYAQ010000015.1:28591-34323 GCA_964469555.1 uncultured candidatus Brocadiaceae bacterium | reverse complement strand
ACCCGTATCGCCGACCTGAACAACTCCTCCAGCTACGTGGTCGGATACTGGGGCGAGTTTACGACCCCGCCCGCGCCGAGCCAAGAAGGCAAGCTCACGTTCCTGGCCTCGGGTGACGTGTTCGATCACGCCCAGTTCGGGATCTTCGGCGCGATGATGAAGCACTCTGCGAGCTTCTATCTCAGCATGGGGGACATGCCCTACGCGGACACCGCTACGAGCCAGGCTGAGTACTGGAAGCGGCACAGCGATACGCGAAATCAATCGACCTTCATCGACTTCATGAGGAAATTCCCCATCGAAGCGATGTGGGACGACCACGAAGTGACCAACGATTGGGACAAGACCACGCCGGCGAACCGCGTCGCGTGGGGCAAGAGAGCGTTCTTCGACTACTTCCCTTTTCCGAAGGGAACGACGGAGATGTACCGGACGATCAAGTGGGGTGCGAGCGTCGAGATCTGGTTGCTCGATTGCCGTGCGTACCGGGACGCGAACGCCGTTCCTTCGGTTCCGACGAAGACGATGCTCGGTGCGACCCAGAAAGCGTGGCTGAAGAGCTCGCTGCTCGCGTCCACGGCGACATTCAAGATCCTCTGCAGCTCCATTCCCGTGCGCTGGGGCAAGATGGGAATCGACGACTGGACGGGATTCGTGTCCGAGCGGGAGGAGATCTTCGACTTCATCGTCAAGAACAAGGTCCACAACGTCGTGATTCTGAGCGCGGACAGCCACGTCATATCGGTCCACAACCACCGCGAGGGGATCCGCGAATACCAGTGTGGCCCCGCTGCCGCGGCCGCGCGGCCACAGGTGCCGGCAGGACCGGAGGTCCGCTTCAGGGCATCCGTGCGGAACTTCCTCGTCGTGTCCGTCGACTCGACCGTTTCACCGGCGAAGATGACACTCGAGTACTTCGATCCTCAGGACAACAAGTTGTTCTCGGACGAGATCCTGGCGGCGGCGCCCGCGACGGGGAAGGTCTTCACGGACCTTCCGGCGGGGGACTACCACCTGAACGGCCCGCACTACTACCACAACCGTGGTGGCTTGACCCTGCCCGACATCACGCCGGGCAACTACCGGATCAACTTCACACCTGATCCGGGCATCGTTCACGTCCCCAACGACATCGAAGTGCAGATCCCGGCTGGAAGTACCGTCTCGATCGGCGGTCGTTGGCGCGATATTCCGGGGCCGAAGGTCCTGTTCGCGGACGCCTTCAACGCGCCACTCAAGGGCTACACCGTCTTCGACGAAACGACAACGACCGGTCCGTCGGCCTGGCTCCCGAGCGGAGGGTGGTTGCTCCAGGCAAGTCGCATCGGGGGGAGCGTTGGATCAGTGGATTCCGACCGACCGGGTACGATGCTGATCACCGGCAACAGCGCGTGGACCGACTACACGACCGCGGTCCGGATGAAGTCGCACGACAACGGTCGTATCGGCGTCGTGTTTCGGTACCAAGACAATAACAACTACTACCGCTTCTTCATGGACGAGCGGCGTCCGCTGATGCGCCTGGAGAAGAAGGTGAGGGGGGCCTACACGACCCTGTCAGAGCTGATTATTCCGTACGTGAGCCACAACGTCTACGACGTCCGCTGCATCGCCAACGGCTCGAAGATCAAAGTCATCATCAACGACGAGCCGATCTTCGACGTCACTGATACGGCATTCAGCTCCGGGATGGTCGGCTTCTACGTGTGGCAGAATCAGTTCACGAAGTTTGAGGACCTGGTCGTGACCCAAGGCGAGGACTACAACCCTCCGGTCAATAGCGTGTTCACCGACACTTTCGACGACCAGAAGATCAACGGTTGGACCATCCAAGATCACGCGACCCAGACCGGAGCGTCTCACTGGACCGAAACTGTCGGTGTGCTGATGCAGCTCGCCAACATCGGCGACTTGGACGTCAACAATCCGATCGCCAAGCCCGGCACGGTCATGACCGCGTCTGCCACGGTTCCGGACGACGTGCAATTCACGGTGGACATGCTGAACTACGACGACGATGGCATGGGCATCGTGTTTCGATACAAGGACGCGGCGAACCACTACCGTTTCAGCTGGAATCGCCTGCTGCGGCTGCGTCAGCTCCAGAAGGTCGTCGGCGGTAAGTGGTCCATCCTCTGGAGCGACAACAACGATTTCAACCCGCGCCAGTGGTATCGCGTTCGGGTCGAGGCCGTCGGTGACCGTCTTCGACTCTTCGTCGCTGGGGAACTTCTTGCGGACGTCGTGGACAGTTCACACAAGAAGGGGACCGTGGGCCTCTACAGCTGGAGCAGTGCGCCGGTGTTGTTCGACCGTGCGTTGATCCAGAAACCCCACACGCAGGTTCCCGCTCTCGTCTCCGTGACAAAGAACCGGGAGACCGGGCTCGTTGGTCGGGCGTCGACCGATGCGGGTTTCGCCTACGGAGTCGGTCTCGCGCTTTCGCGTTCGCCGGGGGTGCCGCTGTCTATTCTCAACGCAGCAGATCCTCGCTTTCTCGAACTCACGCTGGACTACCTGTTTCAGGCGAGCACCCGACCGAGTCCGATGTTCAGCAACTTTGGCGGCAAGCTGGATGCCAATGGTCAGTTCGAGGCGACGATCCACTGGCCGGTGCTGGCGGGCCTGAAGGGTGTCGTCATCTACGCGTCGGGTTGGTCCTTCGCCAGAAACGGGCAGGGGATCGCGAACGTCTTCCCGACGATCGAAGTCATCTTCCCGTAGCCTCTCTTGCGCTAACTTGCGCGGCATGTCTGCCTGGCGTCGTCACGCAGCCGCGGCTCTGAATTGGGTCACGATCTTGTTTTGCACCGCTGGGGCGGGATGCGCCGTCTGGGCCGCGATCGAACTCCTCGGTCCGGAATCGCGAGGCTCGCATGTGACCGGCGGCGGTCGATGGCCGGCGTTCGCGATGGTGGTCGTGCCGGTAGGTCGTGGGCCTGGATCTACGGTGTCATCGCACGACGTGGCATGAGCATCCGCTCCCAAGGCGGTGCACCACGCCGAGGAACGGCAGCTTCGGCGCCTTCGTCTTCTTCGGGTAGACCTGCGCCAAGGTCATCGCGTTGTAGAGGCGACCGTTCTTCATCACCTGTGCGATGTCCTCGCTCTTGCGGATGTCCTCGAGCGGGTTGCTGTTGAGGACGATCAGGTCGGCGAGCTTGCCTTTCAGCAGGGAGCCGACGTGCTTGTCGAGACCGAGGGCGCGGGCGCCGTTGATCGTCGCCGTCTGCAACGCCTCGTGGGTGGATAGACCTCCCTGGTGAAACATCCACAGGTCCCAGTGGCTGCAAATACCCTGCATCTGTCCGTGGGCGCTCACCGACGTGACGACGCCGCGTCTCTTGAGCGTCGCCGCGCTCTTCGCCAGATCGAAGTGGTGCCACTCCTTCTCCGGGAACTTGGTTCGACGGCGGCTGCGCGGGTCGACGAGGCTGCGGGGGACGAAGTTCAACAGGCGCTTGTTTGCGAACACGTTCGTGTGTTCGTACCAGTAGTTCTCCCCCCAGATGCCGCCGTAGCCGACGACGAGCGTGGGGTTGTACGCCGTCTTGCTCGCGGCGAAGAGTTGCAGCACGTCCTCGTAGAGAGGTGCGACCGGCAGCGCGTGCTCGAGCGTCGTGTGCCCGTCGAGGATCATCGAGAGGTTGTGGAAGAACATGCTCCCGCCCTCCGGGACCACCATCATCTTCAAGTCGGCAGCGGCCTCGATGATCTGTTGGCGCTGTTCGCGCCGCGGCTGGTTGTAGCTCTTGACGCTGAACGCCCCGAAGGCCTTCGTGCGGCGGATGTGTGAGGCCGCATCTTCCTTGCTGTTGATCACGGCTTTGAAGTTGCTCTGGGCGCCGTAGAGGATCGTGCCCGTGCTGAACATCCGCGGCCCGAGCATCGCACCCGTGTTCACTCTCTCGGCTGCCGCAAACACCATCTTCGTGTCGTGACTCGGGTCGTGGGTACACGTGACGCCGAACGCCAGATTCGCGAGATAGGACCAGTTGTTCTGTGGCAGCATGCCGGCACTACCCGAGCGCATGTGCGCGTGGACGTCGACGATGCCAGGCATGATGGTCTTGCCGGACACGTCGATCTCGGTGGCGCCTTCGGGCAACGTGAAGTCGGACATCTTGCCGACGCCCGCGATCCGGTTGCCTTTCACGTGCACGAAGCCCTTCTCGAGGACCTTGCTTCCCACCATCGTGATGACGCGGGCGTTGGTCAACACGACGTTCGACGGCGGGATGTCCGCGGCGACTTCGAAGGACAGGTCGATCGTCGTGTGTGGCGGAGGGTCTTCTCCCTCGTGCGCGAGCGCCGCGGCGATGTCGTTGATCTGCACCGTTCCCGCGAGGCTGTGGCACAGGGATTTCCCGTCGGTCGAGAATCTCAGGAACTCGCCGGCGTCCTTCGTCAGCTTCCGGACGGGGACGTCCTTGCGGCCAGGACTCAGATGGTGCGCGCCGCCGATCGCTGGCATGGGGCTCACGTAGACGTGGAACAGCTCTTCCCACACGACGTGCGACCCGTCGGGTGACAGCAGGATGTCCGCGGCGCGATCCGACGTCGCGACGACGCGCCGATCGCCTCCCAACATGTTGCGGCTCACGAGCGCGGTCTTGTCCTTCTCCCGGTCGAGGATCAGGATCCGGTCTTCGGTGGGATGGAAGCGCGGTCGCTGACCGCGCTTGGTGATGAACTTGTTGATGCCGCCCATCAGGTCGTAGAGGTATACACCGGGGCGCGTCACGAATGCACTGCCGCGTGTCGACCCACCGCTGAGCCGCACGAAGAGCACGCGTTCGCCCTCGGGGTCGAAGCTCGGTTCCGCGTAGTGACCGGGTTTGTCGAGCAGCGTCTGCTTCTCGCCGAGCTCCAGGTCGTACGACATGAGCCTCCCGCCTGCCTTGTCGTCCCACGTCGTGTAGACGAGTTGTTTGCCGTCGGGGGACAGGCAGGGGTAGTACTCGAGCACGTCGTCGTGTGTCAGCCGCTTCGGCTTGCCCGTGGGCAGGTCCTTCACGTAGATGTGTCCGAGCGCCTGGAAGTAGACGCGCTTGTTGTCGTGACTGATCTGCGGCCAGCGGATCACCCGCACCTTCTGGAAATCGCCGCCGATGTCCTGCGCGAATCGCAACGCGTCGCGGATCTCGTGTTCGGCGGTGGCGAGGAAGGGCACGTCCTTGGCCTCCATCGTCTCCAGGTTGATGCGGACGATCTTGCCCTTGGCCCAGATCACGATGCTGTTCCCGTCGGGAGTCCATGCGAAGTTCGGATAGACGCCGAAGATCGACCACGTCTCCTGGCCGTCGCGGCTGAGCTTGTCGTAGATCGAGGTCTCCTCGCCGGTGTCCAGGTTGCGCACCATCAGCACGGTCTTCCCGCGCACGCGCCGGATGAACGCCAGTTGTTTGCCGCTCGGGGAGATCTCGGGCCGCGCGCTGCCGCCGGGCGCGCGACACACGGTCAGCTTCTCACCGGTCACGAGGTCGAGCCTCGAGATCGCGTAGATCACGCCGTTCGGGTCGCGGTTGTAGTCGAAGTGACCGCCGGGGCTGACGTCCTCGCTGTAGTAGACGTGCCGCCCATCCGGTGAGACCTCCGGTTCGCCGGTGTCCTGCTGGTCGTTGCGCTTCTTGGTCAGCTGGATGCCGCTGCCGCCGGTGATCGGGTACATCCACAGTTCGCCCGCGCCGAGCGACCGCGTGGCAGTGAAGTGCTTGCGCACGATGAGGTAC
>CAYYAQ010000015.1:0-28581 GCA_964469555.1 uncultured candidatus Brocadiaceae bacterium | reverse complement strand
GCCGGGTTGTTCAGCAGTCGGAACTTCTCTTTCGTCACCGGCCTCGGGTTCGATCCGTCGGCTTGCATAACCCACAGGTTGTCGCCGCCACCGGCGTCGGACGTGAACGCGATGGTCTTCCCGTCAGGACGGAATCGGGGCTGCACGGTGTACGCGTGACCGGAGAGGAGAGTCTTGGCTTCGCCGCCCTTCATCTGCACCGAGAAGATGTCGCCGAGAAGATCGAACACGATCGTCTTGCCGTCCGGGCTGACGTCGAGGTTCATCCACGTGCCTTCACCGAGCGTGAGTTCGATCTTCTTGGACGGCCCGGTCACCTTGTTCGTGTCCCACTTCTTGCTCGCCGGTTCCTTGTCCTGACAAAAGGCGGCGGCGGCACAGAGGATGATCGAGATCACTACATCGAGGGAGCGCATATCCGGATTCTTCTCCCTGGACGCGGAACGTGCAAGTCGCGTTGTCGGGTCAGGCGAAGGAGAGCCGTGAATTCGAAGCGCGCAACGGGTGACCGTTCGCTACTTGAATCGTCTCTGGATCTCGCTGCGGATTCCCCGCGCGCGACGCGTGGACATCGATTTGCCGTTCTCCGGGTCCACCGGAGGGTCTTCCACGCTCCGCAAGGTGCTCCTCAGGATGTACGCGGCGGCGTGCTTGCCGGCGCTCTTGAAGGTGTTCTTGCTGGCGATGTCGACCATCAATTCCAACACCGCGCGGCTTGGCTTGGCGAGAATCGCCTTGCGAGACGACGGCCTTCTTGAACTCGGCGAGGAGCTGCTTGCGTTTGGAGGGATTGAGCAGGCGTTCTGCCCTCTTGGAGGTCCTCTTCTGGCGCGCCTCGGCCAGTCGGTAGACCTCGTTGACGCTCCTGCTGTTTTTCCGTCCGAAGGCGAGGTTCATCACTGCCTTCATGATCTTGCCCTCGTCTTCGAACTCGAGCGCCTCTCCGCGTCCGTCGCGGGCGATCCGCCGGAATGTCCGCTGGGTCGTCTTCGCGATATCCGCGCCCCCGCTGGGTCGCGTGATGATCGCATGGACGTGGGAGCGCCCGTTGTGGCTGAAGCTCTTGACCATGCTGGCGATCTTGCCCTCGCTCTTCTTGTGGGGCGGCGCATCGCCGATCAGGATCACCATGCGCTTGGCAGTCGGACCCCACTTCTGTTTTCTGATGGCCTCGAATAGACCGTCGTACACAGCCTCGGGTTCGCTGCCGCCGCCGCCGGCGTAGATGACCTGGAGGAAGTTCATCGAACGGTAGAAGTCGCGGCTCAGCGCGACCTTCCTCATCAGGTACGAGTCTCGGCCTTCGCCGTGATCGCGGAAGGTGATGACGCCGATGCGTGCGTAGGGCACGAGCTCGATCATCACCGTGACCATCTTCTCGATGCGGGCCTTCGCAGCTTGCAGCACGGTGCCCATCGAACCCGTGCTGTCGAATACGAACACGATCTCGAGGCCGTTTTTGCGCAGGCCTGCCACGGTCTTCTTGAACTTGCCGGACAGCGCGCTCTTGCCGGCCTTCAGGATGTCGTTGAGACCGGCGCCTGCGACGTTCGTCATCAGGTCGTCGATGTCGCCCATCCCAGTGTCTGTGCTTTCGTAGTCCGTCTCGTCGAAGAACAACTCTTCTTCCGTGTCTTCGACTTCGGTCTCGTTGAATTCCTCGTCCTCCATCTCCTTCTCGGCGACGATCTCTTCCTGGACCTCGCTCTCGTCGATCTCGTCCTCTTCTTCCGACTGTTCCATCGAGAAGACGCGGGGGTCCTTCCCGAGCGGGACGTCGCGCTCCGCGAATAACCACAACAGTATCAGGACCCCCGCGTGGCAGACAACGGAGAGGCCGAACCACGGGGCGCGCTTCAGCTCGGTCGCCATGATCTCGCCGAACCCGGCTTCCGCCCGGTGCGTGACGAGCCCTGTCGCGGGGATGCCTGCCAAGGTCACGGTGGTCGCCACCGGCAATGGCGTCGCGACGAGTGCCCGGGTCTCGAGCTCGATCCGGATCTCGCCTACTTCGAGAATCATCCCTGGGTGCCACGAGCTGTCCATCACTTGTTCGCCGTCGATCTTCGTCCCGCACAGCGAGTTCAGATCGTGCACGACGATCTCGTCCGCAGTGACCTGGAGACGGCAGTGGATCGGACTGACCGTGCCGTGGCCCAGCCGGAGATTGCAGGTGTTTTCCTTGCCGATCGTGAAGTTCGTCCCTTCGTCGAGCGGCGTGCGCAGGTCGCCAAGACGCAGGACGAACTGCTTCTTCTGAGAGCTACTCTCGGTCATGTTCTGGGATGCGCCGCTTGACGGTAGTCACGCGGTTGGTTCTCTACCCGGGAATCAGTTCCGACAGGAACGGTGCGAGATCCTTTTCGAGTTGAGAATTGCTGGCAGCGGTGATCGGGCACAGGGGCAGCCTGAGCTCGTTCATGATGAGCCCGATTCTAGCCAAGGCAGCTTTCATCGGGGCGGGATTGCTCTCCACGAACATGGTCTTCATGAGGGGGAGCAGCTGATCATGCTCCCGCCGGGCCGCCAAAAAATCCCCTTCCAGGGCAGAATGGACTAATCGGGTCATACGCGCGGGCAGGAGGTTGCTGATAACGGAGATGACGCCCCTTGCCCCAAGGGACATCATCGGAAGGGTCAGCGCATCATCTCCACTCAGCGCCGCAAGATCTGTATTGGCGGTGACAAACGACACGTCCTCCGCGCGGCCCGTGGCGACCTTGATCGCCCTGATGTTCTCGTGTTCGGCGAGGGTGACGAGGGTGGCCGGATCAAGGCCCACGCCGCAGCGACCGGGGATGTCGTAGAGGACTACCGGCAGGCTCGAGGCGTCGGCCACGTGCCGGAAATGCTCGATCATCCCGGCCTGGGTCGGCTTGTTGTAGTACGGGTTCACACTCAGGACCGCATCCGCACCGTTCTCGGCGGCGGCCTTCGTCAACCGAACTGCCTCCGACGTGGAGTTGCTCCCTGCGCCGGCGATAACGTGAACCCGGTGGTCGACGGTCTCCACGGCGAGGCGGACGACTTCGTCGTGCTCGGTGTGGCTCAGAGTGGGGGATTCGCCCGTGGTTCCGCAGGGGACCACTGCCGAGGCGCCGCCGGCGATCACGCGTTCAATCAAGGCCGCGAACGCGTCGCGATCCAAGGAACCGTTGCGGAAGGGGGTGACGAGTGCCACCATGTTGCCCGTGAGTTCCATGCGAGTCTTCGGTTGGTCAGGCTGTCAAGTTCGCTGAGTAGTGAAGGTCAGATCATATGTCGCTCAAGGTCATCGGCGGTGAGTTCTGCGGCAGGAATCTTCAGAGCGTGAAGGGTGTGGGCACGCGCCCTCTGCTCGGTCAGGTTCGCGAAGCCCTGTTCAACATCCTCGGCCCATGGATCGAGGGCAAGGAGGTCTGGGACCTCTTCGCCGGAACCGGGGTGAGTGGGATCGAAGCCCTGTCGCGCGGCGCGAATCGGGTCATGTTCGTCGAGAAGACCAACCAGGCGCTCCGCGTGCTCCGGGAGAACCTCGAGCTTCTCGGACCCGAGGTCAAGGCGCGGTGTCACGTTTTCAAGACCGACGCGTGGCAGGTCCGCGAGTTGCTGGCGGAGGGCGAGGCGGTCGAGGCCCGACCGGACCTCGTCTTCTTCGATCCGCCCTACAAGGCCGTGACCGAGGATCCGACGCGAGCGGCCTACCTGGCTCAGCAACTCGTCTCCCGCATGGCGCCCGGTGGCATCCTGTGCTTCCACTATCTGGATGGCAGTCTCGACCGGGACGACTTCGATGTCGTGAGCGACGTCGAGATCCGCCGGTGGGGCAAGAGCGCCATCGCGCTCATCGCGGTACCGTCCGACGCCACCGATGGCGACGAGACCCCGACGGGCCTCGTCGAGGACACGGCGTACTAGCCAGTCTGGCCCGCGGTCGCCCAGCTACTTGCTGACGGTGATCGCGAGCCTGTTCGTGAAGCTCTCGTACCCCGACGGGATGCTGCCGAACACGACAGCCTGGATGTAGATCTTGGCCCCGTTCGTGCCCGAGACAGTCAGCGGAATCTTGGTCATCGTCGAGTTGGGTGTGGTCGTGAAGAACGGGGTGGTGAATCCCGGCGCCGCCGGGTCGAGGATGTCGCAGATCAACGGCGCGCCGCCGTAGGTCGTCATCTTGCCGAGGTTGGCGATGTAGAGCATGTTCTCGAAGATGCCCGCCGTGTTCTTCACAGTGACGCTGAAGTCCGCGTTGCCGTGGTAGCTGAGGTCGTTGGCGACGAGGAGGCAGCCGACTGTCTTCCTACCGCAGGGGCTGCCGATCGACTCGGCCTTGACCCCTTCCGTGTTGTCGGCGAGCGGCGTCGGTGAGAAATCTTGACGGAGCGCGCTCAGCGGGTGCGGGAATTTGTCGAGGAAGGCCAGCCGCATCAAGCTCGCGCCCGCCGGCACCTTTGGCGCGAAGATGTTCGGAGACCACAGGCTCACCGGCTTGTTGCCGGTAGCCACGCTCTCCCGCTTGAAACCGGTCGTGCCCCACTGCCACCAGTCGGAGAATACGTTCGCGGCGTTGACTTGCTGGTTGTCTTGCGTGGTGCAGATCGCGATGGCGCCCTGGGTCATGTCGAACGCTTCGAAGCCGTGGCCGAACAAGAAGTGCCAGTTCGTGTGGCCGGTGTAGATGTTGCGTTTGTCGGTAGGCGTCTGGATCAACGCACCCCAGTGGATGCGCACGTAGTCGCCGGCCTTGATCTCGGAGTTCGCGGGGAACCCCCACCAGTAGTCGCCGAAGCGGTTCGCGGTCGTCGTCGCGTGGTAGATCGACCAGCCACCGAGTTTCACGTTGGATGCCGTCGGGTTGTAGAGTTCGATCCACTGGGCGCTCTTCGTGAAGTTGACCTCGTTGATCACGACCTGGAGGGTCTGTGCGGTGGCAGAGGGGGCGGCCAGCGCCAGAGCGGCAGCAACAGCAGGTAGAAGTCTCATCGTCTAAACTAACCCTTTGGGGTTTCTTGTAGTTAGGGCACTAGTCCCGATTCGGGCCCAGGTGCCGGGGGATCCGTGGGAGGCGGAACTTCCCTTGGGATAGGGGGCATATCCGAGAGGGTACCGAAGGATAACACCAGAAGTGGGGCCACGCCCAGTGGGCCTTCAAGTGGGGCCGTGGAAAGATCCGATACAGAGGCACGGGACCCCGGCTCCCATGGGCCGTCCGGGGATCCCGGGTTCTTTCAAAACGGGGCTGGCAACAGCCGATGGCAGGTGAATCTCAGGTCGACCGGATCGTGCAGGAGCTCTTGGAGAAGGGTGGCACGAAAGCCGTGCGAATGAAGCTGTTTCGCGAATTGGTGAAACGGGGAGAGACCCTTCCGGAGGAGACGCTGAATTCAGCCCTGCAGAAACTGATGGAACGGCTGGCCGAATAGCGCCGGCACCGGACATCGACCCCAACCCACGACCCGACCACCCGAAAGCAACAGGTTCGAAACCCATGAAGATTGTTCATACTCTTGGTCTTGCGCTCGCCACGACGGCTGTCGCCCAGTCGCCGCTACCCGAAGACGTCAAGGTCGTCGGGACCACGCTCTCACAGGTCCGCAAGTCTCCTGACGCGTACCGCGGCGTGTGGATTCGGCTGACGGTTCAGTACGCTTCCCTCGGGAAGATCAGCAACCCGTTCTTCACGCAGTTCGAGCCGAGCAAGTTCGCGAACTTCTACGCTTGGGCCGACGAGCAGGCGATCTGGAAGAAGGCCCAGTACGAAGACCTCTTCGGCCTGTTCTTCGTCGACAAGCAGACCAAGATCGCGGCGCAGCTCTACAACCTCAAGGTCTTCCGGCGCCTGGAGATCGTTGGAGTGGTCCGGAACGTATTCCAGGGCAAGCCGTGGATCGAAGTCACCCAGATGAACATCCTCCAGAAGCGGGTGAACACGGCGACCCTTAGCCACGTCTACCGGGCTGAGACCCACATGAAGAAGCGGCAGTGGAAGCGGGCCATCTCGGAGCTCTCCCTGGCTCCGGGCAAAGAGTTGCCCGATCGCGTGCGCTGCGAGATCCACAAGAACCTGGCGATGTGCTTCCTGCGTCTGGGCGAGTCCGCCACGGCCGTCGAGCACCTCGGGAGCGCCGTGAGCCTGCTCCAGGGCGCAGACGACGCGATCCGGAACATGATGCGCGTTGCCAGGACGACGCCGGAGTCGTTCCTCGACCGCACCGTAGCCAACTCCCAGGTCGAGGATTACCAGCGACCGATGTGGGAGGCCTTCGAGGGTCAGGGAGAATCCTCGGTGACCACCGATACTCCGAGCCTCACGGAGCCCACTCCGGCGCCGGCCCACAGGCCCGATCCGAGCCCTGGCTCGAAGAAATAGCCGTCTGAGACAGGTCGTCTGAGACGAGAGCCCGGCTGGGGTCCGGGCTCTCTGCATGTACGTAGGGCCTGAAAGAACCCAGGCGAGGGGCGCGTTGAAGGGGACCCGCAGTAGGCTGGGACCCCCTTCTATTTCCCACGAGAGCTCCCATCGAAACGACCACCGTTGCCCGAATCGTCCCCGACCTGCCGGAACCCGGACGGGTCGTCTACCGGTGCTCGATCGCGATCCTGGTTTTGACGTTCCTGCTGTTGTTCGTCGGGGCCGAGGTGACGAGCACGAACTCGGGCATGGTGTTCCGGACCTGGCCTGACGCGAACGGGGAGTACTTGTGGCCGAACAATCCGACGCTGAGTGGCATCCTCGAACACAGCCACCGTCTTCTCGGGGCGCTCGTGGGCCTGGGGGCGATCCTGCTGATCATCTACGTCTACCGTCGCGACCAGCGCCGGTTGATGCGCAAGCTCAGCATCGCCCTGCTCGCCGGCGTCGTGATCCAAGGCATGCTCGGCGGGGCACGAGTGCGGCTCGACGAGGAGTTCCCGGTGCTCTTCCCCTTTCTGCACGGAGCCCTCGCACACCTCGTGTTCTCCCTCATGGGTTTCGTGGCATTCGCGGGATCACTCGCCTGGGTGCCACGCGCGGTCGAGAACGCCAGCCACGTGCGGACCGCGCGACGACTCGCGGTGTTCGCGTGGATCACGGTGTTCATCCAGATCCTTTTGGGTGTTGCGACGCGCCACTCCGATAGCTCCGCCGCGAAGTGGTCACACATCTGCTTCGCGCTGCTGGCATCTCTCTCGGTGCTCGTGGCCGCGGCCTACAGCATGGGCAAGTTCCGTTCGATCCCGGGCTTCAACCGCACGAACCGCACGACCCTGGCGTTGTTGGCGGCGCAGATCGTCCTCGGCTTCGTCGCGCTGGTCGTGCGTCGACCGAAGGCTCTATCGGACACCAACCTCATGGGCAAGGCGTCCATTGTCAGCCTGCACGTTGTCATCGGCTCAGGATTGTTGCTGATGTTGACCATCTTCGTTGCTCGTAGTTACCGCAACCTCGTGCCGAGGGCATCACAGTGACCGCCGTCGTCGAGATCAGGTCGTCCAAGCTCGTCGCGTATCTCGAGCTCGGCAAGCTGCGCTTGTCGTCGATGGCGATCTTCGCCGTCCTCGCGGGTCTCTTTCTCGGTTCGACCGGAATCCCCGGGTGGTCGCTCGTATTGCCGACGATCTTCGGGACGTTGTTGGTAGCGGTCGGTGGGAACGCGCTCAACATGTACTTGGAGCGCGATACCGACCCGGCGATGCGTCGCACCCAAGCACGGCCCCTGCCGTCGGGGCGCCTCACTCCGCTCGAAGCGCTCATCTGCGGCATCGGTACCATCGCGATCGGTCTCGGATTGCTGTTCGCTTTCACGAACCTGCTGGCGACCGCGCTCTGCGCCGTGATCGGGGTGACCTACGTCCTGATCTACACGCCGATGAAGCGTCGTTCGTCCCTCAACACCCTCGTCGGCGCCGTGCCGGGAGCGTTACCTCCCGTCGTCGGCTACGCCGCCGGCAAGGGGCACATGGACGAAGCCGCGGTGGTGCTGTTCTTCATCGTGTTCTTCTGGCAGATCCCGCACTTCTTGGCGATTGCGTGGCGCCACCGGGACGACTACGAGCGCGCCGGCATGCAGATGTTGCCCGTCATCGATTCGAGGGGACGCACGACCGCGGTGCAGATGATGGTCTACTGCGTGAGCCTTGTCGTGATCAGCGTGCTGCCGTCGTTCCCCTTCGTCGGGTTGACCGGTCAGATGTATCTGTACGTCGCGGCGCTCCTCGGTTTCGTGTTCCTCATCGCTACGTTCCTCGCCGCCGTGCTCCGCAAGCCCGTTGCCATGCGTCAGTGTTTCCTGGTTTCCATCATCTACCTTCCTCTACTCTTCACCGCGATGGTGGTGGACAACTTCATGCAAGTACGGGCGGGGGTGTGATGGAGGCGGCGGTTCAAGCGACCGACCTCGGGTTCCGCTACGGCGACCGGCAAGCGCTCTCGGGCGTGAGTTTCTCCGTCGAACGTGGACAGGTGCATTCGTTCCTCGGGCCGAACGGTTCCGGCAAATCGACGCTGTTCAAGATCCTCGCGACGATCCTCCCGGTGCAGGACGGCAGCGCTCGCGTCTTCGGCCTGGATCTCGGCACACAGATGGCGGAGGTGCGTCGGAAGATAGGCGTCGTATTCCAGGCTCCGGCGCTCGATCGGAAGTTGACCGTGCGCCGCAATCTCGAGTACGGCGGACATCTCTACGGCCTGTCCGGTGCAGGCCTTCGGTCGCGCGTCGACGAGATGCTCGAGCACACGGGCCTGGTGGATCGGGCGGGGGACAAGGTCGAGAAGCTGTCCGGGGGTCTGAAACGCCGCGTCGAACTCGCGAAGGGGTTGTTGGCGAAACCGGAGGTGATCCTGCTCGACGAACCGACGACGGGTCTCGATCCGGGAGCTCGCAAGGACCTGTGGCAGTTCCTCCGCGGTCAAGACGGATTGACCGTGCTCGTCACGACCCATCTGATGGACGAAGCAGAACTCACCGACCAGATCACGATCCTGCACGAGGGCCTGGTCGTCGCCGAGGGGACGCCCGCGGACCTGAAGCGGGGCGTCGGCGATGAGCTGCTCGAACTCTCGTGTGCAGATCCTGAAGCCCTGCAGTGGGACTTGAAGGCGCGATTCGGTTTGGACCCCCTCGTCCTGGATCACACGCTGCGCATTCAGGCCGAGAACGCCCACCGACTGATCGGTGATCTGGTGGAAGCGTTCGGTGATCGTGTGGATCGTGTCTCGCTGAGCCACCCCTCACTCGAGGACGTTTATATTCAGAAGACCGGGCACCGGTTCTGGTCGGAGAAGGACGAAGACTGATGGGACTCGCGATCTACTCTTTGTGGCACCGCGAAACTGTCCGCTTCCTCACGGATCGGTCTCGCGTGTTCAGTTCGGTCGGTCAACCGATCATCTTCTGGGTGTTGTTCGCCGGGGCGCTGAGCGGGTCGAGCTTCCGACCCGGGCAGTTGGACTACGGCGAGTACTTCTGGGTCGGTGGGTTGGTGATGACTCTGCTGTTCACCGCGGTCTTTTCGACGATCACGGTGATCGAAGACCGCAAGGAAGGGTTCCTGCAGAGCGTGCTCATCTCGCCGGTGCCTCGCTCGGCGATCGCGCTGGGCAAGATCCTCGGTTGCTCGACTCTCGCGATGGTGAACGGGCTGCTGTTCTTCGCGCTCTTCCCGCTCGCGGGTGTCCCCGTGACGCCGGGGACGTTCCTGGCGACGGCGGGCGTGATGTTCATCCTCGCGATGGCGCTGACCGGAATGGGTTATTCGCTCGCGTGGTTGATGGACAGCACGGCCGGATACCACGGGATCATGATGGTGTTCTTCATGCCGATGCTGTTGCTGTCGGGCGCGTTTTTCCCGATCCAGGGTGCGCACGCGGTGATGAAGTGGATCATGACCGTCAACCCGTTGACCTACGGCGTCGGTGCGCTTCGGCACACGCTCTACCCGGACGCGGAGGGCGCTGCGATCGCTGGGCTGCCTTCGTTGACAGTGTGTCTCACCGTCAGCATCGGGTTCGCGCTGGCGATGTTCGCCCTCGGCACGATGATCACGCTGCGACGGACTTCAAGGGATGCGCAGTAGCGGTGCTCGCCGAGTTCGATTTCCGGATCCTCGCTGACGTCAACGCGTTGCTGAACGCCACGGCTTTGGTGTTGATCCTCGCCGGGTTGTACGCGATCAGAATGGGCAAGGAAGCTGTGCACAAGAAGCTGATGCTCACGGCGACAGGCGTGTCAGCGCTCTTCCTGATCAGCTACGTCACGTACCACCTGAATAGCGAGCCGGTGAAGTTCGGACACGAAGGCGCGATCCGCTACGTGTACTTTTTCATCCTCTTCACGCACATCACGTTGGCTGCCGTGATCGCCCCACTGGTCATCACGACGGTCATCCTGGGTCTGAAAGACAAGCGCGAGAAGCACCGCAAGTTCGCGAAGGTCACCGCACCGATCTGGATCTACGTCTCGACCACGGGCGTGATCGTCTACGTGATGCTGTATCACATGTAGTGAGAGTAGCGATGTAATCGCGCCCGGTGATGCGGTATCACATGGAGGCGTATGCTTCACACGCTGACGATCCGAGACCTCGCCCTGATCGAACACGCGGAGATCTCCCTCGACAGCGCGTTCAACGTGATCTCGGGTGAGACCGGGGGCGGCAAGTCCCTCGTCATCGCATCTCTCGAGCTACTCCGGGGGTGTCGCGCGAGGTCGGACATGGTGCGGCACGGTGCGGATGAACTGCGCGTCGACGGGGAGTTTCGGCTCGGCCCGGGTGATCGCTCGAAGAGTGTCCGCGAGGCGGTCGAAGGTCTCCTGGCAGGCGACGGCGAAGACCTGTTGATCGTCACGCGCATCGTCGATGGCAATGGTCGCAGTCGCGCGCGGATCAACGGACGTCCGGTCACGCTGGCTGTGCTGCGCGAGGTCGGAGGGTGGTTGCTCGAGATTCACGGACAGGGTGACGCACGCGCGCTGATGCGACCGGAGATCCAGTGTGAGACTCTCGACGCGTTCGCCGGCACCGGTGATCTTCGAAAGCAGTTCGGCAGAGCGCTCACAGTGGCGCGAGAATGCCGCGATCGACTCGCGGAGTTGGCCGGGGGCGAGCGGGACCGCCAGTCGCGGATCGAGTTCCTGCGCTTCCAACAGGCTGAGATGGAGGATCTCGGGCTCGAGGCGGGCGAGGTCGCCGCACTTGAACAGGAGCACCGCATCCTCGCGCACCTGGATCGGATGCGGGACTACCTGACGACGGTCCTCGGCAATCTGCAGGAGAACGATCCATGCGCGACAGACCTGCTCGGCCAGGCGACCAGGACTCTTGGGCAGGCGGCGGAGATCGATCACGGCCTGGCCGATGCCGCCGCCTCCCTGGCGGAAGCCGAGATCCACGTGACCGAAGCGTCGCGGGCGGTGGAGTCGGGATTGGCGCGGCTGGATCTCGATCCGGGGCGACTCGCCACGGTCGAAGAACGGCTCGAACAGCTGCGTCGGGCCCTGTCCCGCTTTGGCCCGACCGAGGCAGACTTCGCCGCGAGGCTCCAGGAAGTGGGTGACGAGCTGGAGACATTGACTGGCGACGCCGCGAGCCCGGACCAACTCTCTCGCGAGTTCGAATCGAAGCTCGAGGTCACCGCAAAGCTCGGCAAGAAACTCGTTCGCGCCCGCCGCAAGGCCAGTTCTCGATTCTCGGAAGCTGTCGAAGCGGAACTCGAGAGTCTTGGCATGTCGAGCGTGGAGCTTCGCGTCGCGATGGAAGACGAGTTCGAGACGAGCACGCTACTCGACGCGGCGACCACCCACGGTCCTACCACCGTCGACTTCACCGTGCGCATCAATCCCGGCGAACCTGACAAGTCCATGCGCGAAACCGCGTCGGGCGGTGAGATGGCCCGGATCGTCCTGGCTATCAAGAAGTGTCTGGCGGACCAGGACCGCGTGCCGTTTCTGGTCTTCGACGAGGTCGACGCGGAGATCGGCGGACGGCTGGGATTCGAAGTCGGCACGAAGCTCTCCGATGTGTCGCAACACCACCAGGTCCTGATCGTCACGCACTTGCCCCAGGTCGCCGCGTTCGCGGACGCCCACTTCAAGGTGATGAAGACCGTGCGCGACGGGCGGACCATCAGTGGGGTTGCGCGGCTCGCCAAGAAGGACGCCGAGCGCGAGATCGCCGAGATGTCGGTCGGCGCGGACGTGGACGCCGAAGCGCTGCGGGAGGCGCGGCGGATGGTTCGGCGGGCGACCGCGCGGGACTGATGGCCGCGAAGAGACTGACTCTCGCGCAGCTGAACCGCGCCACGCCGGCGGATCATCGCCGATGCGCACCGCCCGAAGGTCTGCACGAAGAACCTCCGGATCCTGCCCACGTTCCTGGTGGGAGGGGTCGCCGCCGGGCTCTGGAAGGGCGAACGCGCGAAGAAGACGGCGACGCTGAGGATAACCCCGTTCGAGAAGCTCTCGCGTGTGGCGCAATCGGAGTTGACGAGGGAAGCGGATCCCCTGCTGCAGTTCGTCGGGCCAGATGCCGAGGCCCGCTCCGTGCGATTCGGCAAGTGAGGAGTCGTCTGGTTTCCCCGGCTTCCTGCGGCTAAACATTCGCCCATGACCGCCCTCAAGCCCTGCATCCTGGAGCGCAAGATCCTGCCCAAGGTCTGGGGCGGTCGGGCGCTGCAGACCACGCTCGGGTTGGAATTGCCTGTAGATGAGGCGATCGGGGAGACTTGGGAGGTCTACGACCGTCCTGACGGTTCGAGCGAGATTCGCGACAGCCGCGTCACGCTGCGCGAGCTGATGTTGCAGGATTCGGTCGGGGTTCTGGGCCGGGGCGTGCGACCGGCGCGAGGAGGCTACTTCCCACTGATCCTCAAGTACATCGACGCCGCCGACAATCTCTCCGTCCAGGTCCATCCTGACGACGACAAGGCTCCCGATGACGATGGCGGCAAGTCTGAGGCGTGGGTCGTCTTGGGCAAGTCCGACGGCGGGCGAATTGTCTGCGGACTCAAACCGGGCGTGACGCGCGAGCAGTTCGCCGCGGTTGCTCACGAGAGCGAAGTCGAAGATCTGCTCCGATCGATCGAGCCGGAGGTAGGCGACGCGATCTTCGTTCCCGCCGGAACCGTGCACTCGATCGGACCCGGGGTCGTCGTGTTCGAGGTGCAGCAGAATTCCGATGTCACCTATCGCCTCTACGATTGGGGGCGACCGCGGGAGACGCACGTCGAGGCCGCGCTGGATTGCCTCCGCGTTGACTCGAATCCGGGGGTTGAGACCGGCGACGGCGAGTGGTTGTTCCGCAACCCGTTCTTCACGACGCGGCGGATGACGATCCTGAGCCCGGCGAATCTCGGAACAGAGGGGACGTTCAAGACGGTTTCGGTCATCGAGGGTCAGGCCACTCTCGGGTGGCACAGTGGAGGGCAGGAAGCACCGCTCCTCTTGCGTTGCGGAGACACCGCGCTCGTGCCGGCGGCGACGGAAGTCACATTTATCTCGCCGATCGGCAAGCTGACCGTGTTGGTGTGTGGACCGGGAGAAACAGACTGATGGCGGCACGCAGGAAAGGTGGGGCGAGGAAGCCCGTTCGCAAGGCCCCGGTGAGAAAGACCACGTCGGGGAAGAGAGCTACCCCTGGACGGAAGGCCTCCTCGAGAAAGAAGCCGCCGTCCGGAAAGAAGCCACCGTCGCGCAACAAGCCGTACGCCTCCGGCGGTTCTCGTCGCGTTGGCAAGAAGACGGCTTTCAAGGTCACCCCGATGCCCGTAGTCATCGAGACCGACGGAAAGGTTCGCATCAACAAGTTCCTCGCCTCGGCTGGCATCTGCAGTCGGCGCGCTGCGGACGAGTTGATCTCCCGAGGACGCGTGACGGTGAATGGGGCGATGATCACGGAACTCGGCACGCGTATTGACCCCATGGTCGACGATGTGCGACTCGACGAAAAGCGCGTAGTCCAGGAGAAGAAGGTCTACGTCCTCTTCAACAAACCAAAGGGAGTCGTCTGCACGAATGCCCGCAACGAGCAACGCAAGCGCGTCATCGACTTCCTCAACAAGGTGAAGGGCCGCATCTACACGATCGGTCGACTCGACGCGGATTCCGAGGGATTGATCCTCCTCACCAACGACGGTGATTTCGCCCAGGAGATGGCGCACCCGAAGTTCGGCGTTCCGAAGACCTACGCGGTGCTCGTCCGGGGAACACTCGAAAACGATGACATCAAGAAAGTGAGGGGTGGTGTGTGGCTCGCCGAGGGCAAGACCTCGGGCGCGACGATTCGTATCGAACGCCGCAGTCGCGAACGCACGTATCTCAAGGTCACGATTCGTGAGGGCAAGAACCGCGAGATCCGCCGCGTGTTCGCGAAGCTCGGCAAGCCGGTGCTCACGCTGAAGAGAGTGCGCATCGGCGAGCTCACCCTGCACTCGTTGCGGCCGGGCAAGCACCGGTTCTTGAAGCCAGAGGAGATTCGTGGGTTGAAGAAGATGGCCAAAGAGGAGCTTCAATAGTGCTGCCGAACGTTCACGAGGTGTCGTTGTCCAATGGATTTCGCGCCCTCCTGGTCGAGCGGTCATCGTTGCCGGTCGTCGCGAGCACGATTTGGTACACGGTCGGCTCGAGGGACGAGCGGACGACCGAGACGGGTTTGTCTCACTTCCTCGAGCACATGATGTTCAAGGGGACGGATCGCTACGCGAAGGGCGAGATCGATCTCGCGACGAGTCTGATGGGCGGCAGCAACAACGCGTTCACGGATCACGACCTCACGGCGTACTACTTCTCGCTCGCCGCGGATCGTTGGGAGGCCGCCCTGGAGATCGAAGCGAGCCGCATGCGCGGCTGCACTCTCGACGAGGCCGAGTTCACGGCGGAGAAGAGCGTCGTGCTCGAGGAACTCGCGATGGGCGATGACGACCCTTGGAACTCGCTGCACCAGGCTACCGAGGCTGTTGTGTTCCAAGTGCACTCCTACCACCATCCGATCATCGGTTGGAAGGAAGACCTCGAACGCCTCGGCGTCGGCGGGATGCGCGACTACTACCAGCGGAACTACGGACCTGACCGTGCCTTCCTGGTCGTCGTGGGCGACATCGACATCCCGAAGACGGAATCCCACATCCGTGAGTTGTTCGAGGGAATCGAGACCACGGGCGGCGAGCGCGCATCTGTTCTTTCGGAGCCACAGTCCAGTGGAGAGCGGCGTGCGACGATCCGGGCGCCAGGGAAGACCACGCGGATGGCGATCGCGATCCGCACGTGTTGCATGGGCGAACAGGACGACTTCAACCTCGACGTCCTGTCCTGCGTGTTGTCGAGCGGCCAGGGCAGTCGGCTCTTCAGGGAAATGGTTCTCGACAATCAGATGGTGACCGACGTCTCGACCTACAACGAACCACGATTGGATCCCGGGTTGTTCTGGTTTGCGTTCGAACTCCTGCCTGGCGTCGAGCCGCAGGCGGTAGAGGACTGCCTTCGCACGGAGCTGCAACGGGTCGCCGCCGACGGCGTCGAAGAATCCGAGTTGCGTCGCGCGAGGATTCAACTCGAGTCGTCGTTCCTCTTCGAAGAGGAGACCGCGCTCGATTCTGCACTCAAGATCGGTCGTTGGGAGGCGCAATGCCAGGGTGGGTATCGGCGGCTCGCAGAAGTGGAGACGCGCTACGCGGTGGCGGATAACGACGCGATGCGGAGTGTCGTGCAGAATTACTTCTCAATCGAAGGGTGGAACGTGATCCATTCGCTTCCTACCGAGAACGGGGAGAGCTGACATGAAGCTCGAGATTGGCGAGCGCACGTTGGATAACGGACTCACCATCATCGCGGTGCGGAACGCCGGCGTGTACACCTACGCTGCGGGCTTGGTGCTCGACGTCGACATGCGCGACGAGTTCGCCGAGGAAGAAGGCGTTGGGAACTTGATCGGCGACTGCCTGGACGAGGGCACAGCGCATCGCACCGGCGTCGAGTTGGCGATGGCCTTGGACGAACTCGGTGGCAGGTTGCTCGGCAACGCTTCGGGTGGAACCGTGATGAGTCCCGCGAAGAACAGCACGGCCGCGCTCGTGCTATTGCGCGAGATGGTTTTCGAACCAGCGTTCGCCGAGCGCGAAGTGAAGCGCGTTCGCGACGAGGTTCTGCAGGAGATCGAAATCGAGGAGTCGGACCCGCGGCAGGTCGCCAGCTTGCGCTTCCAGAAGGAAGTCTACGGCGCGCATCCGTTTGCGCGTCCGGCGCGTGGATCGGCGAAGGCGGTCGCCTCGCGGGGAGCCGATGATCTGCACAGGTTCCACAAGAAGTGGTTCGCGCCGCAGGGCAGCTATCTCGCTGCCGGCGGCCCGGCGGAAGTGGAGACCACTCTCGATGAGCTCGAAGCGGCGTTTTCGGATGTCGATGGCTCGGTTCCGGAACACGTGCGTCCGGAGCCGCCGGTGATGACCGAAGGTGGTGTAGACATCCACCTGCCGATGGATCGTGAGCAGGTGCACGTGTTGTTGGGTCACCCGGGGATTCGCCGCTCGAACCCCGACTTCTACGCGCTTTCGGTGATGGACCACGTCCTCGGCACAGGTCCAGGGTTCACGTCTCGAATCTCGAGGCGTCTACGGGACGAGTTGGGGTTGTGCTACTCGGTGCACGCGGCGATCAGTTCGTCCGCAGGAGAAGAGCCGGGCACGTTCACTGCCTACATCGGTACGTCGCCCGAGCACCGGCAAAAGGCCATCGATGAATTCCTCGCCGAGATCGATCGCATCCGCGAGGAGAAGGTCACGGAGAAGGAGTTGCACGACGTGCAGAAATACCTGACCGGAAGTTACGTGTTCGCTTTCGAGCGCAACACGCAGCTCGCGCGCTACGCCGTCCGCGCCAAGCGCTTCGATCTAGGGTTCGACCACATCGAGCGGTATCCCGATCTGATTCGAAGCGTGACCCGTGACGATGTGCAACGCGTGGCTCAGGAGTACCTGCGCCCCGAGCACTTGGTCCGAGTCAGCGCCGGCGCGTGACTCCCCACTACTAGAGGTGGTCGCGCATGAACTTCGTGCGGAGCAGCCCGAGGTGCGGGCTGCGCACACCGTGGCCGTCGGCGAGCATGGCGCGCTGGCGACCGACCTCTTCGCCGAGACGATCACGAAACTCCTGCGGGACACTCCAAACTTCGGGCAACAAGGACTGAGATGGCATGCGAGACCTCCAGCATCATCTTTGCGGATGGGATACCGTGACTAAATGATGTTCCCCCGCACCATCGCGTCTCTGGCGTTGCTCGCCGCGACCGTTTCTGGACAGGTCAAGATCCCTGAGGTCGAAGCGGTCGCCAATCTCGAGGCGTTCGGGAAGACCTACACCGATAAGGCCTCTTGGAAGAAACGCGCGGAGATGATCCGGAACGGGATCTTGCGAGGCGCGGGGCTGGATCCGTTCCCACGCAGGACGCCGCTCAACCCGGTCGTGCACTCGGTGAAGAAGAAGAACGGCTACACCGTCGCCAACGTGTACTTCGAGAGTTTCCCCGGTTTCTTCGTGACGGGAAATCTCTATCGCCCGCTCCCCGCGGATGGGCAAGAGTTGAAAGTGAAGTCCCTGGCAGGGATCTTGTGCCCGCACGGGCACTGGAAGGAGGGGCGGTTCCGCAAGAACATGCAGGCGCGGTGCGCGGTGTTCGCGAAGACCGGAGCGGTGGTGTTTGCGTACGACATGGTCGGCTGGCAGGAATCGACGCAGGTAGATCACCGCAAGGACAAGCACACGCTGACCTATCAGACCTGGAACAGCGTGCGCGTGATCGACCTCCTGCTGAGCTTTACGGAGGTGGATCCCTCGCGCATCGCGGTGACCGGTGCGTCGGGTGGAGGGACACAGACGTTTCTATTGACAGCCATCGATGACCGTGTCGCGGTTTCGGTGCCGGTCGTGATGGTGTCCGCCCACTTCTTCGGAGGTTGCAATTGCGAGAGTGGTCTCCCTATCCACCGCCGCAAGACGCACAAGACGAACAACGCCGAGATCGCAGCACTCGCGGCGCCGCGACCGCTCTTGATCGTGTCCGACGGCAAGGACTGGACGAAGAACCTGCCGAAGGTCGAGTTTCCCTACATCGAGAATGTCTACAAGCTGCACGGCGCGAGCGCTCGCGTCGCCAATGCGCACTTTCCGAAAGAGGGGCACGACTACGGGTTGTCGAAGCGGCGGCCTGTGTACGCGTTTCTCGAGAAGCACCTGAAGCTGTCGATCGATCGCGTGAGGGGTGAAGACGGCAGGGTGGACGAGTCGTTCATCGACTACGTGAAGCACGCCGATCTGCGGTGCTTCGACAGTGACCATGAGAGGCCGAAGGCGGCGCTTGCTGGCGCGGGGAAGATCTTCGCGGCGTTCGAGAAGCTGCGCAAGAGGAACGGTGGATAGCTAGTTGTTGCTCACTCGGCCTCGCAGCCCTTGAGCCGAGGCCGAGCAAACCATCACCCAATCCCAAACTACTCGGTAGGAGCGATCGGGAGCTTCGCCACTTCGCCGTCGTTGTCATCTGGCTTCTTGTGCCGGATCGCCATGACGAAGACGTAGTTCACAACCGGAATGCCGAGAACGAGACCCCAGACACCGACGATCTTGCCGGCGACCGTAAGCACGATCAGCACCAGCACGGAGTTCATCCGCAGGTGGTGGCCGTAGATCTTGGGGTTCAGGATGTAGGCCTCGATCATGTGGATGATCACGATGAACCCGATCGAAAGGAGCATCAGCTGCACGCCGTCCTCCGCGCCGCCCGTCCGCAGGGCGAGCAGGCAGATCGGCGCCGAGCTGATGAACACGCCGGCGACCGGGATGAAGCTGCAGAAGAAGACGATCGTCGCCAGGAAGACGATGCTCTCCAGGCCCAGGAAATACATGCCGATCGCCGTGAAGATCGTGTTGCAGATCGCGATCAGGAGCTGGGCATCGAGGGTGCGACCGAGGCGCTTCGCGAATTGGTAGATGTTGTCGGCGGCTTCCTCGTAGATGAAGTCAAGTCTCGTGTCGGCCAGCCCTTGTATCGAACGGCTCAGTCTCGGGAGGTCGAGTAGGATCAGGAAGGAGAACAGGATCGACAACAGAAACGATGACGTGATGCCGACGATGCCGCCGACGATCGCCTGGAACGTCTTCGCGGCATCTTGAATAGACTTCTCTTCACCACCTTCACCACCTTCACCGCCTTCACCACCCAGACCGATCGCTGTGCGGACGACGGGTTCGATGATCGACTCTCGCTTTACCTTTCTTGACGGGTCCTGTTCGGGGTCCTGTTTCTCCTTGCCCCCGTCGCCTTTCCCGTTCTTCTTTTCCCTGTCCTTCCCGTCTTTGTTTTCCTCCTCGGAGACATTGCCCTTGAGGAATTTCTTGAGCGACGGGTTGTTGTCGATGAAGTTGTAGATCGCCTTGTCGGCCTGCTCCATGTAGACCGTGTAGTTCTCCCCGAAGTCCTCCATCTGGTTCCGCACGTGGGGCGTGAGGAAATAGAATGTCCCCACGATCACGCCGAGAAAGACCATGAACACGAGCATGACACGGTAGACGCGGTTCTTGAACCGGTGCGCCAGGCCTTGGACCGCATGACTCTGGATGTAGGCGAAGACGAACGTCAGGAACATCAGCAGGAAGAACGGTCGCAGGATGTAGATGATCGTGATCAGCAGTGCCCACACGAACAGGCGCGTGGACAGAGAGAAGATTCGATCCCACGGCGCGGGCAGTTGCTGGAACTTCTCCGACTTCGGCATGCTTGTTTTCTAACTCATGGACACCGTGGGCGCCACGCTCAGCAGCAGGACGAGTTGCCGGACCCGGATTCTCGGTAGCCTTCGCCCTTGGTCTCTTGCGGACTGCGGATCGCTTTGCGGCAACCGGGGTACTGACCGGCTTCTTTCACGGGAACTTCCACACGCGGGTCAATCGCCGCGAACATGCCGGCATACGGTGGTCGTTGCAATCGCGCGAATGCCTTGTCGGAGACTGCGATGTGCTGTCCCCGGGGATACTTCTTGCCGGTATCGTCCAGCACTTCGTGGAAGGGACCTTGGTAGACGACCGCTTGGTTGCGTTCGAGGGCGACGCCTTCGGCCTCCTTGTAGGCGCGCACGGTCATCGCGCGGAACTCGATGCCATTCACGGTCTGCCACGGTTGTTCGTTGCGCTTCACGATCTCGATGCCGTGGAAGCCGGCCTTCGCGAATGCTTCGAGGAACAGGTCCTCGCGGTACGACCCGCTGATGCAACCGGACCAGAGTTCCGGATCGTCCTGCATTTCCTGCGGCACGTCCTCGTCGGCCACGATGTCGCTGATCGCGACGCGACCACCAGGTTTGACGACGCGGAAGACTCCTTCGAATAGTTGGTCCTTGTCCTGGGGTCGAACGAGGTTGAGCACGCAGTTCGACACAACGACATCAACGGTCGCGTCCGGGATCATCGTGTGATCGCGCCGGAGCCCGTCCTCGACATGTCGGAGCTGCAACCATGACTCCGCGCCGGTGACGGGTTTCTCGCGCAAGTGCTCTTCGAGAAGGTCGAGGTCGAGAGCGAGGTCCTGGATCATGCCCCGGTGGTAGGTGACGTTGTCGAATCCGACGCGCTTGGCGATGTCCGCGTGGTGCTGCTGCGCGAGCGCCAACATCTCGGTGTTCATGTCGACGCCGATTACGCGGCCTTCGGCGCCGGTGATCTGGGCGGCGATCCAGCACACCTTTCCGGCGCCGCAGCCGAGGTCGAGCACGACGTCACCCGGTTCGACGAACGGCGTCGGATCACCACATCCGTAGTCGCGCTCGATGATCTCCTCCGGGAGGACGCGGAGGTGTTCGGGGTTGAAGGTGATCGGGCAGCACAGGGCGTCCTGCCGCGCCTGGGCGCCTTCGGAATAACGGGAGGAGACGACGGCTTCGGGGTTCTGCAAAGGGGGAGATGTTCGGAGTCAGGGGAGGGTCGAGTCTACGAACTCTCCCCCGACTCGGACGGGTTTTTTTTGATGCGGCCTAGCGGCGCCGCTTCCGTGCGGCGGGACGGCCGGTCTGCCGACGCCCGGTCCTGGTATCGCGGCGGGTGTCGCGTCGCTCGGAGTGGTTCTCACGGCGCGCCTCAGCGTGCTCCTTGTGCTTCGCGTGGTGTTCCTTGTGGGCGTCCCGCCGCTCCAGGATTTTCTCTTTGTGTTCGGTCCGGTGCTCCTTGCGGGTTTCCTTGTGAACCGCGTGACGTTCCTGCTGCGCGTCCTTGTGCGCCTCTCTGTTCTCGCCCCGTGCTTCCTTTCGCTCGGATCGCTGCGTTCCCTGCCACGCCTTGTACTTCTTCTCGAGTATCCGGTGGGCCACGGCGCGTTCCTTGGCGTTCAACTTGCCGTCCCCGTCCTTGTCCGCGAGCGTCTTGATGTGGGCGTGCAGCTTCGGATGCTTCTTCAAGAACGACTTGGCGTTGTGGTGCGCGTGCTTCCCGTCCGTTTTCGGCGGTGTCACGTCTTGGGCGGTCAGGGCAGGCCCGAGGCAGAGAGCGGCGGCCAGGGTAGTAGTTTCGATGATCCTCATGAGTTCTCTTCCGTTGGGCGAATGCGGCGTCAGTTGTTCCTTCCTCCGAGGATATCGAACCGGCTACGTGAGCACTTGATGCAGTACTCCACAATTGGGACCCCTCCGAGACACACCGTTCTTGCCATCGCCGGGGTAGCCGAGTTGGATTATGTCCCCGGATGAAGTTGCTCATGCTCAATGTGGTCGGATTGCGACCGAAGGACCTCTCAAACGCGCCGCGGATCCGCGCACTCGCCGACCGGGGATTCGCCGCGCCGATGACGACGGTCTTTCCGGCGGTGACGTGTTCGGTGCAGGCGACATGGCTCACCGGGTTGTTACCGCGGGATCACGGGGTCGTCGGCAACGGCTGGTACTTCCGGGACCTCGCGCAGGTCTGGTTCTGGCGGCAGGTCAACCAGCTCGTGCAAGGCGAGAAGTTCTACGAGATCGCGCGGAAGGCCGACCCAGCGTTCACCTGCGCGAAGATGTTCTGGTGGTTCAACATGTACGGCGATGTCGCCTACAGCGTGACGCCCCGACCGGAGTACCACGCGAATGGACTGAAGCGGCCTGGCCTGTATTCGCACCCGGCGACTCTGCAGTCTGAGTTGCAGGATCGGCTCGGGCCGTTTCCGTTGTTCAACTTCTGGGGGCCGACCGCGGACATCAAATCGACCCGCTGGATCGTCGACGCAACCCTCGACGTCATCGAGAAGAACGACCCGACGCTGGCTCTCGCCTACCTCCCGCATCTGGACTACGACCACCAGAGGTTCGGGCCGGACGATCCACGGAGCTTGATGGCTGTCGCGGCGGTCGATGCCGAGGCCGGTCGACTGATCGACGCGGCGCTCGGCAAGGGCGCGGAGGTCCTGGTGATGTCCGAGTACGGGATCGAAAACGCGAACACGCCGATGTTCCTCAACCGTGTGCTCCACGAGAAGGGGCTGCTCGTGGTTCAGGAGACGAGCCACGGTCAACTGTTGGACGCCGGCGCGAGTCGGGCGTTCGTCGTGGCGGACCACCAGGTGGCGCACGTCTACGTCCGAGATGCTTCGGACATTCCGAACGTGCGCGAAATCGTCGGCGCGGTGCCCGGCGTGGCCCGCGTGATGGATCGCGTCGAGCAAGCGGACGTCGGGATCGACCACGAGCGAAGCGGGGAACTCGTGTGCGAGGCAGAGCCCGGTTGTTGGTTTGCCTACCACTACTGGCTCGATGAAACGCGCCGCCCGGACTTCGCGACCACGGTCGACATCCATCGCAAGCCGGGCTACGACCCAACCGAACTCTTCGTCGACCCCAAATTGAGCGCCCCCAAGCTGAAGGTCGCTTTCACCTTGGCGAAGAAGATGCTCGGGTTCCGCTACTTGATGGACGTCATCGGCACGGACCCGTCAGTCGTCGGGGGGTCGCATGGGAGGCTCTACGACGATCCGGACGCGGGCCCTCTGTTCGTCTCGTCGTCTTCCACCGCCGCCGCCGACAACGTGTCCGCCTTGGAGATCAAGACCCGCATCCTCTCCCACCTGAAGTGAGAACGGTTTCAGTCACCCTGTTTCGTGAGGCTAGTGCGCAGCCGGAGAGTCGCGTCTGATGGTTTCGGCGCCAGGGTGATGCGCCACCGAGGGGCGCGGCGGCGGATCTCCGGGACGCGTTTGTTCTTGGTTTTCTTCGGCGTCGCTTGCAAGCCGGGGCGCGCTTCGACTCCGGCTTTTGCGAGGGTCGCGGTAAGCGGTAGTTCCTGGATGCTGGTTACGCACGCGAAGATGTTTGCGAACTTGCGCCCGCCGGTCTTCTCGCACCAGTCGCGGATGTCGGCGTTCGTGTACCCTCGTCTTCGTGCGGCGCACTGTCTGGCGAGCCCGCGCACCGCGTGATCGAGGGACATCTTCCCCCCGGTGTTCGCGCGGATCTCGACGTCGAGCAGGAGACACAGGAGTTGCCCGACGAGTCGCGGATGTGGCGCGCCGGGTCGGAGCATATCCTTCGGCGCCCGGATCCGGGCACCCGTCGCGGCGACGGACATCTTCAAGCGTCGCGAGTCGCGTTGCAGCCGGTTGATCTGCTCGGCGATTGTCCGCGTCCAGAACGGATCGGGCTTCTCGAGACCAGCGCGCACGATCGCTAGTTCTGCGTGGTACTCCTCCACCCCCAACCAAAACCAAGCCTCCTTGGTCAAGGTGTGTCTCTCGATCGATCTCTGGGAATCTCGCGCTGCTGGGTGGAAGAACTTCCCGTTCCAGGCCGCGAGATGCGCCCTCGCGATGTGTCTCAGCAAGATCGGCGAGGAACGAAGCTGGTGCGTGACGATCTCCGCGCACCGGCTATGTCCCGTCGCCGATGGTTGGCCGCTCTTCCGACCGAACAAGAACACGTAATCGGAGTAGGGCAGTGGTCCCATCGCGAATCGATTGGCGCGGATGATCTTCGCCAGTCGATCGGTGAACTCCTTTCGGTCGGTTCGCTCGCGATCGAATCCCGAGAAGACGACGTGGTGCGCGATACCGTCCACTGCGAACTGCGTGGTCTTGAACTTCCCGATGTGGAGCGGCGATCCGGCCAGCGTCGCGTAGTCGACGGCGGCATAGCTTCCGTCGTCAGAACGCGGCAGCGCGGTCGCCACTTCGAAACCCGGGGGCAGGGCGACGGTCAGTCTCTGCTTCGCGCCCGGCACTTCGAGCCACGTCGAACCACCACGAAGGACGAACGATTCGTGGTAGCGCATCGTCTCCGGCTTGCCATCCGCCGCGCCGGCCTTTCGAAACGTGTGTGGATTGCGTTGCCCGAGGCCTGTTGCCACGGTCCTTCCGACGATCGGGATCTCGTGGTGCAGGGTGATCGTGGTGGCGCCGCCGGTTGAAATCGTCCAGAGGCTCTGGGGCAGGCGGGGGTTGATCGTCAGGGCGGTCTCGCCTCGTGCGGCACGGAGTTTCCATCCAGCGGGGGGGCGGGCTGACCGGATCCCCGGCGTGAAGACGGGGTACCAGGCTGGCATCCGAACGAGCAACTCGGTCCCCGTGAGCCCGCTCACCCGGACCGCAACCTTCGCGTTCTCATCACCTACCGCGAAAGCGAGGTGATGGTGCGCCACGAGCTGGGCATCTACCGGTGCGACGGAAACGCAGAGGGCGGCGAGGCCGCCGAGCAGCGCGCGGGTCTGGGTCATGGCGCCATGATACGGGTCTCTCCACGACGCGTGCAGTGATTGGAGAGCGCTTCCCGTCGCCCGGAAGCAATCGTCCCGAACGGACAATACCCCGGCGGTGACGCCAGCTTGAAACAATCACGGCACGCGGGGCCAGTTCACCGTAATCTTCTCTGTTGCGGTTTCCCCCGGCAACCCCTGGACCTTTCTCGTGGACCTTTCTCGGAACGACTCCCGCCCGCTTGGTCCCAGCGGCCACGGGCCCCCGCGCGAGCATTCCCAGTGTCTGGCAAGTTCTCATCGATCCTGACCGCCGCAGTGTGCTGCCTGGGTCCCGTTTCCGGCCAGGCGCCGTATCTGCACAACCACAGGCCCCGGCTGCCTCACGGCCAGGGTTCGGCCGTGGCGTGCCTGATGGTCGATCTCAACTCGGACGGGCGCATGGACCTCGTTCGGGCCAGCAAGGGGGACTTCGGGATCTTCACCCAGGATGCGGGCGGGCGTTACGAGGCGGTGGCGGTCGCCAAGGTCGATCTAACTGGTACCGAGATCGTGTCCCTCGCGGCGGGGAGGATCACGCTTGGGAAGTTCCCCGACGTGGTCGTCGGCTACCGCGACGGGCGGGTGATGGTCTACCCGAGCAGCGGGAGTGCGTTCGGCAAGCCTTGGGTCCTCCCAAGGATCTCCGGTTCGATGCGACCGGCCGTCTCCGAAGTACTCGTCGGCGACCTCGACAACGACGGTGACGATGAGCTCGTCATCACGCTGAATCAGGAGCTTCCGGTGGTGTTCAGCGTAGCCGGGACGAATGTGTTCAAGCAGGTGCGGTTGCTCCGGGGACCGCTCTTGCAGGCACCTCGCTCGGTTCTCACCGACCTGGACCTCGACGGCGACCTCGACCTGCTGAGCATCAGCGGCGCGACGGCGGCGTATCCAGGGTTGTACACCAACACCCGCGGGGCGATGACGATCAGTTCTGCGGCGTTTCCCACCTCGACGCGGATTGTCACGACCAAGCTCATCGCTGCGAGGGTCCTCGGCAAGGCCAGCACCGAACTGCTCATCGCGCCTGTCTCCTACTCGGCGGCGCCGGTGCAGATCTTCCGCAACACCAGTACGTCTCCTGGGAAGATCACCTACGTGCCCTACAACGTGAAGTCGGCATTCGCGGTGAGCAAGCCCAGGGACGTGGTCGCCGGCGACGTCTCCGGCGATGGCCTCCCTGACTTGATCGCGATCGATTTGAACGGTTCGGTCGTCGTCGGCGTCAACTCATCGACCTCCCCAGGTTTGTTCCGGACAGCCCTGACGTTGTTGAGCTCGGCGCCGCGAGCCAAGCTGTGTGCAGTCGATCTGGAGAACGACAAGGACGTCGACCTCTACGTCGCCGGTGCGGGAATAGAGGACAGTCTGCTTTTGGGTAACGGGAGTGCTGGGCTACTCGATCGTGATACCGAGTCCCGGGGGATGCCGATCGGCAGATTCACCCGCGCGCTGATCGGCGTCACGGATCTGACTGGTGAAGGAGATCCCGACCTGGCCCTTTGGGACATCACCGGACGCGCCTCGATGATGCGGAACATGGACGGTCAGGCTCGGTTCGAGGGGGTCGCCAACACGAAGGTGCCGGCGCTGCCGGTCAGCGTCTACGTCGATGTCCAGAGCGCGGCGGTGGCTTCGCGCACCACTCACGACTTCCTGGTGCTGGGCTACGCCTCGACAAACAACGCGACGGGAATGCGCATCGTCGTGCGTCGTTCGACTGGCCAGCTCATCGACGAAACCGCACTGCGGTGGCGCAACACCACGCGGTTTGTTTCGATGACCGTCGCGGACATCGCGGGACACGTCACGGGAAGCGTGGGCACCGCTGGACTGTCCGATGTCGTCGGATTGGATGCGTACGGCAACATCGTGCTGGCTATCAACAGTAAGGGCACGTTCTCCCGTTCCGTCGTCGTTTCGAAATCCCGGGCCTGGGTCGGTTCGAAGGTCCTGGTGCAGGACATCAATCTGGACAAGCTTCCGGATCTCGTGATTCTCCAACCGAGCTCGACGGTGCGCGTGCTCCTGGCCGATCCGAAGAACGCCGACAGGTTTGTCGAGATAGTCGGTCCATCGGTCGTCGCGCGAGGCGGCATTCTCGAGGATGTGACGGGCGACCTCCTCCCCGACCTGATCCTCTCGGTTCCTTCGGCGAACAGCAAGGTCCGCATCTGGATCGGGCTCGCCACCGGGGGGTTCCTCGACCGGACGAGCACTCTGATGCCGAAGCTCGGGACCGGTCTCGGGATCGTGACGGATATCGCGGCCATCCATTCATCGAACACGACCCTGAAGTCCGTAGTTCTCGGTTTCCAGAGCGAGGGTGATCGGATCATGAGGTTGTCGAGCGGGATCTTCGGCGCGCCGGAGTTGCTGTCCTTCCGCGGGAGCACCAAGACGCGGGAGCTGCTCGTGCACGACCTCGACCTGGACGGCGACGACGATGTGGTCGTCGTGCGGTTCGATACGTATCCCGCGCTTCTGCTCGGACAGTCGTTCCAGCTCACGCACCGCGGCGGGTTGTCGCAACTCGGGCGAGAAGCGTCCATACACGTCGCGTTGCCGGACCGTCAGACATTCGGTGTCCTCGGCATCGGCTATCCGGTCGTCAGGTTCGAGATGCCGTTCATGGGCGTCGTTCGGATGGGCCGGTTCTCCGTTTTAATGCCTATGCCCAACCCGCCGACGAAGTTGATCCACGAGGTCCGCATGAAGATTCCGACGAGCATCGGGCTGACTCCGATCCCGATGCAGATGTTCACGATCAAGAACGGGCAGATCTACTTCCGGAATCTGGACCTGTTCCAGCCGACGAGGCACTAGCCGTCCGCAGCCTCCCGGCTCGGCGAACCCAGGACTCCCCGCAGCGTCCCCGCACGGCAGGCCCCAGAATGCTCAGGCTCAGCACGGTGTCGCCACCTTCGCGAACCGTGTTCGTACGCGATCCGGCGAGCAGTCCTACCCGCCCCCTGTACACAGAAACGGGCCACGCTAACGCGCAGTCCGCCTCTTTTCTCGACCGGTTGGACGACCGCTAGTAGTCCATGTCCGGCGTGTCACCGCCGCCCTTCTTCTTCTCCGGCACGACGGATACCAACGCGTCCGTCGTGAGGAGCAGGGTAGCAACCGAAGCTGCGTTCTGCAGCGCGGCGCACGTGACCTTCGTCGGGTCGATGACGCCAGACCTGACCAGGTCTTCGTACTTCTCGGTCGCGGCGTTGAAGCCGTAGTTGTAGTCCGAGGACTCGGCAACGTTCTGCACGACGATCGAGCCGTCTACGCCCGCGTTCTCGACGATCTGCCGGGTCGGGGATTCGAGGGAACGCAGGATGATGTCGACACCGATGCGCTCGTCGGCGCTGACCTTGAGGTTCTTGAGCACAGAGCGGGCCTTCATGTAGGCCGTGCCGCCGCCGGGGAGGATGCCCTCTTCGGTCGCAGCGCGCGTCGCGTGCAGCGCGTCTTCGACGCGAGCCTTCTTCTCCTTCATCTCGGCTTCCGTAGCAGCGCCGACCATGACCTGGGCGACTCCGCCGGAGAGTTTCGCGAGGCGCTCCTGGAGCTTCTCGGTGTCGTAGTCCGAAGTGGAACGCTCGATCTCGGCGCGGATCTGCGAGACGCGACCCTTGATGTCGTTGTTCTTGCCGGAGCCTTCGATGATCGTCGTGTCGTCCTTCGTGATGATGACCTTCTTGGCGGAACCGAGGTCGGTGGTCGTGACCGCGTCGAGCTTGATGCCGAGGTCTTCCATGATCGCCTTGCCGCCGGTCATGATGGCGATGTCGTCCATCATGGCCTTGCGACGGTCGCCGAAGCCCGGTGCCTTGATGGCTGCGCACTTGAAGATGCCGCGGAGCTTGTTGACCACGAGCGTCGCGAGGGCTTCACCCTC
>CAYYAQ010000014.1:44529-54544 GCA_964469555.1 uncultured candidatus Brocadiaceae bacterium | reverse complement strand
ATGGAGTTGATCGTGGCGATCGCCTCGCGGGCGGTCTTCGCACGTTGCAGCGTCAACCACATCAGCGCGTCGTAGTCGAGAATGCCCTTCCGGTCACGCAGCTCCCGCCGCCCCCCCGTCGTGGTCTCACCCAGCGCGAGTTGGTATTCGTTCATCAAGCCGACGACGGAGTGCGTGCGCGCGACCTGCCGAACCTGACCGCGCACTCGCTCGTTTTCCCACCCGACGGCGTCGATCATCGTCCCGGCCTTCTTGGGTCCTCCCGTGTGATGCAGGAGCTTGGGAAGAAACGCGGCGTCCGCGGAGTACGTGATCATCACCGACCCGTCCTTCGTGGCGCCACGACTCACCATGATGCTCGTGCAGGCATCCCAATTGTCGTCCTGGCCATCCAAGTTGGCGACCGTGGACTGGGAGGAGACACAAGCGGTGACGAAGAGAGTCGCGAGAAGGGGAATGGCAAGCCTGGTCATGATCGTTCTCCTGGGGCGGGATCATAGTCGCTCGCCGCGGGTGACGACCGTCGTTCCCCCGACCATGAAGCGGAAAGTAGCGGCGATCATCCCTCCCCGTGCCACTCCGCGGTCAGGTCCATCCACAGCGCGAGGCCGTCGTAAGGATGAAACGACGCGTAGCGGCGGGCGACCGTCTTGTCGCCCGGAGGCTTCTTCTTGCCAGCTATCTTGGCGAGCCTCGCGCGGCACCACGAGTCCAGAGCCAGGTCCTTGTAGTGTCCGAGCGTGCGCATCGCCTGGCCCGCGGCGTAGGGACCGAACCCCGGCAACGCGAGGAGACGTTCGCGGACGTCATCGATGTGTAGCGCGCGGTCGGTGAACCACGCCTCGTCGACCTCGCCTGTCGCGAACTTCTTGGCGAGACCGATGCACGAGACGGCGCGGTAGCCCGCGCGCACGACCTCCCGGTAGAACGGTTCGTCCAGCGCCGCGCACGTCGCGGCGCTGGGGAAGGCGCGGCGCCCGGACGGCGCTTTCGGACCGAGCGCGGCGATGAGCCGGCTCGTCATCAACTTCGTCGCGGCCCACGAACAGTTCGTGGTGAACAGGAGCTTCATCAGATCCTCGAACACCGACGGACACCGAAAAATGCGCCCGCCACCTCGCGCCGCGACCCACGACAATCGAGGCGTCCTCTCGCATATCGCCCAGAACTCCCCGAGCTCTTCGTCCAGACGAAGCATGCGTGGCACCAAGGCCCTGGCCTTCTCGGCCTCGGACGCCGTCAGCGCGCGCTGGCTCGCAACGGTGACGACTAGCGCATCGCTGCTCTGGCGAAGCGAGAAGTCCACCGCCTTGCGCCCGATGGGCAGCACGCCCATCAGCTGCTGGTCGTCCTCGGACCAGGAAAACGGTTCGAGGTCGATCCATCCGTGACTGAACAACACGAGCCGCAGATCAAATCTGGACTCGACGCTGTAGCGAAACCGGCGCTTCTCGACCATGGCCTGCGCCTATTCCTGGACCAGGCGCACGAGCACCCGTTGCACGTCCAACGCCCGCGGCGCGTTGAGGATCTTCTCGCTGATCTTCTTGCACTCCGCGACGGTGAAGCGATGCAGCACCTTCAGCATCCCGTTCAACCGCACCGGCGCGACGCTGAAGTCCGTGATGCCGACGCCAATGAAGAACGGTACCCGCATCGGATCCGCGGCGCCCTCGCCAAACATGACGAGCTTCTTGTCAGCCTTGATGGCATCCTTCGTCATGCGTGCCGTCAACTCAAAGAGCGCCGGGTGCACGGTCTCGTAGTAGTCGCGCACGGTCGTATTGTCGCGGTCAGCCGCGAGGAGGTGCGCCTGCAGGTCGTCGATCGCGACGACGACGAAGTCGGCTTCGTTCAAGAACGCGTGTAGCACGAACGCCGCGGCCGGGATCTCGATGATCGGGGCGACGGCGAGCGTCTCCGCGCAGTGGATCTTCTTCTTGCGAAGCTCCAACCGCTCCTCGAGGATCGCGGCCTTGACCCGTTGCAAGTCCGAGAGCCCCGTCACGAACGGCACGAGCAGACCGATGTTGTCGACGCCGGCAGCCGCGCGCAGGATCGCCCGCACCTGACGACGCAAGATGGCGCCATCGACGAGCAACGCACGGATCCCGCGCATTCCCATCGCCGGATTGCGCTCGGTCTCGGTCGGAAGAGTGATGACGCGCGTGCGCGAACTCACATCCAACAATCGGAAGCTGACACGCTGGCCTCGAGCGCCTTTGACTACCTCCGAGTACTGATGGACGAGCATGTCCTCCGTCGGCATACGCTCCTCGACGAGGAACAACAACTCCGTCCGGTAGAGCCCGATCCCATCCATGCCCATCGTCCGCGCGAGGTTGGCCTCGCCAGCGCTTCCGCACGACGCCATCAACTGAACCGCGACGCCATCGCGCGTCGCGTGCAGCTTGTCCTGCTCGGGCATTTCCACGCCCTTGGTCTCGGCGCTGGTCCGTTGGTATTCCTCCTGCAGCCGCGCGTCTGGATTGACGTGCAATTCACCCGAGCCCGCGTCGAGGATCACGAAGGCGCCGTTCTGAATCTTCGCGGGAAGATCACGGATACCGGTGATCGTCGGAATGCCCATCGAACGTGCGAGGATCGCAGCGTGCGAACTGATCCCGCCCTCCTCCGCGACGATGCCCTCGACCTGTTCGTTGTCGAGATTGAACATGTCGGCGGTGGATAGCTTCTTGGCCGCGAGAATGTAGCGACCCGGCGGACGATTCGGTTCGCTCTCGGTCTCCCCGTCCTCGATGTTCCGCAGGAGCCGCGTCGAAACATCGCGCAGGTCCCCAGCGCGTTTGCGCAGGTAATCATTCTCGACGAGCTGGAAGATCCGGTCGTAGTTCTGCACCGCCTTGTGAATGCCCGACCGCACCGACAGGCGCTCTTCCATGACCATCTGCTCGATCTCGTCGATGAACTTCGGATCGGACAGGTAGCCGATGTGCGCGTCGAAGATACGGATCTCGTTCCGGCCCAGATTGCCGCCGTGCTTGTCCTTGAGTTCTTCGATCTGATCGCGGCTGCGAGCCAGCGCGTCGCGCAATCGGTTCAACTCCTCCTCGATCTGGTCGGACGACACGCGCTTGGGGTAGCCCTCGGCGGCGGCGTACCCCTGCAAGAAGACGGGTCCGAGGGCAACACCCACGGCAACGGTTTCTCCCTTGAAGATGGTCACTCCTGACCATCGTGCCGAACCCATCCGACATTCCCAAGCGGGATTTGCCAGTGCCCCCTCGACATCCGGATTTTCCCCGCAACCTCCCGACGCGGCCGGTATGGTTGCGGGCGTCCGCCTTCCCACTAGCAAAAGAGACTTGCAGCAGCACATGGGTGTTCACCCGACCGCCGTAGTTGCCGAGACCACGGTGATCAGCGAGGGTGTCGAGATTGGTCCTTACTGCGTAATCGGTCCCGAGGTCATGCTCGGAGCTGGCTGCAGGCTCCAGTCCCACGTCGTCATCGACGGCGACACCCACCTCGGCGAGAACAACATCGTCTACCCACACGCCGTCCTCGGCACGATGCCGCAAGACAAGAAAATCGACGCGCCGCCGCTCCGGAGCACCCTGCGCATCGGCGACAACAACCAGATCCGCGAGTTTTGCACGATCCACGGCGGGACGGAGTTCGGCAGCGGAATCACGAAGGTCGGCTCCCACAACATGCTCCTGGCCGGATGCCACGTCGGCCACGACTCCAGCGTCGGCGACCACGTCGTCTTCACGAATGGCTCGATGGCTGCCGGCCACACCGTGATCCAGGACCATGCGATTCTCGGCGCCATGGTCGGCGTGCACCAGTTTGCGCGCGTCGGCTGCCACGTCATGGTCGGCGCCGGCGCAATGGTCTCGAAGGACTCACCACCCTATGCGCTGGTGCAGGGCGACCGCGCCCGACTCGTCGGCATCAACATCATCGGCCTCAAGCGACACAAGTTCGAGAATGCGCAGATCGCGAGGATCAAGAAGGCGTTCCGCGAGCTGTTCTGGAGCGACGGCACCTTCGAAGAGAGGCTTACTCGCGCAGAACCCATGGCCGTTGAGGACGAGTGTGTGCAGCGGATCCTCGAGTTCACTCGAGAATCCAAGCGCGGATTGGTGATGCCCACCGAGGGCGACTCGGTGGAAGGCTCGACCACGGAATGACGACGTGATTCCGAGGCTGTGGACGATGAGAACGCGAGCAAGGAAACCGACCTTCGAACTGCCGCTTCTGCTGGCGCTGGTCCTCTGTGCAAGCGGACTCGCGCAGAACCCCGCGTTCGTCCGCGCCGGTGACGGCAGCTCCTTCCTCCTCGTTCCACTGAAGACGCGCACCGTTCACTGGATCAACCTTCATCCGGCTCGCCTCGAGGACGAGCCATCCGCGTACCCCGACCTTGCCATAGCGGTAGTCCGCGCGTCGCTCGTGGGCGAAGCGATAGCCGGTGACGCGATGGCGCGACCGAGAAAAGCCAGTCCACTCGCTTGGGAGAAGGCCCTGCGCAAGGCACCGACCAGTGGGTCTGAACTCGTCCGCGTCGACGATCACGTGGGGGTCCGCGTGTCCTTCCCAGCACGCAGCCTCGGTCAGGTCGCGCAACTACTCAAACTCCGCACGCGCCGTGCAGAACTGCACGGCATCGCTGGCCACTATCACGAGGCGAAACTGGCTCGGGATGCGCGACTCTCTCTCACGCCGGACCTCGATCTGACGCGCCGTACGCTCGATGCCTCGGATCCGGTGCGAAAACCCGGTTCGCTGCTCGTTCGCGGCGGCGCGAGGGTGATCGACGAAGACGAGGCGATGGCCTTTTATCGGTGGAACTACCATCCGACGCGGTCGGTCAACATCCTGGTCGGGGGCTTCGATGCGAAGTTCGCCAGTGACGTTCTCAACGCGATCTTCCGCGAACCTGTCACGCTTCCCGCGAAGCCCGAATCGGGAAGCGTGGACTTGCGATCCTTCGAATCTGCAATCGTCAGCGACGGCGACACGCTGATGGTCGCGTACCCGCTCCCATCCAGGTCCGCCCCCGGCCTCGACCTTCTGATCGAGCTGCTCGCCGGCGATGAACGTGCGTTCCTCCCTCAATCCCTTCGGGCCAGTGGTCACGAGAAAGTCCTCGTGCGGGCGCAAGCCCGTTTCCCGGCAGGAGGGAACAGGCTGCTGATCCAGGTCACCGATCCGGATCCGAACCTCGGTGACAAGAGCCTGCTGCCAAAACACGTGAAGGCCGCACTCGCGCAGTTGCGCAAGAAGCTCCCCGAAGAAGCGCAGGTGCGTCGCGCAAGAACAGCGCTGGAGTCCCGCCGCGCAAGGCAGCTGGGGGACCAACAAGGACTGGCGGAACTCTTGGCACGCCGATGGATCCGCGCGGCGGTTCCTGATCCCAAGAAACTCAACTCACACACGACGACGGTCACCGGCGAAGAACTGCAAAGATTGGCGACGGAGTTGCTTGACCAAAAATCGCAGACGCTGACCACGGCGCCTGGGGGGAAGCCGCGATGAGGTTGGCCCGCCCTACGCTGCTAACGCTCGCCACGCTGCCTCTCATCGGGTGTTGGAGCTGGAACGCTTCGCTCGACTCCAGCCTGAGACCCCCGGACCGACCTCGCAACGTTGATGAGGTGGACGGGAAGATGCCGGATTGGATGCGCAATCCGCCGATCACGGAAAACGAACTCTTCGTGACAAGAGATGCGCACCGCACAAAAGCGGTCAACTCGTTCACACTGAACATCCGTCTCGGCGCACCGCGACATCGCTTGCTCACGAATCGCTGTGCGATCCGTATCGACATACCAATCGGCTACTCGGAGCAACCGATCGGGCTCCCCGAGTTGACAGCGTTGGCGATCGGCGACACGCCCGCCATCGCCGACGGACGTCCATCGCTGCGCACGTGGATCAACCGACGCGGCGGAGACCTGCTGATCGACGTCGGTGCGACGCACACGCGATTCACGATCCACGTCCCAACCGCTCAATGGGAGGCGGCCCTGAACGAGATTGCGATCCGACTAAATAGCACGTCGATCACGAAGCTTCAGTTCGGAACCCTCCAGGATCGACTCATCCAATCGCTTCTCGACCGGTGGTCATCCGAACCTGCGGTCAGCTACGCATCACAGTGGAATCGCTACGGCGATCTCGACCGGACGAGCATCATCGGGTCGATCCAGGATCGGTACCTGGCGCAGTTGAAGCTGTTCCAGCGGCGTTACTACCAGCCCAACGGCGCGGTGGTCGGCGTCTGGGTGCCAGAAATGACCGAGCGCGACTCGATCGTCGCGTCGACCAGGTTCGCACTCGCCGCCTGGCAGACCGTATCAACTCCCGCAGAGGTGGTCGCAGCGCCCGAGGTGCTCCCGATCCCGACCGGCGTGCGTTGGATCGAGAACGAGGGGAGAAGCCGCATCGCGATCCTGATCCCCAACTCTGCGATCACCCTCGAACAGCGCGTGATACTCGAGTGCCTCACGATGGGAGGTATCGGCGGGCGACTCGGAGAGTTCATCGAGAACAAACTCGACCGGGAGCTCGTGTTTCAAGTGCGCGAAATCGGCATTCACGACCGTCGATTCCTCGTCCTCCAAACGACCGTCGACCCCGAGTCGGTAACACGCGTGTGGAGCGCGACGAATGAGGCTTGGAACTCGCTCGGCACGGCGCCGCCGTTCGGCAAGGAACTCGCCGAGGCCAAGGCACGCGTCCAGTTCCGGCTGGCGCGGCGGCAGGACCAATCCGACGAATGGCTCGATGCCGCCAACGCGGTCGCGATCGACGAGGAAAACCCGCCGGGACCGATCCGCGATTTGCACTCCTTGGCTAAACTGGATCACCTGCGGGCGTTGGCAAGGACTTGGTCGGAGACCAAACTCGCCATGGTCGTCGCCGGAGGCACCGTACCTGAGGGCGCACCGACAACCTTCACGGAGGTCGTCGTCACGGCGCCCGTGTACCGCAGATCCACCGGAGACGCCGAGACCTGGGCGGTGGAAACGAATCAGCTCCTGGACCACGCCGTGAAGACCGTCGCCGGCAAGGGCGCTCTCGCGGCGATTAGAGGCTACGAAGTGACAGAGATCTGGACGGGCCCGGACGACCTCGTCGTGAAGGTCGCCAGTAGCTTCCGGTCACCGAACATGAGCCGGACCACCAACGTGATGGGAACCCGCATCTCGACCCGCGTGGAAGAGACCAAGGAAAAAAAGCTCATCGGTTCCGAGACGGTCGGCAAAGAGAAACGTGAGCTTACCGGCAGCGAAGTGGCTGACTTGCGCAGCGAGGGAGACCGCCACCCAATCACGCTCCTCGCCGCGTGGGTTCAAGGCAAGACCAAGTTCCGGATGATCGGGCAACGCTCACACATGGGTCGGAAGGTCGCGCTGCTCGAACGCGTGGACTGGACGAAGCCGCGGCTGCGGATCACGATCGATCCAGAATCGGGTCTACTCCGGACGGTCGAGACGTTCCTTCCTCGTGACGACAACGCCCCTCTGGTGGTGTGGGAGTCGCACGACGACTACCGACGGATGGGCCCCTACCGCGTGCCGTTGCACCGCGTGACGAGAGTCGGCGACGACGTGGACGGCGTGGATGCTGTCATCAAGTCGTTCAAGTTCTTGCGCTAGTCGCCTCTCTCACGAGTAGCCCGACTCCTAACCACCCCGCGTGAGAAACGCGAACTGTTTGGCGAGGAACTCGGCCAGTGTCTCGCCGACGACCGTGTTGCCACGGGTGTTGAAGTGCGGGTCGTTCCGGTGGAAGACGTGGCGCTGGCCGTCCTCAAGGGACTTCGTGGCCCGGAGGGCTGGCACGAGATCGAGGCAGGGAATCTCCTTCTCGGCGGCCCAGGCCTTGATCATTTCCTGGCCACGGAACCGATTGAATGACGTGCGGGGCAACTCGGCCTTGATGCGGTCCCACAGTGCATCGTCGATCTGATACCCGTCGGGAATGATCACGACCGCCCAAGGCTTTCCCCCGATCTCCGCGCGGATGCGTTCCAACGCTTCGAAGAACGCAGGCGCGTAGTTGTCGATCTCACGAGACGCGGCTTCGACGGCGTGTTGAACCTCCATTTCGAAGAACGACTCGTCGGACATGGTCGGACGCTCCACCGATGGTTCGTGGATCCACGGAAACGCACGATCGAGTTCCTCGGGCTGCTGCGCGATTCGCGTGCCCTCCTCCCAATCCAAACCGTGCCCCTTTTGCTCCGATGACACCCGATGCGCTTCCGTCGCGAATGACATCAGGCGCGACATCACGAGATAGAGGTACACACTCGACCGCGTGTACCACGATTCCAGCAGCGTGCGGTATTGACCCGTCCGCTCGCGCTGCCGCTGCCAAGCCTCGACGAAATCGTTCCCGACGACCACGTTGATGATCACGGCGTCCGGCTTCAAGGGCACGCCTTCGGTCCGCAACAGGTGCAGGTACTCAAAGGGCCCGAGACCCGGAATGCCCAGGTTGGACAGTTCGACGCCGGGCAAGGCACGCTCGGCTACCGTCGTGAAGTGGTGGTAGTGCGGCACGACGCCCGTGCTGAATGAATCACCGATCGAGAGCACCCGCCGCTGGCCCAACTTCAGCGTGCCGAATGGGGTGTCGTAGTGCGCCGAGTCGTTGAATGGGAACCCGTAGTAGAACTTCCTCGCCACCGGTGAGTTTCGCAACATCGTCTCCGCCGCGGTGTCGTCAGAGTGGGCCAGGATCGCCGCCGTGCTGAACATCGCGACCGTCCGCAGGAGGATTTCGAGTCCGAGCAGAATTGCGCAGATACTGAACAGGGCGAGGTCCGTGCGGTGGACACCCTTCGTCGACAGTCGCTTCGCGGCAAACGCCCGCACCATCTCGAAGAATGCGTAGAACCCGACGCCGAGACCGATCGCGAAGTGCACGCGAATCGCATGGAAGTCCGACGAGTCGTAGAGGACGAATAACCACGCGAGCACCTGACTCGAGAGGAACAACCGCGCCCGGCTCCGCTTGTGCCCCAAAGCCCGGCGGCGATACCAGGCGAATATCTGAAAGCAGAAGTAGACGACCAGGATGAGCGTCGCGGCCCTGCCCGCGTTGGACCAGAACGTGCTCAATCCACGCGCCTCCCCGATGCCAAGCTTGTGCTGACACACACCGAGATCGTAGAGGCAGCAGACGAGCAGCCCCACCTCGAAGGCGTACCAGACGTGCTCTCTGAATCGCAAACGTTCGAAAACCATGACCCTGGATTCAGGTTATGCCCCGAACGCGCACCGTCAAGTCAGCACAGGAACAACGCACGGTCATCCGCAGGGCGATGTAGCACGGCAGCAACGTTCTCTCCGAGCCGAGACCGCTCGGACCCCAGTACGGGCGCTCCTTCAGCGACTCGATCTCGACGTGAATCAAGCCGGGCCGCTCGGAGGTCGCGAGATCGCCGAACGTCAGGATCTCCACTTCGCCGAACCGGCGCTCCAGGTCTTTTTTCAGCATGTGGGTGAGCATTCGCCAATGAGAATCCCGCAGGGTCTCCGACTTCTCCAGGGCGAGCTTGAAGTGGCCCGGAGAGTCGTCCTTCACGATCACCTGCTCGCAGGGGGGAGGCGGCGTCGGGTTGGAGTCGCCGTCAACTCGCGCGTGGGACTGCGTGACGAACAAGACGGCGGCGCCAAAGTACATCGCTAGCAACACGCCAAACGTGATGGCCAACTTTTGAGTCGAACCCATGATTGCTTCTTCGGTAGTGGTTCCTATTCCGAGTGATTCCGAAGAAATCTACCCCGCTTTGGCGGCGCTGCCGGACCGTAGTACGTGACGGTGGCAGGCACGCGAAACTGGATCACGCGCGTACAGGTACGACCGATAACACCGGCACCAACGACGCAACCGTGCTGCTTGACTACCGCTCGGACATCGGCAACAGCTTGTTCGGCGTCAGCGATTGTCCCGACCGCAGCACTCCGTACTGATCGCTGTGCCAGCCGCCATCCTCGGCCTGCTTCGACCACAAGAACCGACACGCCCCAAC
>CAYYAQ010000014.1:0-44519 GCA_964469555.1 uncultured candidatus Brocadiaceae bacterium | reverse complement strand
GACCGGCGTTGGGGCCCGAGGCGACCCTCTCCCGACATAGCATGAACCAAGATACGACGATCGCGACCATCGCCAGGACGGCGAGTACGGCGACCGCGCGCATCAGCGCCGGTAGCCAGACCCGAACGACACATCCATCCCGAAGAAGAACTGGTGTTCGCCGTAGAAGTCGTTGGCGAGCGACGCGTGGTCACGGCTCGGGTTGTCGACGTAACTGTACTCGAGCACGAGCGCCATGTTCTGGCTGAAGATCAACGCCATGTTGATCCCACCGCCCCAGAAAAACTCTTCGCTCGATGTGACGCCGTTCTGGTCGAGGGTCTTCGTGTACTGAAGCTGCGCGAACGGCTTGAACACGAATGAATCCCCAAGAGACATCCGGTAGCCGAGCGTGCCGTCACCCCAGATGTAGCCCTGCATGTGCTCGGCGTGGTAGCTCGTCACGCGGTCCTCGCTGTCGTAGTAGCCGAGGTCCGCGAGAATCTCCCACACGCCGCTCTTCGCATTGGGGACGTAGAACTCGACGCGAGCATCGGCTCGATAGAACCCGTCCGGAAGTTTCGTGCGGTACGCCGGTGAACCCCAACTCTTCTTGCTGTTGTTCAGTTCGTACTCCGCTATCACGGTCATCATCACCCCAGCCTGCGGCAGTCCGAGTTGACGGTCGAGTTTGACGTTGTTCTGTTCGATGGCGATGCTGGCGCCGTACCCGTAGTGATCGTCGGGGATGGTGAAGTCGGGTCGAGTCTGGTTGTTCCGGTCGAATTCGTTGGTGCGACCGAACACGCCGATATCGAGAATGATCCCCTTTTCGAGTTCCTGCGCCGACGTAATTCGCAGGCCGTAGTCGCGGCCTTCGTACTGCCCGGTCGTGACGTACTTGCCCTTCTGATAGAAGCCTTCGCGGTAGAACGCCTTCGGACGGCCGAACAACTCGAGGCGCGTCTGGGCCTTCTTCCCGTGGGAGAGGTCATCCTTGAAGCCGAGGTAGATGCCGTCGAGGCCAGCGTAGATGTCGAGGATCCAGTCCTGCTTCGCGGTGACTTCACTGGAGTGGTAGAGGATGAAGCCGTCGACAGCCGCGTCGTCGACGAGCCCCGTGTTGAGGTTTTCACCCTCGGGATCGACCGCGCGGTAGCCGGCGCGGATCTGCAGCAGCGAGCGATGCGGTTGCTCGCGATTGCGCACGATCAGAAAGTCGCGGTACGTCTGCGCCAACGAAGTCGTCGGCAGTGCGAACAGCGCGGCGAGAGAGAGGAACAGAAGGGAGGTCTTGGGGGTCAGGGTTGCCATGCGACGGGAACCCTATCCGCCGTCCGCCCATGTGGAAAGCCGCGGCGCACGGACGCCGCTCCTGGCTACACGGCAGAGACTCCTCAGGCAGCCGCGTAGGCTGCCAGCAGCTGGTCGATCTCGTTCTCGGGCTTGAACCTGCGCTCGAAGTCCTCCCGCAGCCGCACACCGAGGGCGCCCGCCGCGGAACGGTTCTGGGCGAGAGCGATGACCGTCTTCGCCATGCTCTGTTCGTCGTCGTAGAGCAGACCCGTTTCCTTGTGGCGGATCAGCTCGACATTGCCGGGCACGCGGCTGGCGACAACCGGTCGACCGAGGATCCCGGCCTCCAGAATCGTCGGGCTCGCCGCCTCGCTGAGAGACGTGTTGAGCACGACGTCGGCGTCGAGATAGGCCGCACCCATGCGCTCGGCGGACAGGGCGGGGAGAATCCGCACGCCTTCGACTCCTTCGACGGCGGCGGCCAACTGTTCGCAGTACCCATTATCCTGCTCAGTGCCGACGATGATCATCTCGGCCTGCAGACCACACTTCCTCATCGTGGGCACGAGCGATACGGCGCGCATCTGACCTTTCACCGGACGGATGCCGCCCGCGAGCAGGATCAGGAACCGGTTCTTCGGAATCCCGAGGGCGCGACGGAGATCGGTACCCTGGGTCGGTAGCTTGACCGCCGCGCGCGGCACGACGTCGACCTTGCCGACCGTGTCTGGAATGGTCTGTTCCATCATCGCCACGGCGCCCTTTGTGGCGACCAGTGTTCGGTTCGCGCGGCAAAAGACTTCGCAGACGAGTGGACCCTCGGGACGATCGCGCATGTCGCGATGGAAATCCTCGCCGCTCATCGACACGACCCACGGCACGCGAAGGCCGAGCAATTGCATCCCCATGTGGAACGCGTCATGCGCGTGCACGATGTCGGGCTTGAAGCGACCGATCTTGCCGGTGAGGGATTCGCGGAGATCCCCGTCGGTGGTGACTCCGAACAACTCGGCGAGATGACCGCGGCGTTGCAGGCCGTCGCGGTAGCGCATCACGGTGTTGGTGAAGCCGGGGTGCTTCTCGACGGGGGACGGTGTTAGCAGTAGGACCTTCACATGGTCGTTTTCGACCACTGCGGGCAGCAAACCCAAGACCTACCCGTGGAGCGCGTCCCGCATCGCCCGCACGCGCTCCGGATCGACGGGCTCGAGCACGGAACCCCCGGTCTTGAGGGAGGTACCGACGATTGCCCCGTCGCAACGTGGCCACAGGTTCGGGGCGTTCTCGAGGTCGAGCCCGGAACCGATCCACACGGGAAAGCCCTGGACCGCGGCCCGGACGTCGGCGAGGAGCTCGGGATCCACGGCCTCGCCGGTGCGACTACCGGACAGGACGAGGACCGAGGCGCCAGATCGCTCGGCGAGATCTCGCGCGCCCGCGACGGGGTCCACCGAGGCGAGGGGCGCCGCGTGCTTGACGAGGAAGTCGGCGAGGATCGTGACGTCGGACTGGAGCTGGTTCTTGTAGTCGCGCACGCGCGCGGCCTCGCCCTCGACGATGCCCTGGTCCGTGACGTAGGCCCCGGACAGGACGTTGATGCGAACCCACGTCGCGCCGACGACCACCGCTGCTCCGAGTGCCGCGATGCCGTCGTTGCGCAGGCAGTTGATGCCGACCTGCAGACCGAACTCCCGGCGGATTCGATCCGCCACCACTGCGAGGCCCGCGACGACGTCCGGCGGGACGGGGTCGTCGCGCGTGCCCTTGTGGAACGGCGCGTCACCGAAGTTCTCGACGATGACGCCGTCGACACCGCCCTTGGCCAGGGCCTCGGCATCGCGGAGCGCGCGTTCGAGCACGGCGCCGAAGCTCTCGCGCCAGCTGGCGACGGAAGGCAGGGGCGGAAGATGGACGACTCCGAGGAAGGGCTTCGACATGGAACTGGGCCGGATCACTGATCACGGCGACCGGCGATTCTAGTGGCTATCTGAGGCCCATTGTGTGGAAGCCGCTTTCATCTCGTCGGGCGAGCAGGAAACTGAACCGTTGTCCCCGCGGGGATGGTGACGTGGTCCACATGTCCTGTGGAGAGGGGCTCGTCGATCAAGCAGTGGACGTGCGTCGCGGAGCCCATGTGCGTGAACACGCCTTCGTCGCGTTTCGAATAGAAACCGATCAGGGTGGCGCGCGTGCGTGGGCTCCGCAGCTTCACGGCAGCTGCCAGGTGGTCGCGGTGGGAAGTCCCCCCACTCTTCAGTCGGGTCCCATCGATGACGTGCCACTGGAGATCGTCGAAGAAACCCGTCATGAGGAAGGGGAACCGTCGGTCGAGGTTCATGCCTGCAGCAGCCGCGAGCTTGCCGATCTCCCTGTCGAGTTCCGCAAAGCGAATCGGCTTCCCGGTCACGTGACTGCTCCACGAAGGAACTTTCGCGCTGACGAGCAGCGTCGCGCCAGCATCCGTGTGCGACGGGGCCTCGTTTCGCGCGTTGTCGCCGTCCGGATAGGACAGATACGCCTTGCCACCGATCACCGTGATTTCTCCCGAGAGATCGACGAGAGCACCCAACGCGTACAGATCCGGATTCGGAAGCAACGCATCCATCCCGACCTTCTTGCCGGTCTCTCCCTGGTGGAACATCGCGCGGAGTGCGCCGTGCACCTGCACCTCACCATCCCAGGACGCACCACCGCCGCCGCTCGCAGCGCAGCCGAGCGAGACCAAACAAGGGAGCAGCAGTGCCAGGAGTCGGTAGCGCATGTTTATCATTATCCTCTCAGAACCCATATGCAGTGGACATCGTGACCCGACTCATTCCAGGTGCTCGCCTTCATCACGAAACCGTGACCGCGCAGGACTTCCGCGAGTTGATCGAGTGACTTCGGAATGTCGTAGTGTTGCATGGCCATCGTGCCGGTGTCGCCCGTCGGGACAATCGACTCGCTGACAACGCCACCGAGTCCGAGAAGGGTCAACAATCCATCGGCGACCTCGTCCGGGTCCGGGAACCCCCCGGATCCCGATCCGATGGCACCGCACGCACAGTCCCAGACGGGGTAACCGTATCGTGGAGACAACCGCTCTGCGACGGACATTTGCAAAACGGCCAAATCGCGCCGGTCGCGCCCGGCGACGGAGCGTCCAGGTAGCGCCCCGCCTCGCCCGATTCCGCGATGGTCTTGATGCTCTCGAGGCGTACGCGAAGGAACGCCGACACGTGCCGCATCAGGAACAGTCGGCTGGCCAACCAACCGAGAATCCCGAGCCGCGTGTCGAAGTCGAATCGATCCTCGACAACAGTCACGTCGCCAACCAGAGTGAACAAGTGGTCGTGATCGAACCGGCGAAACGCGCCCGCGACCATCGAGTCACGGAACATGTGGGGCCGGTCGAACTTCGTGATTCGGCTCGTCAACGTCTGTCTCACCCCGAAGTGCGTCGCCCGCCACGTCACTTCATCTCCGAGTTCCATCAGTCCGGTCGTCACTCCTCCCCCACGGCCTTCTCGTTCGTTCCGACAGTGGAGTCAACGTGGACATCCACGCTGCGACACAGGTCGAAGACGATCTCGACCGGAGCGCGAATCTTTATTCGAACAACTACGACAGGCATGGCTGGGCGACGTGAACACACGTGCTTTGCCACCCAGAAGGAAAGTCCCGGTCGCAGACACACAAACGCCGGGATACGCTGCGCGACTTCCCCAGATCGCCCAGGGCCAGACACATGAAACAAACCGTCCTCCTCTTCTTGTCGTTCGCACTGACGTTGGGCACCGCCACGGCCCAGACCACCGGGAAGCCCGCGCCGACGAAACACCCGTTCCTCTGGCGGATCGAGGGCAAGGGCGTGGAGGTACAGAGTTTCCTGTTCGGAACGATGCACCTCGGCGATGACCGACTCCTCGCGATACCACCGGTCGTCGAGAAAGCACGGAATCACGCCGACGCCCTCTACGGCGAGCTGGCTCTGGACCAGATGGCGAAGCACCAGCTGAAGCTGACGAAGCTGATGCTGCTGCCGAAGGGCCAGAAGCTCTCGAAGATCCTGCCCGAGGATGTGGCCGGGATGCTCGACAAGAAGCTGAAGACGCTCGGGGCGTCGCTGAAGAGGTTCGACCACTTCAAGATCTGGGCGATATCGATACTGCTCGCGCAGCTGGAGGCCAACAAGCTCGGCATGCTCAAGTCGCTCGACTCCATGCTCTACATGGACGCGAAGCGTGACGGCAAGGAAGTCGGAGGTCTCGAGGACATCGATGAGCAGATGAAGGCGATCGGTACCGGCACCGATGACGAGCAGATCGTCCGGCTGCGCGAGGCGCTCAAGTACATGGCGAGGCTCGAGGCGAAGGGCGAGAGTTATTTGAAGAACACGCTCGAGATCTACCTCACGGGGAATGAGCTGAAGATGCAGAACCACGCCGACGAAGCGATGGGCGACAACGACGAGCTCAACGACAAGTTCATGAAGCCACTGCTCGACGACCGGAATGAGAGGATGGTGAATCGCATCGCGGAAATGCTCACCTCGAACCCCACCAAGAAGTACTTCTTCGCGATCGGGGCGATGCACTTCGTCGGTCGCTCGGCCATGACGACGCTCTTGCGAAAAAAGGGCTACCGCATCACCCGAGTCGCACCCCCTCCCGCGTCGTGGGAAGTCCTCGTCAAGATACGCACGGAGTTGACGGAGCGGCGGAAAGAAGTGCGTCGACTGAAGAGGGACCTTGAAGCCGCGAAGAAGTAGTAGCGGCCCCCGCACAGAATGATCAAAGTCACCAACCTGCGCCGTACCTTCGACAACACCATCGCGCTCCGCGACCTGTCCCTCGAGGTGCCCGCAGGCGAACTGTTCGGATTCCTCGGTCCGAACGGCGCTGGCAAGACCACCACGATCCGGATGCTGTGCGGTCTGCGGCGCCCGACGAGCGGGACACTTCTGATCGACGGACACGACTACCAGACCGGCGCGGACCACGGGCGGCGGGTGACCGGCTTGATCCCGGACACGCCGCCGCTGTACGAGTACCTCACGAGCCACCAGTACATCGCGTTCGTCTCCAGCCTCTACGGTGTCGCGGAGACCGACCGTCTCGCGCACGGGAACGGGTTGCTCGAAGCGTTGGGCCTGCAAAACCGCGCCCACGATCTGTGCAAGGGCTACTCCCACGGCATGCGAGACTGTGCGGCAGTGTGGTCCCACCCGAAAGACGCCGCGACACCCAAGAGGACATGGTGAGTCGCCACGAACGATTCTGGATGTTCGCATGGCTGCTTCTCGGTCTCGGATTGATCTGGCGCACGGGCGTGCGCGACAGCGGCGTGATCAAGGATCACCTGGAGTTCGGGCGGCGAGTACTCCTGGGACTCGACCTCTACGCGCCCTATCTGGACGGCCCAAAGCCGTTGCACGCGCCGTACCCGCCGTCGTTCGGTCTGCTCACCGCGCCTTTCTCGATCCTGCCCGAGCGACTCGCTCGATTCGCTTGGGGACTACTCCAGGTGATCAGCCTGTTCGTCATCGCGCGGCGGCTGCGCGACGTCGCCCGGGAGTTCGTGCCCGACGCACTGCCGAAGTTGAATCTGCTGTTCGCCTTCGTCGTGCTGCTCAGCGCGCGGTACATCCTGCGCGACACCCACGGCGGTGGTGGGAACCTCATCAACCTCGCTCTGGTCCTGACTTCCATCCATCTCGCGCGGCACCACAGGGGTCTCGCCGCCGGGCTCGTGCTCGGTTTCTCGCTCGCGACGAAGCCCGTGGCTGTGTTGATGATCCCGCTGCTCCTGATCTTCGGCTACCACCGTGCGGTGAAGACCGCCGTCGTCAGCTCGGTCGCATTCATGCTCGTCTCGCTGCTCCTGCTGCGCCAGGGGACGTCGCCCTTCTTCACGTGGTTCGACGGCACCGTGAAGTACGCTGGCATGGCAGACCTGTTCGCGACTCCGGCGAACGGCTTCCCGGAGTTCACCTGGATGAACCAGAGCCTGCGTTGCGCCGTCACTCGTTTCTTCGGCGAAGTGCCGGCGGAGTTCGCCGGGCAGGTTTCGGGGTTCACGCAAGGGCTCGGTCTGACCCCCACGGCCACGACCTGGATCGCGCGCTGCCTCGGTTTCACGCTCCTGACGGCGACGTTCGAGTGCATCTGGCGCAGGCGCGCCGTGCCCGCAGCGCGACCGTGGTGCATCGCCGCGATCCTCACCCTGTCCCTGCTGATGTCGCCTATTTCCTGGAAGGCGCACCATGTCGCGTTGCTGCCGGCCCTCTTCTTGATCGGAACGCTCGCGTTCCGGGGGAGCACGTGGGTGTGGGTGTTCGCCGGCCTCTACGTCTTCGTGTGCGGCATGGGCGAAGCGCTCGTGGGGAAGGGATTCAAGCAGATCCAGCAGTCGACCTACTTCACGACATTCGGCACGATCGCCATCCTGGGAATCTGCCTGTGGCACTTGCACCGCGCGCCTCAGCGGGTGAAAGACGATGTCTGATAGAACGAGTCAGACACCCATTGCACTCGCCGTCGGGTCGCCGCTAACCTCCCGCCCCCCAATTACCGACCATCACCAAACCCAGGACATCAGGCAACACGAATGGGTCTCGCATGCGGCATCGTCGGCCTGCCCAACTGTGGCAAGACGACCATCTACGGCGCCATCACCGGCACCGACCCCGAAGACCGGCAACCGCACCAGTTCAGCACGGTCGAGCCGAAGAGGGCGGCCGTCGACGTTCCCGACTACCGTCTCGCGAAGATCGCCGAGCTGATACCACCCGAAAAGCTCATCCCAGGACAGATGCTGGTCGTCGACGTGCCGGGGCTGGCCGCGGGCGCGAGTCAGGGCGAAGGCATGGGCAACACGTTTCTCGGCTCCATCAAGGAGAGCGAAATCCTGCTGCACGTCGTGCGCTGCTTCGAGAACGAGAACGTCATGGGCTCGTCGGATCCGGCGGAGGATACCGAGATCATCGAGATGGAGCTGATGCAAACCGACCTCGGGACGGTCGAACGCAACCTCGAACGTTCGGGAAAGAAGGCGCGTACTGGCGACAAGGAAGCTGTCGCCCAAAAGACCGTGCTCGAGAAGGCGCAGGCATTTTTGAAGGAAGACAAGCCACTCCGCCTCGCCGAGTTCACCGAGCCAGAACACGAACTGCTGAAGCCGCTCTTCCTGATGAGCATCAAGCCGGTGCTGTTCCTCGCGAACGTCGGCGAAGACGATGTGGCCGGGGAGTCGGAGAAGGTCAAGTCCCTGCGGGAGTACGCGGCGCGGACGAACGCGAGCGTGATGCACCTCTGCGGCGACCTCGAGGCAGAGTTCGCGCGGATGGAACCCGATGAGCGTGAGATGTTCATGGCCGAGATGGACTTCAAGGAGTCCGGACTGGTCCGACTGATCCACGCGATCTTCGACCTGCTCGGACTACAGACGTACTTCACCGCCGGCGAGAAAGAAGTGCGCGCGTGGACCATCCGGAAAGGCGACACGGCGCCCGTCGGCGCAGGCGTGATCCACACGGACTTCGAAGCGAAGTTCATCCGCGCGGAGATCTACTCCTACGAGGACCTACTGGAACTCAAGAGCGAGGCCGCGATCAAGCAAGCCGGCAAGATGCGCCTCGAGGGCAAGACCTACATCCTGCGAGACGGCGACATCTGCCACTTCCTGTTGGGGAACTGAGAACGCGATGTCACCCACATGGCGGCGTCGGCGAGAGTCTTGAAGTTCCGGCTGCCCGTTCCCGTGGCGTCGACCGTGTAGTAGCCGGACAGCTGCGCGGGAAGACAAGTCAGCGTCAGGCAGACACCGGACACGAAAGCTGCAACGATCGAACGGGGGCTTCTCATCACGTCCTTGAGGAGCAACAGGTCGGGAGCCCGATCTTCGCATCGGAGCAAGTTTTGGTGACGATTCTCACTTCCGCGCCACATGCCGTTGCAGTGTAAACTCGATCTCGACCCTCCCGGTCGCGGGAACCGCACGGGCCTGGACAGTTTGGAAGCCAACGCCTGCCTCGGCGTGCATCTAGCGAACCGATCAAGGAAAGAGGGAAGGCGGCTCCGGTCACCGTTTCTGCAGAACGCGCAGACCTCTCTCCGCGGCAAGTTCTGCGAATTCGTCGGGGAGTTCCATCATCGAATGCTGCGGCAGCCTCGCGTCGACTTCATCCGCAACCAGCCTGCCCGATTCGTCTTCGAGCTTCCGGCGGCTTCGCAAGACGACGAATCTCGCGCTGTCCCCCGTCGTGGCCAGTTCGTCCACCGTGAAGTGCCGGGGCGGCAGCGGGCGGACGCCTGCGAAGTAGAGGACGCGCGTCATGTCACCGGTGACGGTCTCGCCTTCGCGGAGCAGCCCCCGCAAGTGTTCGCCCACCTGACGCTCCACGATCCGGTTCGAATTCGAGCCGCCCGTCGCGGCGAGGAACAGATCGAGAGCGACCACCGCGGCGAGCCACCAGTTTCTACCGGGTAACCGTTCGACAGCGAAAGCCGCCAGCGGCGCGACGACGAACATCCAGTTGACGAAGAAGCGCCAGCGCGGGACATACGCGCAGATGATGACCGTCGCGATCAACAGCAACCAGATCACTGGAGGCGGACGGCGACGGAACATACCGACCACGCACAGCAACGCCATCACGGTGAACGCCTCGAGGAACTTCCCCGGCACATCGACGAGTCGTTCGAATCCGCCGACGCGCTCCGCGACGTTGTACTCCATGATGAACGCGAGCTTCGGCACCGGATCGAACCCGTGTCCGCACCAACCACGCCAACTCGCCAGCGCGACGATGAGGAGCCCGAGAGGCACGAACGATTTCCATGCCCGCCTGTCGCCGAGCAAGAAGACGACGGGAATGACGGCGGCTTCCGGTCGAATCCAGAATGCGACGCCAGAGAGAACGCCGCACGCCACGTGACGCTTGCGGAGCCCGGATAGAAACGCGTAGCTCGCCACCAACAGGAACAACGGTTCCGTGTAGATCCACGCGCCGACGAGCACGGGACGGAACGCGACGACAACGAGAATGGCGGCGATCCTGCCCGTTCCCGGTCGCAACTCTTCGCTGATCCGCGCCACGGGCACGACAACGAGTGCGCCGATGACTGCCAGAACGACCTGTCCCCCGAGGAACGGGTCCACGCCCACGGCGATCGGTATCGCGATGACCATCGCGAGTAGCGGCGAGAAGATCTCGCTCAACGCCGCGGAAGCTTCGCCGTCCGCGAACTGCTTCGCCATCCAGAGGTAGTTGACGCCGTCCTCCCGCGGCATCGGCGTGAACGCGACGACGGCCAACCGCCACACGAGACCCACCGCGATGAGCAGCCACAGGAGCCGCCAGGACAGGGACGGCGCGACGCCTGTACTCATGGCAACGCCTGCGACACCGCGGGGTCTTCACCGTCCTCTTCGTAGCCGCCGAGTCGGAATACGAGATCGCGATAGTTGCGTACATCGAGAACGGACAAGCTCTGCACGGCGCGCAGTGCGACCAGTTCTCGGCTGACCTCACCGTTCGTGCAGTAGATCGCCACCGCAAGTTGTGTGGCGCGCTCGCTCGGCGCGACGCCGTTTGGCAGCGACTGCCAGGCACCGACGATCGATCGCGTGTTGCCGATGTCCATCGACCACGCGTTCTCGAAGTTGCGCCTCCCTCGCTTCGAGAGCGCGCGGTCGGCGAGTTTCGTCTCGAGCAAGCGCCGCACTGGATGCGCCTTGCAACCCCGTCGCAACCAGGCGCGGCAGCTCTGCGCCCACGAGACCTTGATCTTCACGTCAGGACTGTCGAACTGCGCCAACTCGCGGTCGATCCACCGCTCCGCCTGGAACAGGCTGCGGAGGTTGTCACGATCCGTGATGTAGGCGATCGTCACCGCACGTTCTGCGAGCTTGCGGTCCATCTCGTCGTCGAAGATGCCTTCGAAGACGTGCAGGTCACGAACGATGTCGTGAAGCTGTTCGACGTGCCGACAGTTGTCCGCGGCGATGCTGCCCATCACCGCCCTCTCTCGTTCGCGCATTTGCAGGAAGTCCATGTCGCGTTCGAACTCGGGGACCTCTTCCAACACAACGCCGAACGACCATGTCGGCGGCGCGCCACAGTACGCCGCGTCGAAGCATGCGCGCATGCGCATCGCTTCCAGCAAGCCTGGCGCCTTCATCCGGTGGATCTTGCGGAGCGCCACGCGGAACGGCGCGCGACCGCTTCCGCGCCTGGCGTTTGCGGTCTCCGGACTCAGAATCTCGTGGACGATGCCCGACACCCGAGAGATCCCGCTCTTGACCAGCCACCAGACGGCGCCGAGGAACAAGATGGGCGCGAGTAGAACGCGCCCGTGAGAGAGTCGGTTGATGAAGAACCGATAGAAGTTGACCGAGCGCTTCGATTGCGGCAAGCGGTGCAGCGGTCGCGTTCCGAAGATCTCCCGGATCATGTTGCGGCGATCCAACTGCAGCACTTCGAGAATCTCGGGACCGAATACGCGCTTGATCTGAGCATCGCGGCGCTCATTGACGGCGAGGAAGTCCATGCTGTTGAACTCCGTCGTGAGATAGACCGCGCCAGAGTCCGGCGGATCGAGCTTCTCGACGATCCGCCCCTCGATCTGCGCCCGTCGTTTCGCCATCCACTCCTCCATGTCCTGGATTTCCTCGGGTGAAGAGACGGCGCGCTGCTGCAGCGTGATGCAGTGGCGGTTGTACTCGGTGATGCGCTTCGCGGTCTCGAGCGACACGCTCTCGGTGATGAAGCGGAACCAGAGGTAGGGCCCGGTGAGGATCGAACCGGAAGCGAGCGACAGTTTCTTCACGCGCTTGTGGTCGCGCCGGGAGAACCTGAGGTGATGCCTGCGGATGTTCTCGAGTGACAGGTTGGCGAGCAGCTGCTCGGTCGTCTTGATGTCACTCTCGTGCAGGATGGCCCCGTCGAGGAAGTGCATGTAGAGGAAGGCCACGCGGCTGAGGTCTTCGCGCACGGCCTCGGGAGGCGTCGTGGGCGCGTGTTCGCCGCCGAAATCGATCTGGATCGACGACGCTTCTTCGACCTGCTGCCCGAGGGCGAGCGCTGCTTCCCACGCATCCATCTCGAAACGGAACACGCGCCTCGCGAGAAACACGAGGTCACTGTCGCGCGTTCTCGCCTTGACGAGCTCGAGGAGGTTGATGAAGTGCGCTTCGCTCGTGCGCTTCAGACTCTCGGTCGCCTCCCCGGCGAGGCGTTTGAACCAGCGACCGACCAGCAGGATCACAAAGCACACCCCGCCGAGCACGACGAGCGGCGTCGCGACGAACCGCTTCAGGATTTCGTTGAGCGGATTGTCGTCGCTGACGAACATCCGCACGATCGAGAACAGCGCGCCAAACATCAACAGTCGCACTGCCGGTCGCTTGCTCGCATTGACCATCGCGGTCGCGAGCCGATCGAGGATCTGGGGGCCGGTGACGATGCCGTGGAGGTCGGCAAAGAACAGGATGCGACCGCGCCACTTCTCGAGGTTGTCGGCGATGCGGCGCCCGAGATTGACGACGCGCTGCTCCGGCGTGGCACCTCGCTCCGTTGAACGGAACGCACGCACGAAGGGTAGCGATCGGATGAACGGCGCGTTGATGACCCTGGTGACCCTGTTGAGCGCCATGAGGTCGGTGCTGCTCATCGTCGTGGCGACCTCGTCGGGACGGAGGCTGTAGAGGCGCTCGATAGCGTCCTCGACCCGCATGTCACGCACGTCCGCCACGGGCGATATTTCGTCCCGCACGGCGATGTCCCGCGTGCGCAGCCGTTCGAACAGCGCTTCGGCGCGAACGAGGAGCGTCGCCTCGGATTCGTCGACCGCCAGATCGCCGAGCTGAACGTGTTCACGCCGGATCGCCTCGAACGCGACGCGACGTGGGTCGTGACGCGTGAGCTCGTCGCCGCGGTGCGTCCCCGATTCGAAGAAGATGAAGCTCCGGTTCGTCAACCTGGAGAACCGGTTCACCACCGCATCGAGGCCACGGATCAGGAGCAACAACAGCCGTGCGAACCGCGCGGTCTGCAGGATCCGAATAAACCGCAACGACCGCACGGACGCCAACTGGGCCGGCAGCATCAGCACCGCCGGGATCGCGGGTAACAGATCGGTGACCACGTTGCGGCAGAACCACGACAGCCTGGCCGGCGCCAGGAACAGCTTGAAGAAGAACTCCAGGATGAAGAACTGGCAGATCCCAGCGTCGATCAGGTGGACATTCCTCTCGGCTCCCGGTGACAGCGTCACCGTCATCTCCACGGTCAGGAGCGCGAGAACGATGATGAGCAGGAGAAGACTCGTCGTCTCCATGACCGCGACGCCACGCCGACCGAGGATCTTCTCCAGTCGCACGTAGAGGCCGCGATCCCCGGCAGCGCACCGCAGCCGCTTGCACATCTTTCGATAGCGCTTGTCCCCGCTCCGTTCGAAGAGGGCCTCCATCACGTCGCTCGTCGACCGCAACAGCAGGATCTTGTGTGGGAGACCGAGATCCTCTTCATCGGTCATGATCGCCGCGTAACGTTCACTCGCTTCCTCGCGGAGTTTCGTGTCCAGGCGGACGACCTCGAGACGCTCGCCCAATGCGGTGTCTGTCGCTGCTGCCTTGTCCTCGCGCCCCGCGTGTTCGTAGGCCACGCGGAGTTCGGCGAGATCGAACACGGTGGCCACGCTCTCGATCGGCATCTTGCCGAGCCGCAGCAGCGAGCGGTCGAACACGCACGCGCGAGCTCCGGCGACGGCGTCCTTCAGTTCCTCTCGCGCCTTCGCGCGCCGCGCCTGCCGCTCGAGAAACCGCAGTTCGGTCCGGTCCAGGTCGAGCAAGGTGATCGGGTCGTCGACGATCATCTCGCGCTGACGGCGCAGTGCTTCCGCGTGCTCGACCGGCGGCAGATCGACGTTCGCCAGAAGGGCTCGCAGGGATTTGAGGTCGGGCGCGGCGGTGGTGTCGGTCAAGAATCTCGGGGGACGGTTCACGGGGAGGATAACGGGAAGGGGTCTCGATTCCTTGCCGTCGAGTTCGACGCGGCATCGGTATGCTCAAGCCGATGCGGATCGTGTGCGCGCCGGACAGCTTCAAGGGGTCACTCACTGCCCTCGATGCGGCGAGGGCGATGGAGCGCGGTATCCGCCGCGCGTTGCCGAATTCGGAGATTGTCTCTTGTCCGGTCGCGGACGGCGGCGAAGGCACCGTCCGCGCTCTCGTCGGGACCACCGGTGGAGAGTTGCGCCGCACCACTGTATCGGGGCCGCGCGGGGAAGAGGTTTCGGCGCAATGGGGTTGGCTCGGCGGCGAGGAGTCGACCGCGGTGATCGAGATGGCCGCCGCGTCAGGGTTGACGTTGGTGCCGGAACGTGAACGCGATGCTTCGCGCGCGTCGACGTTCGGCACGGGTCAGTTGATTCGGGCGGCGCTGGACGCCGGCGCGACGCGGATCATCCTCGGTCTCGGTGGCAGCGCGACCAATGACGGCGGCTGCGGCGCGGCGCAGGCGCTCGGCGTGTCGTTCCTTGATCACCGAGGTGAGCGAATGGATGATCCGATCACCGGCGCAGACCTCCTGCGCATCGGTAAGATCGACCGAGAAGGAATCGATTCGCGGCTGGACGGTTTGGCTCTGTCGTCATGCAGCGACGTGGACAACCCTCTGACAGGCCCGAACGGTGCGTCAGCGATCTACGGACCCCAGAAGGGCGCCGGCCCGGAGATGGTGGAAGTCCTCGACGCGGGTCTCTTGCACGTCGGTGCGATATGGCGCGATCAGCTCGCAGTAGATGTGATCGAGACGCCGGGTTCGGGATCCGCCGGCGGAATGGGTGGCGGCGTGATCGCGATGCTCGGCGCGCGGGCGCGTTCGGGAATCGAGTTGATACTCGAGACATGCGCGCTCGATCGGAAGCTCGAGGGCAGCGCGCTCTGCCTGACCGGCGAGGGGCGCCTCGACGCCCAGAGTGTCCGGGGCAAGGCGTGTTTCGGTGTGGCGCGGGTAGCCGCCAACGCCGGCGTGCCGGTGACGGGGTTTTTCGGTTCGATCGCGTCCGATGCCCCAGACGAGGCGACGCGAACCCGACTGGGCATGACCCACGCTCACGAGATCGCAGGAGGCATCGCACACGACGATGCCATGCGTCGCGCCGCCGAACTCCTGGAACACGCCGTCGCTGGGGCGCTCACAAGAACTCACTGACACGGGAATCGTCGCAAGTGTGTCCACCAAGACGCAAACAACCAGCGTTCCGCTACGCTCTCGAAACATGAGACCCATCGCTCGCGTCCTTGTCTGGACCCTGCCGCTCCTGATTCTCCCAACGGTCGCGAAGGCACAGCAGTTGTGCGGAAAGCCCGTCGACAAGAAATGGTGGACGGCGCCCGAGCGAGAAGGTTGGAAGAAGACGTCGACATCCCAGGACGTGCGGGCATTCCTCGCTGGCCTGGAAAAAGCCCATCCCGGCGCATTCCGGACCTCGAAGATCGGAACATCGCTCCGCGGTCGACCGATCCAACTCGCGACCGTCCTGCGTCCATCGAACGACAAGCTCGGCAAGCGCCTCCGCGCCGTCATCATCGCGAACATCCACGGTGGCGAGGTCGAGGGCAAGGAAGCCGTGCAGATCATCATCCGGGAGATCGCACTCGGCGAACACAAGGACATCCTCGCGGCGTGCGACATCTGGTTCGTCCCGATCTACAACGTGGACGGCAACGATGAGGTACAGGAAGGGAATCGCGGATCACAAAACGGCCCGGGCGCGGTCGGAGTGCGGCGCAATTCGCAGTCACTCGACCTCAACCGCGACCTCGTCAAGATCGAGACGAATGAAAGCCGCGCGCTGCTCGGCCTGTTTCGCCGTGTCGATCCGCACTTCTTCATGGATCTTCACACGACAAATGGTTCGCAGCACGGCTACCACCTGACCTATGCGCCGTCTCTGAGTACGAATCTCGACGGCGATCTCGACGACTTCATGCACGAGGTGTTCGTACCCGCGGTGCGTGCTTCGGTCTTGAAGAACCACAACGTCCGCATCATGGACTACGGCAACTTCTCGCGGGGCCGCGGCGACCCGAGGAGTTGGACGACTTACGCGCACACACCGCGGTACGCGATCAACTACTTCGGTCTTCGCAACCGACTCAGTCTCCTTTCGGAGGCCTACAGTTATCTTCCGTTCAAGAAACGCGCCCTCGCCACGCGAGCATTCGTGATCGAGAGTCTGCGCGAACTCGTCCGACACCGGAAGGCAGTGCTCGCGGTGTGCGAGCAGGCGGACCAACGGGCCATCGCCGGCGGCGAGAAATTCGGCTACGCCAGCCAATTGCGCAAAGCAATACGCCGCAAGATCCTCGTCGGCAGCGTGTCCCGCGAAGGTACGCGCCGTGTGGCGGGCAAGGATGTCCGCGAAGTCGAGATGGACGTCCGCATCCGCTTCGAAGCCACGAAGTTCATCGCCCACCCCGTGGCGTGGGCGATCCCCAACGCCAGTGACGAGGTGCGCAAGGCGTTGCTCATGCACGACATCGAGGTCCATCGATTGATGGCGCCAACCGAGGTCGAAGCCGAGAGTTTCAAAACCGAGGGAAGGGATCGCCCTCGCGGTCGCGGCATGCGCTACGAAGGACACCAACTCGTGACACTCCGCGGGAAGCTCGAGACCGGCACGCACACCTTGCCCAAGGGAACCCTGGTCGTCTACGCAGCCCAACGCCGAGCGCGAGTCGCGGCCCAACTTCTCGAAGGACACAGCGAAGACTCTCTCGCGACATGGAACTTCTTCGACGCCAGCCTGGCCGGCAACAAAGCTGCCTATCCGGTCCTGCGCGTGACCAAGACGCCCTCGTGGGTCAGGGAGAGGATATTCCTCCAGCACGGCGACGCCGCGGTGCACGTGGCGTACTCCCCCGCGCCGGACAAACTGCCTGAATCCGTCGTCACCCTGTCCGCGATCGTGACAAAAGCCGGCACTCGGGGCCGACGAGGCGGCTACGAGACAAACGTGCGCCATCAGGGCCGTGAACTCGAGTACGGCATCGGGGGGAAGAAGTTCACGAACGTGAAAGACCTCGAGGCCGCCGTGAAGGCTATCGTCCCGGCTCAGACGATCGCAAACGTACCGTTCGTGCTGCACGCTGGCAACACGGTCACGAACGCGGAGCTGATTCGCATCGCGGAGGCGCTCCGCGGGTCCGGTGTCAAGACCATCTACCTGAAACACGAGCACGAGTAGCCCGCCTGCGTGCTGACTCTCCTGAATTGTGGCGCTCGAACAGCTGACCGGCGTACTCCTCGCCGGTTGGTCGGTGAGCGGAGAGGCAAAGATCTATCATGGGCTCATCAAACAACTTCGACTCCGCCATCTCCATCGGTGGCGCCGCGGGCCAGGGCATCGCGACCCCGGGGACGAACGTCCTGTTCAACAGTGACACGATCGAGCCCGGCGACGCGTGCAGCTCTGCGGACTGCCGGTCAAAGAGCTGACCGACAATAACCGGAACAAGCTCCTGCGGAACGCCATCGCGCTCGGCGCGATGATGCATCTGCTAGGCATCGAGTTCCAGGTCTTGCAGGACGTGCTCACCGAGCAGTTCGGACGCAAGGGTCAGGGCGTCGTCGACGAGAACGTTTGCGTCGCACGGGCGGGGTACGAGTACGCCGCCGCGAACTTCAAGCCGCGCGTGAAGAAGCTCGAAGACGAGGACCACGACACGTCGGACTGGAAAGCCGCGTGCGAAAAGGCGCTCGAGTGGGGCGACACGATCTACACGGGTCTGTTCCTGCAACGCGAACAGCCGACGCTGAGCGATCTGGACCCCGTGCTCAAGGAAGGTGGACCGCTGGCCCGCCGCCCACTCGGTCTCTCGACAGAGGACAGCGCGCGGATCATCAAGCGCATGTGCTGAGTTCTTTCGAATCCGCTTCGCGTGATCGGGTAGCGACGCGCTACTGCAGCGGTTTCGACAGCTCTGAGATCGCCTGCTGGCATCGGGCGAGCGAGTCGCCGGCGGCGAGCTCGTCTCGACCGTCGCCGGTGCGCAGTCCGAACTCGACCAACCCCTCTTCGGCGCCGCGACCGACGACGATGTTGATCGGGAAGCCGAGCAGCTCGAGGTCCTTGAACTTCGGGCCAGGGCGCAGTTTTCGATCGTCGAGCGCCGCGTCGATGCCGGCGGCCTTCAACTCCTCGTAGATCTTGGTCGCGAGCTCTACCTGCGGCTCGCGCTTCACGTCCATGATCACGACCACGACTTCGAACGGCGCGATGTTGATCGGCCAGACGATGCCCTTGTCGTCGAAGTGCTGCTCGACCGCAGCAGCGGGCGTGCGGCTGACGCCGATGCCGTAGCAGCCCATCTCGAACGGCGCGGGCTTGCCGTTCTCCGCCATGAACGTCGCGCCCATCGCCGACGAGTACTTCGTGCCCAGCTTGAAGATGTGCCCGACCTCGATGCCGCGCACCTCCTGCAACACGTCCTCACAACGCGGGCAACCCTGGCCTGACTTCGCCAGACACAGATCGTGGAACTCCGGCTCGCGCGTGTCCCGCCCGAGGTTGACGTTCAAGCAGTGGTAGCCGGATTCGTTGCAGCCGGTCAGCAGATTGGCCTGCCCCTTCAGCGTCGCATCCGCCAGGAGCTTGACCTTCTCGCCCAACTCGATCGGGCCGGCGAAACCAACCTCGGCGCCCGTCGCCTTCTGAATCACCGCTTCGTCGGCGAGCGTCACGGCCAGCGCGTCCAGCGCGTTCGTCAACTTGACCTCGTTGATCTCGAGATCACCGCGCATCAACACAGCCACTGTCTCTTCGCGGTCGGCGAACACCGCCGTGTAAAGGACGGTCTTCGCCATGACATCCGAACGCAGGCTGAAGAACTCCTCGAGCTGCTTGACGGTCTTGACGTTTGGCGTCTCGTGTTTCTCGATCGGTTGGGCGTCCCCGCGATCCGCAACGGACGAAACCCGCGCACCGGCCTTCTCGACATTCGCCGCGTACTTGCACGAATCGCAGTAGAGGATCGCGTCCTCGCCCGTGTCCGCGACAACCATGAACTCCTGACTGCCGGCCCCACCGATCGCACCCGCATCCGCATCCACGACCGTGTACTTCACGCCACAACGATCGAAGATCGCGCGGTAGGCCCGGTCCATCTTCTCGTACGCCGCATCCAACCGCGCCGTGTCGACGTCGAAGGAGTACGCGTCCATCATGATGAACTCTCGTCCCCGCATGAGGCCGAACCGCGGTCGGATCTCGTCCCGGAACTTGTCCTGAATCTGGTACAGGTTGATCGGCAGCTGCTTGTAGCTGTTCACCGCCGTGTTGACGTACGAGGTGATCACTTCCTCGTGCGTCGGACCGAGACACATCTCCGCGCCCTTCCGATCCTCCAGGTGGAACATGATCCCATCCGCGACGTACCGGTCCCAGCGCCCCGACGCTGTCCACAGTTCCTTCGGCTGCATGATCGGCAGCATCACTTCCTGCGCGCCCTCCCGATCGAGCTCCTCGCGGACGATGTTGAAGACCTTCTTGATCACGCGCCACATCAGCGGCGAGTAGCTGTAGAGGCCGGCGGCGGCCTTCACGATGAATCCGCCACGGGTGAGCAACCGATGACTCGGGATCTCGGCGTCGGAAGGGTCATCCCGGAGGGTGTGGATCAGGATCTGGCTGAAACGCATGGGCGGAAGCTTAGCCCGGCCATCACGTCAGGTCTCTCCTGCGAAATACAGGGATCCTTATTCGGGCGACGGTGATCTACTTCGGCTCGTCTTCGAGCACTCTCGGGCGGTGCCGCATCATGAACTCGTGCAACCGTCCCAGCGCCGCGCCCGTGCGCGTCCCGTGCCAGCAGAAGTCACGACCGTCCACGAGCAACACCTGGCGCCCGGGGAACAGTCCGCTGCGCATGAGTTCACCCTGCTGCTCGAGACCGAACTCGTAGGGCTCCGAGGGAAGGAGCACCAGCTCGACGCCCAGGTTGGCCAAGCGGTCTTCGTCGACGACGGGATAGCGATCCCCCCACTCGGCGCACACGTTGTGTGCTCCGACCACGTCGAGGACGTTGTGGATGTAGGTGTCGCTGTTGATCGACATCCAGGGTTTGCGCCAGATCGGATAGAAGACCCGGATGCGGTCGCGGTGGAGACCACCGACTTCGATGCGCGTGAGTTGCGCCTGGATCTGCAGGATGTAGGCCTCTGCTTCGTCCCAACACTCGAGACGATGACCCACCGAGCGCAGAACCTCCGTCACTTCGAAGATCGTGCGCGGTCGCGATTCGTGTACTTCGAACCGCGATCGGAGGGAATCGATAGCTGCCCCCCGATTCTCTTCGGTGTTGACGAAAACGAGATCGGGTTCGAGTTCGGCGATCTTGTCGAGGCTCGGGTTCTTGGGTCCACCGACGGTCGGAAGATCCCGCACGAACTCGACAGGTTCAGCGCAGTAGCGCGTCACGCCAACGACCTTCTCACCCTGTCCGAGATCGAACAGGGTTTCAGTGATGCTGGGGACGAGGCTTACAATACGCCGGATCTCGGTCATCGAATTGCCTTGAGGATGGTGCGGAGAGCTACCGGTTTGATCGGGGCCTGTATCGAGTGACACGGCGTGGGGCGCTCCGAAGAACCTAGTCTCGCCTGAAGGATACCACCAATAATCCGATGACAGATGCGCGCCTGGCAGGGCCCCATGCCGGCGCGAGTTGCCAGCTTCACGGAGCGCACATCGTTGCCGCAAGCGCGACTCGCCTGTTCGACCTCTGCCATCGCCACGTCCTCGCACCGGCAGACGAGCGTGTCAGATTGAATCAGGTCGTAGAGTCCCGGTAGCACCGGGAACGCGCGCAACATGGCATCGGTGGCGCCGCGTTCGGCGAGGCAACGCGCGCGCAAGGAAGACACATCGCCCGGGATACCCAACTCCGCCGCGACCGATCGACCGGCCAGAGTTCCCTCCGCGATCGCCACGTCACCACCACCAATTCCGGCTATCTCGCCAGCGACGAAGACACCCGCGACACTCGTCGCCATGTTCTCGTCGTGGACGGGCAACCAACCGCCGCGCAACTCGCGGTGGTGCATTTGACATCCCAACCGCACCGCGAGCTCCGTCGCCGGCAGCAATCCAAACCCCGTGCACAGGATGTCTGCCTCCATCTCGCGCTCCGATCCGGGAATGGGGTGCCCCTCAGAATCGACACGACCGAACGCGACGCTCTCCAGTCGTTGTTCTCCCCGAGCGGCGAACACAGCGTGTCCAGTCTTCATGCGCACGCCGGCACCCAAGAGCCGCTTGGCGTAGTACCAGGCTTCGCGACGACGCTTGCGATTCTTGATCACAGCCGGCACCGCACGGATCAAGCCCCCGATGCGGTTCGCTTCGAACAACCCGACGACCTCCGCCCCCGCGCTGAGCAACGAGGTGACCGTCGGCAACAAGAGTGGTCCGGTCCCAGCGATGACCGCGCGCTGGCCCGGTCGTATCCTCTGCCCGCGGACCATCACCTGGGCGGCGCCAGCGGTGATCACGCCGGGAAGCGTCCAACCCGGAAACGGCAACGTCCGGTCCAGTGCGCCGGTCGCCAGAATCAACCTCTCGGCATGGACCGTCAGCCCGACGCCCTCGCGTTCAACGTGCACTCGATCCGGTTCGATGTCCCAGACCGTAGCGCCGCCCACGAATCGCGTGCCCGCTACGGCATGGATCAGCTCGTGTCCGGCGAGGTGACTCGACGGCTCGTAATTTGGATCTGGTTCGCCGGCGTAGTTCGAAGGCAGCTGCCGGAAGATCTGTCCGCCCGGCCTCAGACCTTCATCCACGATCACCGCGTCGATCCCGACCGTCGCGAGTTCGCGCGCCGCGGCCATGCCCGCCGGTCCACCACCCACGATCGCGACTCGAGTTCGAATCTCCTCGGTCATGTCGCCGGCCCTCCCTCCGCCCGTGGAAGTGGTGATTCAGGCGACCACGTCTTGAGCTTCATCCCATCGACGACGAGAAGCGTGCAAGAACGTACCGCTCTGCCCGCATCGCCGTCGATGTAGACGAGGCACTCGTAGCAGATTCCCATATTGCAAAACACGCCGCGCGGCGCGCCGAGCTTCGCGGATCGCCGCACTGTCATGCGGTCGGCGGCGAACAACGCCATCGCGACGGTCTCGCCGTCGTGCGCCGAGATTCGAATACCGTCGATCTCGAACGACAGCTCTCGACCGCGTTCGACGCCCGTCATGCGCATGTCAGCCATCGGCGACCACCTCCGAGAAACGATCCAGCAGGAAAGGCTCCATGGAATGGATCGTCGGCTCGCCGCGCACCGATTGCGCGATCAACTCGCCGCTGGCCATCGACAGTGTGATGCCGAGACCCTCGTGACCGCCCGATACGAACAGGCCCGGCACGGAAGAAGCAGGCCCGATGATCGGGACCTTGTCACGCGTGTACGGTCGCAGGCCCGCCCACGTGCGCACGATCTGCAGGTCCTGGATAGAGGGCACGAAGCGCGATGCACGCTCGAACGATGCGCGCAACAATCGCATGTTCACGCGCCGGTCGTAGCCCGCGAATTGTCGGGTGGACCCGACCAGCAGCGTCCCGTTGCCCTGGGGCTGAAGATTGAGCGCGCACGCACCCTCGTCCGGTTCGCCGTCCTCCGGGTCCTTCGCCTTGCCGGTCGCCGTGCGCAGGTATGCCACCTCAACCATCTGGGTCTTCACGCGTTGATCCTGCGGCATGGTGATCGCCAGATCGCCGCGACGGGGAAAGATCGGCGCCCGCGGCAGACCGGCCATGACCGTGATGTCCGGCAACCAAACTCCCGCGGCGTTGACGACGACGCCGGTTTCGATCTCGCCCGCGTCGGTGATGACGGAACACACCGAACCGTCCGTCGAACGCCGCAGTCCGAGCACGTTCGTGTCGTACTGAACCGCACCGCCCTGTCGCACGATCGCACCGAGCAGTGCTGCGGTCGCCTGCATGGGAAAGATCACGGAGTCTTTCGGATAGAAGTAGGCCCCGACGAGATCGGGTGCCAACGCGGGTTCGCGACGGAGCAATTCGGAAGTCGTGAGCAGCTGCCCTTCGTCGCCAAACGACGCGACTTCGTCGTGAATCTTCTGGAGCGTCGGCATGTCCTCCTCGGACTCGCCCAGCCACAGACACCCGCAGTTCAGCATCTCGAAGCCGCCGACGTCGCGGTGGAACTGCCTCCACAACTCGAGGCTTCGCCGGGAGAGGTGATACATGCACTCTGGAGCGGACATCAGCATCAGATGCCCCATGCACCCGCTGCTCGAGCCGTTGCTCGCACCACCGCGGTCGATCACCAAGGTGCGAAGACCCGCGAGGGTGAGGTAGTACGCCGCGGCGCTGCCGACGATGCCGGCGCCGATCACCACCACATCAGGACGCTTCACGATTGGAGTCAGTCTCCTACCCAATGGTTCGCATCACGATACTTCCTCCATGATGCGCGGGGCGGTGTTCTCGCGAATCTTGCCTTCGGGGTCAACCCACAGCTCTTCGAATCGATCAACCTTGCCGTTCGCGCAGACGATGCGAAGGAAGTACGAGACCACGACGCCGTCCGAGAGTCTCTTGATCCGCGGCACGACCGCGGCATTCACGTAGATCGTGTCCCCGTATCGCAGGAAGCGCGTTCGGAAAGCTCCCCGTGGCGTGATCAGCTTGTGATGCATATGACCCGCGACGACCAGCGGCACGTTCAGGCCGAGGCCCTTGATCCGGTCGATGGCGATCTCGAGATCCTCGTCGCCCCAATCCCCCCGCGGCGACTTGCCGAAATCCTTGCCCCAGATGTCGTGGGTCTCCATCGAGAGACCGGTCGGCCCGTTGTGCGCGAGGATCATGACCTCCCGGTGCTGGGCCTGGCGCGCACACTCGACGATGCGATCCGCCGACTGTTCGTGGTCGATCACGCCGTAGAGCTCCTCGTAGACCTCCAGGCTGCGCAAGCTCTTGCCGCCCCACGAAAAGGGACGCGCGCCAACGATCGAGAGGCCGCCTTCGTACCATTCGCGATTGTCGTATGCGATGTGATCGTCGCCGAGAAGCCGAAGGCTCTTGTTGAGAGCATCCGTCACGTACTTCTCGCTGAAACTCCGCCACGCGTCGTGGTTGCCGAGGATGACCGCCTTGCGCGTCTTGATCCTGGCCACCGTCTCGACGATGTCGACGTCCTCGTCGCCGAGATCGCCGACGAACAACGCGTAGTCCTGGTCACCGTTCTCGATAAAATCCGTGTCCGAGGCGCGCCAGTACCTGTGTACGTCACCGACGACGATTAGCGAGGCTGACTTGGACATGGGCGGGAGAGCATACGGACGGGGCCGGAGACTTTCCTAGGCCCGAGAAAGATTCTGGATGGTGTCCGAACAATGGTGGCTAGGAGTCTTTCTTGTCCAGCAAGCCGTTCTTGACCAGCTTTTCGCGGTAGGTGGTCCGCGGCACGCCGAACAGCTCGGCGCCTCGCGTCAGGTTGCCACTTGCCTCCTGGAGCGTCTGCTCCAGCGCTTCGCGCTCGGTCGCTTCCAGTCGCTCCTTCCATGTCAGATCGGGATCGACGTCGCAACCGTTCCTGACGGATTCTCCGACCTGGGTCGGCCCTGCGTCGAGGTGTGCCACGAGGATGGCCTGGCCGCCGGATCGCAATGCGGCGCCCTTGACGACGTGCCGCAGCTCGCGGATGTTGCCGCGCCACGGCAGTCGACACAGGTGGTCCAGCGTCGCGGCGGCGAGTTCTGGGACAACTTCCAGACCGAGATCGCTGGCGGCCTCGCTCAAGAACCGGTTGCACAGGCCGAGGATGTCCTCGGTGCGTTGGCGCAACGGCGGGATGAAGATCTCGAGCTCGCGGAGCCGGTAGTAGAGGTCCTCGCGGAACTGGCCCGCTTCGACCATCTTCTCCAGGTTCCGGTGGGTCGCAGCCATGATGCGGACGTCGACGGAGACCTTGCGGCGTGAGCCGACCGGGACCACGATCCGGTCCTGCAGGCAGCGCAGGATCTTCGCCTGGAGATCGGAGGCCATGTCACCGATCTCGTCCAGGAACAGCGTTCCGCCGTCGGCTTCGACGAAGTGACCGCCGCGGTTCTCCGTCGCGCCGGTGAACGAGCCCTTCTCGTGACCGAAGAGAATGCTCTCCATCAACTGATCGGGGATCGCGGCGCAGTTGACCGCGACGAACGGGCCCTTCTTTCGCCGAGAGAGGTCGTGCAGGCATCGCGCCACCACTTCCTTTCCACTCCCGGTCTCGCCGCGAATCAGCACGGTGTAGTCGGCCGGAGCGTAGAGCTTGACGCGCTCCACCATGTCGGCGCACTCCGGACTCTTGGTCTGGAGCGCCGGGTGGACCGCGGCGTCCATCGCGGGTTCGGCCTGCACGAGACACGACACGAGCGCGCGGTTGCCGAGCGCGGAAGCCAGCAGACGCCCGATGAAGGCGAGTCGTTGCACGTCGGTCGCGGTCATCACCGCTCCCTCGCGTACGCAATCCGCATAGAGGACGCCCAGGTCCTTGCCGAGGGCCCGCAGCGACATGGCTATGCCGGAGCTGATCCCCTCCTTGCGTACGCTGAGAAACCGCGACGCCACCGGGTCGGCGCTAGCCAGGGGAACGTGCACGACCTGCCGTTCGGTGTGGGCCTGCTCGACCAACGACTGGCTCACGCGGAACGCGGAGTTGTCGCCATCACCCGAGAGAAAGAACGCGTCCTGGCCGTTGGGCGCGAAGTCCTCGACGAGCTGCACCATCACGCGGTCGGCTCCGGTGGAGCGGACGATGCCGTCCATCGCGGTGTGGATCATCCGCTCCGCCTGGTTGAGGCCTTCGAGCGTGTCGGCGATGTCCATGAACGTCTGGTACCAAGCCCCCACGGGAGAGCCTGCCACGTCCGGGGCGAGGGTCGAGGGATCCAGTGCCTCGACAGCCACGTCTCCAGCCTGATCGGCGACCCGGACTTTCATCATGGCCGGCCCTACATTGAGCACGTCCCCGTCGAGAAGCGTCTCGTAGCGAGTACCCACGTCCCCGGTGACACTGCGGATTGGGAACGGCAGGCCAGCCTCGGCGCGGATCATCGGGCCGTCCGAGGCGACCTTGATCTCGAGAACTCGCCCATGGCATCCAGGCAAGTCCAGCTCCACCACACAGTTAGATTTCGGAGTACCGACCCAAAAGGCCTCCTGTTCTACGGTAATCTCCTTGTAGCCAGACCGGTCGGTGATCTCGAGGTGTATCAGCATGGTTGTCTCCGGCCTCCCGTCGGGAAGCCGCCACTGTTAGGTGGAGCTTACCGGTTGGTTACCGTCGAAATACCGACAAATCGCACTCAGCGTGCGGGCGTTTACCGAATTCGCGTGCTGATCTAAGGTTGTCAGGCTTACGCCTCACCAAACATCCCCTCCCCTTTCCGCGACCCTCGATGAACCCCAAACCCGCCTCCGAACCGGACGTGACACCGGTGGACATCCAGTGGCTGGTCCACTGTTCTCCGGAGCGGACGTTGGTTGCGCGACGACGCGGCGTGGACATCGAGCTCGTGAAAATTTTTGAGCAGGGTTCGCTTCTGGACGCCCAGCAAGAGGCGGAGATCGCGAAGAACCTGGCGCATCCCGGCGTGGTCCCGTACCGGACCGCTGGCCAGGACCCGGTGACGAACAAACCCTGCGTCACGATGGACTACTGCGAGGGCGAGAACCTCGAGCGCCTCGTGGCGGACGCCGGCCCACTTCCGGCGCGACGCGCCGCATCGATGATCGCGCAGCTCGCTTCGGTGTTCGCCGACATCCACGCGATACCTAGCCCGGGAGCACCCCACGGGGTCGTACACCGCGACGTGAAGCCCGCCAACATCCAGTCGACCCGCGACGAGGAGGGGAAGGCACGCATCATCCTGATGGATCTCGAGCACGTCGTCCCGCGCCGCGCGCCGGGAGGCGAACACGAGGCACCGACCTCCCCCGGTTTCACCGGTGGCACCCACGGATACTCACCCGCCGAGAGCTACCTCGGGGCGTACCCCCACCCGGGGTTCGACGTGTTCGGCATCGGCGCGACGATGTTCTTCCTGTTGACGGGCTGTCAAGCGTTCCCGCAACGGGAAGTAGCGGAGACCATCGCGCTCGTGCGCGACGGGAGTTCACGACTGCCACTGTTGAGTGGCCAGCCCGACACGCTGCGACTCCTGATCGAGGAGTGCCTCGCGAGCGACGAGACGCGACGACCCACCGCCGCCGACATCGACGCCCGACTCTGCGGGTTCCTCGACGCGCTCAGTGATTCAGACGCCTTGCAGGACCGCGCGCTGCAGGCAATCCAGTCGGCGGAGTTCGAGGACGCGGCGAAGTTCCTCGACGAAGCGTCCGCGGATCCGAGTCACGACAAGAATCGTGTGTTGGATCTCGAACGACTCAGCGAACAGCGCTCCCGACTCCTTCATCGAATCGGTGGGCCACCTGGGCTATCAGCTCCTGAGCAGGACGGCGACGACGATCTGGAGACGGTCGCGCGGCACGTCGCGGCAAACCTGCCCCGGCTGACCGCATTCCTCACGCGATTCCCCCACCACCGCGCGACAGCGGACACACGACGAGGACTCGCGCAGACCGGACACGATCTGCTGGAACGCGTACCGCCCTGCGTCGCGAGCCTCAAGATGAACGCGAACTTCGACAGGGCGCGGGGTCTCATCGAGGCGACGGCCTTGGCGGCCAAGGCGATCCACCGGGTTCCCGGTGGGTTGAGCCTGCCGACGGCGGATCCGGGACACCTCCCCGGGCCTCTGCTGCGCAATCCGGGCCAGTTGCTCGAGCGCACGCTGCGCGACGTCGAGAGGACCGAGAAGACTCATCTCGAGATCGTGGCGCGGCTAGAGGACGCGGAGACCAGACTCGACCTCGCGGGAGCCGCGGTCGTCGTGGACGAAATCACGTCGATCTACGGGGGAGCGAGCTCCGTCGCCGCCCCGCTCAAAGACAGACTGATGCGGTTGGAGTTCTACATGCAGCGGATCGCCTGGCCGCAGCAGTTGCTCGTGCAACTCAAGGAACTGCTCGAGCTGTCGGAACTCCCCCACGACCTCGAACGAGTCAGCGCGTTCTGCAAGTTGTGCGGCGACCACGTGGCGGAAGCAAAGGCAATCCGTGGCAAGGGTGGCGCTCGCTCCCTGTTGGAGATCATTCACCAGATGCTCGAGGATTTTCCGTGCGTGCGACCGGCGGTCGCCGAAGCAGAAGCCGCCCTCGCCGACGCGATGAAGAGCATCACCCTCTACGCTTGGGATTGCCTGAACGAAGCGACGCAGAAGCTCGACGCGGTGCCCATTCCGATCCGCCCGGTGCAGAAGATGCTGAACCGTCTGGACGGGATCCGCATGCTCGAGTCATTCCTCGACCTTCCCGACCAGAGTCGCGAGCGGCTGCAGGACGAGATCGAGCGCGTGCGGATGCGGTTGGATCAGGCGCGCACGACCCGCGACAATATCGCGCGCGGCGCGGAAGAGGCGATGGAGCGCGGGCACCTGACTACGGCGTTGTTCGACATGGCGCGCGCCGTCGACAAGTTCGAGGACGAGCCCACGGAAGATGCCGCAGGGGGCGGCCAGCTCACCGATCGACTCGAAGAGGCGAAGCGACGCAAGAAGGAGTTAGAGCGGTCGATCGTCGAGAACCAGCGTCTAGCGGCGCTCTATGCCGAGTTGCTCGCGGACGAGAAGAGTTCGGTGGACGACCGACTGAAGGCTCTCGGAAAACGCGCCACGGCGTTGAACCAGTTGATCGTCACGCTCGGACCCGAGAAGGGCTCGCATTACGCCCTCGACCTGCGCGAGGTGATCGTCGACCTCGTCCAGGAGAAGGCGGACCAGGGCGAGCGACGAATCGATCGCGCAACGGACCCAGCGGTCCGGTTGAAGATCGCTCAAGCGACCCTGCGAGACCTGCGCGAGACGACGTCGAGCTCAGCGATGGCAGGCAAGAGGTTCGAAGGAATCGGCATCCCGCCGGAGGCCGGCAGCGGGATCCAGCGGCTGCTCGATCACTGGCAGTTCAGGGAGCACGAGATCCACGACCAAGTATCGCGCGAGGGGCAGGCGGTGGTCGATGAGAAAAAACGGCGCCGACGGACTACGGTGATGCGTCTCGGCGCTGGGGTCGTAGTGCTCGTGTCAGTGCTCACGACGTGGCGAGTCGTGGAGGCGTGGGGCAAGGAGGCGCCGAACGTGCAGTTCACGCCACCGACTTCGCGCGTCGAGAAGAGCAGCTCGGGGATCGACTATCCGAAGAAGTTGCCGGTCTACCTCGCGCTGTCCTCGTTCGTCGAGAAGTTGAGCTTCAACAAGGTGGACGACCACAACGTGATCCGCGATCTCGAACTCGCCTCCCAGTCGGCGCGGCTCGTCGCGCATCTCGGCCTGCTCATCGACGGAGATCTCGTCCCGGAGCCAGCCTGGGCGCAGGACCTGAAGGGCATGCTCTCGAAGCTCGATCGATCCCTCACGGACCTGGATCAACGCATCGGCGAGGACTCATCCTGGCGCACGTTCTTCAACGCGATGGAGAAGTTCGGTCGCAGTGCCCACCTGGTCGGCCTGAGCCTCGTCCTGGTCAAGCGCACCGATCTCGCCTTTCTCGACGACCTGACCCAGGACCTCGAGTCCCTCCCCCACATCGCCGTCGACCCCGCCGATCTCGCCCACCTCCGCAAGCTCGCCAGCGGCAAGTAGGCAAGCACAGGTTAGCGGTGGCTTTCGCCGACGACGGCTTCGAGCTTGATCTCCTTGCCGTCGCGCTTCACGACGACCTTCACCTTCTGGCCGATCGTGAGACCGCCGAGAACGTCGCTGTAGTGGCGGACATCGTCGATCTCCTCCCCGGCGAGCTTCACGATCAAGTCGCCCTTCTTGATGCCCGCCTTCGCCGCCGCGCTGCCCTCCATGACCATCTGGACGCCGCAGCCCACCTCGTCGCCCTCGTAGACCGGCATGAATCCGAGACCGGGGCGGGCGTTCGGGTCCAGCTCCTCGGCCACTTCCGTCTTCGGGTGCTTGCCGGCGGGCTTCACGGTAGGCGGGCGGATCAGCTTGTTCTCCTTCGTCAAGGTGAGTCGGTAGTCCCCGCCGTCCGAGCTGTATTCCAACGACGGGTCCACCACCATGGTGGCGATCACCTTGACCGCGAGTTCCGGGTTGCGCCGGAGCAACCGCTGCACGGTTCCGAGCCGGTGATTCGAATGGAAGTTCCCGCAGAGGTGCAACACGATGGGCCGGCGCCCCACAGCGTGGGCGGCGGCCAGGTAGTCCGCGATGGACTCCGCCATGGTCTCGTCCCGCACGCACTGCCCCTCGTACATCCGCGTCATCAACTCGCCCTCCGTCCCAATGTGTCCCTTCATCTCATCGACGAACGCGCGGTAGTACGCGTCTTTCGGCGTCCGGACCTCCCGAGCCACGTGCGGGTTGCCCCGCAGGGCCTCGAGGCCACCGCCGCCCTTGCGGGACACCTGACGCACGAGGTCCTTCGGGGCGTTCGCGGCGATCACCGGCAACCCATGCTTGGCAGCGAAATCCACCATCGGCTTGTAGTGGCGCCAGTTCTTCCAGGCCCGGGCCTCCTTCCGGAACTCCGCTTCCGGCAGCTTCCCCGCCAGATACGCGTCCAGATGGAGCTGGACGTCACGCTCGAACATCTCCATCGAGAGAACGACGTCCTGTCGCTTCTCGCGCAGGGCTATCAGGAGCTTCCGCTGCTGCTCGTGGCACGCAGCGCTCTCGTGGACCTCCCCGAAGAACACGACGTCCTGGTCGGCACAGTCCATGGAGACGGTCGGCAGGGTCGGCGTCGAACACGCGGCGGGCAGGAGGAGCCCCAGGAGGGGCACGAGGCGATGAGGGAAGTTCATGCCGGTGATTCTGCCGGGCCGGAGCTGGGCCGGGAAGAGCCCGGTTCCGGCATCGGGCCAGGAACCTCATATCGGCGGAAAACCACTCCCAACCTTGTGTATGGGCAGCGTATCCGTTGAATGCTCATTCTATCGTCCGCCCAAGCGGCCCATCCGGGGCCTCCCAATGAAGATCGTCACCTGGAACGTTAATTCGATCCGCGCCCGCCTGCCGCGCCTGATCCCCTGGCTGCATGAGAACGATCCCGAGATCGTCTGCCTGCAGGAGACCAAGGTCGTCGACGATCTGTTCCCGCAGGAGGAGCTGGAGGACGAGGGCTACAACGTCCTGAAGTTCGGACAAAAGACCTACAACGGCGTCGCGATCCTCTCGCAGTATCCGATCGAGAACGTAACCAAGGGGTTGCCCGACGACGACCCCGACGAGGAGAACCGCGAAGCGCGCGTCCTCGGCTGCCAGGTCGACAAGTACCGGATCCTCAATCTCTACGTGCCGAACGGCAGCGACATCGAGAGCGAGAAGTTCATGTACAAGCTGCAGTGGCTGAAGCGACTGCAGAAGATGCTGGAACAAACCTACCAGCCGAAGGATCGACTGGTTGTCACCGGGGACTTCAACATCACGCTCGATGACCGCGACGTCTACGACCCGGAAGAGTGGCGCGAGAAGATCCACTGCTCGACACCGGAGCGAAAGGCGATGAAGAAGCTCATGGATTTCGGGCTCCACGACGGACTGCGAAAATTCCACGAGCACCGCGATATCTACACGTGGTGGGACTTCCGAACCCGCGGCTTCCAACGCAACGCTGGGCTGCGCATCGACCACTTCCTCTTGAGTGCGTCGGCGCTCAAGTCGTGCAAGGGCGTCGAGGTGGACATGTCCGCGAGAGACGGTCAAGGACCGAGCGACCACGCTCCCGTCATCGCCACGTTCAGGTAGCGGGCAAGCGGCACACCACATGACCTACGACGTGACCCTGGTGCCCGGTGATGGCATCGGCCCCGAAGTTTCTGCAGCTGCGCGTCGAGTAATCGACGCAACAGGCGTGTCCATCGAGTGGCACGTCCACGAAGCGGGTGGTGACGTCATCGGTCGCTACGGCACACCGCTCCCCGAAGAGACCCTCGAAGCGATCGCGCGCTGCGGTCTGGCGCTGAAGGGGCCGATCACGACGCCGATCGGATCCGGCTTTCGCTCGGTCAACGTCAACTTCCGCAAGAAGCTCGACCTCTACGCGAACTACCGTCCGGCGCGCAGCATCGTCGGCGTGCCGTCCCGCTACGAGAATGTCGACCTCATCGTCATCCGCGAGAACACCGAGGGACTCTACAGCGGCCTCGAGCACATCGTCGTGCCAGGCGTCGTAGAAAGCCTGAGGGTGATCACAGAGGCCGCCTCAGAGCGAATCGTGCGCTACGCGTTCCACATCGCGCGTTCGCAAGGGCGCAAGAAGGTCACCGCGGTTCACAAGGCGAACATCCTGAAACTCAGCGATGGGCTGTTCCTCGAGGTCGCCCGGCGGGTGGCTCGCGAACACGACGACATCGAATACGAAGAAGCGATCGTGGACGCGACCGCGATGCGACTCGTGCTCGATCCGACACAATTCGACGTGTTGGTGATGGAGAACCTGTTCGGCGACATCATCTCCGACCTGACGAGTGGCCTCGTCGGCGGGCTCGGCATGGCGCCGAGCTCAAACATCGGCGAGAAGTTCGCGGTGTTCGAAGCCGTCCACGGCTCGGCCCCGGACCTCGCGGGCAAGAATCTTGCGAACCCGACGGCTCTGATTCTCTCGGGCGCGCTCATGCTTCGTCACCTCGACGAGGTGGACACCGCGGTACGCATCGAGAACGCGGTCGTCAAGATCGTCGGAGCGGGAGAGTGCGTCACCGGCGACCTCGGTGGCAGCGCTTCGACCAAGGAATACACCGACGCGGTGATCGCCGAGCTCCAAGGCTAGGAGATCTTCAGGGCAGCCAGGTTTGGAGTGCGTCGCAGATCTGCACGGACGACGTGCCGGCGCCGTCGGGGCAAAGTGCAGGTCGGCGAGGGGCCCCGCGAGCCTGCGATTCATCTCCTCGGGAAACGGGAAACAATTTGTTCCCCGTCCGCAAACCCGCCTCCACATGCCCCATCGGGATCTTGCGGTAGTAGCAAGCCAACCCCGTGACCATCACCGTCGTCGCATCACCCTGGGCGAAAACGAAGTCCGGCTTCTCCTCCGTCAGCACCGCGTCGACCTTCGAGATCGTGCGGCCCGTCAGGCCCGCCAACCCCTGGTTCTCCCGCATCAGGTCCAGGTCGATGTCAATCTCGACCCCGAAGAACCGGAGGATCTGGTCCAGCAACTCGCGGTATTGCGCCGTGGCCAGCACGCGAACACGAACGCCATCGCGCCGCTTCAACTCGTACCCGAGCGGCGCGAACTTCACCGCCTCTGGGCGGGTTCCGATCGAAACGAGGACTGTCGCGGGCTGCATCGCTCGGCGAGAGGCCACATCGGAGTGAACGGGAGATCACTGCAAGAGCCTCTCCCTTTCGGCTGTCCGTGCTCGCGTCAACGCCGCCCGCGGACGGTCCGGCACGTTCGCGAAGCGAGCTTCTGCAGGAACCAGAACCACTTCTCGACGGCGGTGGGTTCGATCAGGTCGTCCGCGTCGTGGAACGCAGTGATGATGGAGACGAACGGTTCCGCATCAGCATCCGCCGGGACGTAGTCGAATTCCGGTCGCCGCGAGCCGACAGGCGTGTTCGAGAAGTCGGGCGCATCGACATTCCACGCGATCTTGTCGGCAAACTCGCGGGACATGAACTCCGTGGTCGTGTTCCGTTCTCGCATGATGCGGAAACCGGCCCCGTGCGCGATCCGGCTGCAGCGGCGCAGGAGTCTAACCGCACCACTTGATGATCAAAGCGTGATCTGGGAAGCCCGGACCCGAGTTGCTATCGTGCGGCGGCCTGATGCCGCGATCCCTCGTATCTGTTGTGATGCCCGTCCGGAACCCGGACCCGCGCCACTTCCCCGCGGCGATCCAGAGCCTTCTCGATCAGACGCTGAGCGACATCGAGATCATCGTCGTCGAGGATGCGGGTGAGAGACCTTCCGCCAACGAGCCCGTTCGCTCGGTCACCGAGTGCCTGGCCCGCTTCGACGACGACCGCATCCGCCATGTGGAGAACCGCGAACCCGGGATCGCGAGCGCGCGCAATCGCGGCATCGCCGAAGCTCGCGCCGAACTGATCGCGATGCTCGACGCCGACGACAAGTGCGTGCCAGAGCGACTGGCGACCCAATCCGAGCGGATGAATGCCGAGCCAGAGCTCACGCTTCTCGGGACGCAACTGCGCGTCATCGACGAGCACGATGTCGAGACCGGGGGGCGCCGATATCCGACGCTGCACGAAGAGATCTTGCGCGTCATGCCGATCTACAACCCGATCGCGCAGCCGAGCATCATGATGCGAAAGGCCGCGGTCGACGCGGTCGGCGGATACCGGGATCGCACGTGTGAGGACTACGACCTCTGGTCCAGGCTCGCCCTCGACGGCGCACGGTTCGCGAATCTCGAAGAAGCGCTCGTCCTGTATCGGCTGCACACCGGCGCGATGAAGAACCGCAAGCTGCGCGCGTCCCTTCGGGACACGATCAACATCAAGCGCGAGCACTGGGGCGGTCGCCAGTCTTGGTGCAGGCGGCTGCGGCTCCTCGGAGAACACGGTCTTCTCCTCTTGCCTCCGCGCCTCGTCATGGCGATCTTCCAGCGCCTCTGTATGAAACACGACATGAAGCACGGTGCGAAAGCGTGACCAGGCTGCGCCTCGTCAAGGTCATGCCGTTCTTCGCACCCGCGACGCAGTTCGGCGGTGTCGTAACGCAGGCGGAGAAAGTCTGCCGACTTCTGGCCGCGCGAGGACATTCAGTCCGGGTCGTCACGACCGACAACGGCGTGGACCCGGCGGTCTCCCGCGCCAAATGGGTCGACCGCGACGACTACCAGGTCTATTACGCGCAAACGCGCGCGTGGCATCGCATTCCCCCTTACTGGTCACCCACGATGGTCCCGGCGCTCGAAGAGGCTCTCGCCGATGCCGACGTGTGCGCGCTCAACGTCGGGTTGACGATGGCGAACCACCTCGCGGCGAAGATCGCTCAGCACAACGGGGTCCCGTACGTCTACAACGCCGAGGGCGCCCTCTGCCCGACGCGCCTTTGGATCAAGCGGCGGCGCAAGCGCATCTTCCTCAAGCGCATCGAACGCCCCTTGCTGGCGAACGCCGCTGCGTTCCAGGCGGTAACGCACAAAGAGATCGGTGATCTCGTCGGACAGAGCGTCGTCGAGCACATGAATCTGATTCCAAACGGCGTCGAACCCTTCATCCCGGGCGACGAGGCCACGTTCCGATCACGCTTCGACATAGGCAAGGACGAGCAGCTCGCCCTGTTCCTCGGTCGCCTGCACGCGGTGAAGGGACTCGACCTGCTCGTGGAGGCCTTCGTGAAGGCCGCACTGCCCAACACCCGACTCATCATCGCCGGTCACGACGAGGACGGTACCGGGCGCCGCATCGCGTCGCAGGTCAAAGCGTTCGGTCTCGACGACAGATTCGTGTTCACCGGCCACCTCGAGGCCGCCGCGCGCCGCGACGCGCTCACGGCAGCGGACCTGTTCGTCCTGACATCGGACAGCGAAGGGCTGCCGAACGCCGTCCTCGAAGCGCTCGCCGCCGGCGTGCCGTGCTTGCTGACCCCCATGTGCAACGTCCCCGAAGTCGAAGAGGCCGCGGCGGGCCGTGTGACAGAAGGGTCGCCCGAAGCGGTGGCCACCGCGCTACATGAGCTCCTGTCCGATCCGACCGAACTCACACGAATGGGCAAGAAGGCCCGCGCTCTCGCCCGCGACAAGTTCGACTTGGAACACATCGTCGACCAACTCGAGGCGCTGTACCAGTCAATCCGATAGCAATCCCAAGTGCGGGGCGCGAGGATCTACCCCATGGGTTTCTTCGCAAAGTCGTTCCTCCGCGGTCTGGCCGCGATCGTCCCGATCGCCGTCACGATCTACATTCTCTGGTGGTTCCTGAGTGGCGCCGAGACCTTGCTCTCGGGCCTCTTCCCCCTGGCGAATGACCCCGAAGACCCGACGAGGCGCCTCTACTACTTACCCGGTCTCGGCATCGCTGCCGGCATCATCATCACTGTTGCCATCGGTGTCCTCCTCAACAATTGGTTGATCCGTTGGTTCCACGACCTCGGCATCTCGCTCCTCGAGCGCGTGCCGCTGGTCAAGACCCTCTACCGGATGTTGAAGGACATGGTCTCGTTCTTCGCCCATACCGACGACAAGGAGTTCAACCAGGTCGTCATGGTCCGCCCGGTGAAGGGTGGACCCGAGATGCTCGGCTTCATCACGCGCTCGAGTTGGGACGACATGCCCGCGGGGTTCGGCGGCCCAGGGAAAGTCGGCGTCTACTTGCCGATGAGCTACCAGATCGGCGGCTACCTGCTGATCGTCGACGAGATCGACGTCCGCCCGATCGAGATGGAAATGGAGGAGGCGCTCCGCATCGCGTTGGCAGCAGGCATCTCGTCCAACAAGAAGGACTGATCTGGTCAGCGCCGTCGCTGACGCTGACGCTTGTCACGACGACTGCGCAGGTCCTTGATCTTGACCGAGTAGACTCTCGCGCCGCTCGTGTCGCGTACGATCTGTTTGGTCAACGACCGCCACTTGCCCCGCAGGCCGAGGTGGTATGACCCCTTGGAGACGTTGTAGAACCAGGCCACGCCCTGGTCGTCGGTCTCCGCTTGACCGATCCAATCGAAGCCGCGGTTCAGCTGCACCATCTTGAACGGCACCGGGGTTCCGTCCATGCCGATGAGCTCGGCCCGAATCCTCGCGCCCGGCTGCATCCTTACCTGCACCGGATCATCCTTGTCGCGCAGAATGTCCTTGGCGAGATCGAGAGCGTGGTGTTGCGTCGCGTAGCCCTTCGCGGCCACGTAGAGGGTTTTCAGCTTCAGGCCGACTCCCTCTACCGTGAATCGACCGCGACGATCCGAGACGTACCACGTCCGTGCGCCAGAAAGAGTGAGATCCGATTCGCGCCCGAGCACGATCCTGGCTCCCGGCACCGGATCGCCATTCGGACGGAGCACGACACCCTCGACGGTGAATCCCCGTTCGAGCTTGATCACTCCGAGATCGATGGGCTTGCCGTTGAACAGGGCCACCTTCTTGACGAACGGCTGGTAGCCCCTGGATTGCAATGTGAGCCGATAGGGACCCGCCGGGAGGTTCTGCAGATCGAGCACTCCCTCGGGCGCCTCGATCCAGCGCTCGACATGCCCGCGCAGGTGGTGCTCGTTGAGCCTCTGCATGTTGATGACCGTGCGCATGGACTCGGTCCACGTCAGCCCAAGCGTCAGGGGCGTGGGCTGAGCCTGTCGCTTGTCCGTGTCGAGCCGCAGGATCATCCCGACGACCGGCGTCTCCATGGGAAGCGCCTTCACTACGCCCTTCACCCTGGCGCGCGGCGCCTGACGAAGCTGCACGATCAGTTCCTCGACGTCCCGTCCCACGGGAACGCGATCGAACGATGGATCGAATGGCGTTGTCCGGACGTAGAGCAACGTCCGGCCCAACGGAACATCCAGCACGAACCTGCCCGACTCGTCCGTGTTGGTCGTGGTGCCAGCCTGCCCCTCCACGATCACGTTGGCCATGGGGAGTTCCTCTGAATCGACGACCTGGCCGCGGATGCGACGCCCCATCTGCAGCGCGATGTCCACGCCGGAGACCTCCTGTCCGGCCGTCAACTTGATCGGCTTGTCCGAGTGCGCGATCTTCAGGGTGCGGAACTTCACTCGTACGAGGTGTTCGCCCGCGGGGAGCCCCCTCAGCGTGTATCGACCACCACGTCCCGTGAAGCCGCGCGAGAGACCCTTGCTCACCGAGACGAGTGCGCCGGGAACTGGTTTGCCACCACGGGTGACGCGACCGGAAATCGTGCCGGGCGCGAGGAGCTTCACGGTCGACTCGGATGCGTCGGGACTCTTCGACTTGAACTTGACGACTGCGACCTGCGTGCAGGAACCGAAACGCTCTTTCTGGAAGCTGAGAGTGACCTCGCCCGGTTCCAGCCCGTGGATCAGATAGCGACCGGCCCGATCGGTCACCGCGAACACGCGTTGACGCGCGACGAGGGGGCTCTGATCGGTGAAGAGGTTCAGAGGATCCTCGATGATCTTCAATGCGGCGAGCACTTCGACACCCGCGAGTGGCTTGCCATCGTGACCGAGCACGACGCCCTTGACCTCCGAAGCGGGTTGGATCTCGAGTTCAAAATCGTCTCCGTCCTCGATCAGAGCGCGCCTCACCCAACGGGATTGACTCACCTTGAAACTGAATTGTCCGGCCTCGAGTTCGATCGTCGCCATCCCACTGGATAACTCCTCAGCGAACTCGAACGACCCGTCTGCCCGAACTCTCGTCGTTGCAGTCTCACCGTAGAAAGACACGATGCTCAGTTGCGTGTTTGCGATGTTCTTCGCGCCGGTCAGCTGGCCCTTGACCTTCACGCGCGAAGAGAGTTCCAGCTCGAGTCCGGTCCGGGACTCGTGCAGGGACAGCGTGCGCTGCGCCGACGAGTACTTGTCGTGCCGAAGCTCGATGTTGTAGCTCCCTTCACCCAGTCCTCGAATGCGGTACCGACCGTCGCGGTCGGTGACTGCTGCGAACGGAACGCAGAACACACCGCTGGTCATGCGTGGGGAAACGAGGACCTCGCAATCTGCTACGGGTTCGTCGCCGCTCATTACCCTGCCGGACAGACCGATCTCGGGCCGCTCGAATCGGAGGGCCATCGGTCGACCGATCGTGACGACATCGGTCGCCGGTTGGAATAGATCGTGCCGCGCCGACACGCGGAGGTTGTCCGCGGGCACGCCCAGGAACTCGAACCGCCCGTCCCTGTCGGTGTTGGTCTGAACCGCGCGCATCTGGCTGCGGCTACCGGGTTCGAGATAGACGACACAGTTCCTTGCCGGTCGACCCGTCGGCAAGACCACGCTGCCCGCGACGCGAAAACCCCTGGAGAATTGGAGGATGAGTGTCCCGAGTCCCGGCGGCGGCGCCGTACGCACGAGCGTGGCGCAGCTACGCGCCTTGGCCTCGACCTCCAGACCGCGACCGCGACTCGTGGAGAACACGAAGCGCCCCTCCGTCCCGGTGCGGACCGAATCGAGCTCGACCCGGTCCCGCCGGGGCCACTGGCGCAGGCGCTTGTAGAGCGTGACTCGCGCGGCGGCCATCGGCATGCCCCGGGGACCGAGGACGACGCCGCTGACATGATCGCGCGACGTGTGCCGAGCCGAAACCTGCCCCTCCTTGGGCGGGCCCCCAGATTTCTTCGACGACTTTTTGGAGACGGCACCGACTAGCGGAAGTCCTTGTCCTCCAGATGGTTCCTCCGGTGAGCAGCCAGTGGGCAGCGTTGCCAACGCCAGCACACACAGGCCGAAGATTCCGTTTCGTAGTCTCAAAGCAGGGTTGCAGGGGGTCCAAGGACAGGTGGCCGGACGGGCCCCCAATCCTTTCGCGACGAATGGGGTTCGAACAGGCATTTTATCCATGGACACGCTCATTCCCCCCCAAGGCTCTGCAACAGTTGCCGGAGGAAGCCCTGGGCGACCCCGTCCTGGACCCGCCCGAGTTCGTGGTAGACCCGCTTCACGAGACGGTCGCGGACCTCCAATCGGACGGCATCCGCCGCGTAGAGAATGGCGTTACGCCCAAACAGCAGGGCGCGGAAGAACTCCTCCTGCGACCTCGGCGCAGACCGCACGAGACTGCAGAACTTGCACGCTTGGGCCGCGGGGTCCCGATCGTTCACTTTCAACCACGCGTCTACCGCCGTCTGTGCCACCTGCTGATTCGCGATCCAGGAGTGCAGGCGAGCACGCAACTCCACGGCGAGTTCCCGCAACTCGCGTTCCGGAGAATCGACGAGCGCCAGGAGCGGCCCCACGATTCCTTCCAGGTTCGTCAGCAAGACGATCGCGTCGTCGAACGACTGGACGCGTTGCACGACGCGAAGGTAGTGGATCGCTCCTCTGAGTCGATTCTCCTCACTGAGCGGCTGGGATCTCGAATGCACGTCCTCGAGCAGGTCGAATGCGTAGCTCCAAGACTTGATCGGCGAAGACGGCGCCACGCTGTCTCTCAGAAGCTCACGGCCAGCCTTCAACGGGGCCTGCATCTCGAGCATGATGCCGAGGTTGTTGAGGATCTTGGTCGCGTGTTGCGCGAGTTGATGCTCGAGCCCGTGGTACCACTCCTCGCGCTTCGCATCCTTGAGTCCAAGGAACTCGTCCGCCTTGTCGCTGAGGATCTTCCGCACCGCGTAGCCCATCGAGAACCGCATGAGGTGGCTTCCGGGAGGAGCGCTGACGCCGGCAAACGACAGCAGGAATTCCCCCGTCGCGCGACGAAGCTCCGGATCGAGATGCTGCGGATCATCGGGAGAGGTGAACTCCTTCAGGGAATCGATCAGCAGTTTCGGTTGAGTCCTGTCCTTCCACGCGAGGAAGGCCTGCAGCATGCGCGGCAGCCTCGCGCCCGATCGGATGAAGGACGCGAGGTTCAGGTCATTCCGCGCCTGCTGTGGATCGGCGACCGAGGCCGAAATACTCGCGATAGCACGCGCCACGTAGAGGTTGTAGAGATCGATTCGCTCACCGAGATCGTCGGCCTTGAAGTTCGCTTTGATCGAACGAATCTTCTCCGTCAGCGCATCGACCGCACCAAAGCCGTTGCCCAGACGAAGCAGTCCGACGGGATCCACGGATTCCTGCGAGCCGAACACATGACCGGCGTACGCATCGCGGTACCGCGCGATGTTCGCAGTTTCGTCCGGCAGCAGTTTCGCCGCCGCGTCGATCTCACGGAGGAACTGCGACGTGTTGGTGGTCTCGGTGGTCTCGCCGCCGGACAGCACGTCGAGGACGCGGCGGGGTCCGACCGACGATCCGGATTCACTCGCGACGGCCATCGATGCCAATCGAAGGTGTTCGCGACCGTTCTTCTGGCGCTTGAGCTCATCGCCGACGAGCACTTCCCGGAACCACAGCCCCGTAACGATCAGCAGCACGAACAGCACACCGATGATGCCAGCGACCACAGGTTTGCGCTTCAGACGGCGATAGACGCGGACAACCAGGCCCTGCCTGCGGATGCGCACCGGTTCGCCTTCCGCGATGCGGATCAGGTCGAGCCCCAGCGTTTCACCGTCCTGGTAGCGGTCGCGCGGGTCCTTCTGCAAGAGCTTTGAGATCACGGCCTCGAGATCCCGCGGCGCCTTGGGCAGGATCTGGCGCAGACGAATCGGTTCGTCGTGCAGCAGCGCGTGCAGCATCGCCTCCGTCGACTGCCCGTAGACCGGGAGCTTGCCGGTGACGGTCTCGAAGATCGTGACGCCCAGCGAGTAGAGATCGCTCGCGGGGCCGAGGTCCTCGCCGCGCGCCTGCTCCGGCGGTGCGTAGTGCAACGTGCCGAGGAACCCGCCGATCGAAGTGAGCTGCGCACTGACCTCGCCGAGGAACTTGGACAACCCGAAGTCCGCCAGGGCCAGCGTGCCGTCGTCGTGGATCAGGATGTTGCCAGGCTTGACGTCGCGGTGGAGGATCTGACGCTTGTGCGCGAGCGCGAGTGCGTCGGCGACGCCGGCGAATCGGCGGGCGGCGTCCTCGGGTTCGAGCACCCCCGCACCCTTGCGCCTCGCGACGGTGATGTGCTTGTCGAGACTGACGCCGCTGACGAGCTCCATCGCGAAGAACAGGTGCCCGCTCGCTTCGCCGTAGCCGTAGATCGGAACGATGTGCTGGTGGTGCATCGCCGCCGTGGCTTTCGCCTCGGTGCGGAAACGCTGGCGCATCGTCACGTCGGTCGAGAATCGCGGCGCGAGCACCTTCAGCGCGATTTCGCGATCGAGGTTTTCCTGGTAGGCCTTGTAGACGGTGCCCATTCCGCCGCGTCCGAGCACGCCGGTGATCTCGAAGTCCCCGATGCGACTCGGCAGCTCGTAGTCCTCGCCGAGGACCGAGTCGATGAAGTCCATCGCATTGAGCCGACCGAGGAGGTCGTCGGCGACGGGGGTGCCCTCATTGCGGAGACTCTCGCGCTCGCGACCCGACCGCGTCTTGTCACCGAGCAACTCCGCCATCCGCAAGTCCGCGTGCGAAGGCGGCCCAGCGTCCTCGTCGCGAGGGGGTTCATCCGGGTCGTGCGATGCGGTCTCCTGCAGACTCACGTCAGAACTTGAGATGTTGCGCCAGGCTCTTCAGCGCCCTGCCGAGCAGGAGGTGCACCGCATTCTCGGATCGATCCATCTCCTCGCCGATTTGCTTCGCCGAGAGCTTCTCGATCCGCGCCAAGAGGATCACGTTGCGGTGTTCCGGTTTGAGCTCCTGCAAGGCGTCTTCCAAGAGCTTGAGTCGGTCTTTTCGATCCGCGATCGTCATCGGTCCAGAGCGCCGGTCCGCCACGGGAAGGTCCGTCTTGATTGCCTTTTCGCGTCTCGGGTCCCGAGCTGCGACTCCGACCTGATCTCTCAGGATGCGAGCCAGCTTGCGCTTGGCCAGAGTGACCAACCACGCCCGGGCATTGGCTTCGTGTTCCAGGGTATGCCAGTAGTTGATGGCCTCGATGGCCACCTCCTGTAGTACGTCTTCCGGATCCATGCGTTTGCGGAGATCCGGCCCCATTCTCAACCAGATCATCGAGAGAAGGTGCTCCCGATGGGATTCGAAGGCGATTTCTGGAGTGAGGGCCATGCTAGCGTGGGGCGGGCGGGTGAATTTCCGCAGCGAACCGCTCGAAACGTCTCTGGGGTGCGGTTCTTGCGTCGAGACCGGGCGGTTATTCAGGTCGCGAGGTATTCAGCGGCGTGACCGTGGATTATGGGGGCCGGACGCAGAAGGTCCAGCCGGTTCGACGGTTGGAGCGGAAACGGACGGACCGGCGGGATCTGGCACCCGCTGCCACGGGCCCACGCTCACACGCCTTCCGGGAGTCGGCGGACCTTGCCCGCACGATCCGTGCAGGCGAGCAGGGTCGTGGCGGTGGCGACCGGGTCATCCCTGCCGACCCTGCGGATCACGTATTCGAGGTCGATCGACGCACGCTTTCGCGCTTTTACGGAGACGCTGATCTCGAGCTCGTCGTCGTATCGGACGGGACTCAGGTAGCGCAGACGCATCTCAGCCACCATGAGGAAGAAGCCGGACGCCTCGAGAGCGGCGTAGCTGCGTCCCTGTGCGCGCATCCACTCCGTGCGGGCCTCTTCGAGCCAGGGCACGTAGCTGCTGTGGTGGGCCACCCCGCCGGCGTCGGTCTCGACGTAGCGCACGCGCAGCTGGTGGCGGAATTCGGGTTCGGTCATGGTCGGTTCGGGACGTAGATGCGATTCGGCGCGCTGTCGACTCGTGCGCGGGCGGTGCGTTCGGCGATGACCTCCGGGGGAAGATCGTCGCGCTCGGAATCGGCGAAGATGCCGTCGAGCAATCCGCCGATCTTCGCGATGCGATCTGGTGGCGGCGGTGCGCCTTCGAGGAGGGACAGCGCCCCCTGCACGAGGCCACCGGAATTGACCACGAAGTCCGGCGCGTAGACGATGCCGCGACGGTGGAGATCAGCGCCGCACGCACCCGTCGCGAGGACATTGTTGGCGGAACCCGCGATCGCGCGGGCACCGAGCTCGGGCAAGGTCGCTTCGCTGACGACGCCCCCGAGTGCACACGGCGCGAACACGTCGCATTCGATGGCGTGCGCTCGCCGCGGGTCGACCGCCGTCGCGCCCCACCGGCGCACTGCCTCTTCCACGCGGTCCTCGAGAATGTCCGCGACGCTGAGCCGCGCGCCGGCGTCGGCGAGCAGCAGGCCCAATCGACCCCCGACGTCGCCCAGACCCGACAGCACCACGTGGGCGCCCCGCAGATCGTCGCGACCGATCCGCCGCGCCGCGGCCCCGATCCCCGCGAATACCCCCAGAGCCGTCGCCGCCCCGAGATCTCCCGGTCCGCTGACCTCTCCCAGAATCGTCACGAAGCTCGTCGCCTCCGCCACCGCCCGCAGATCCTCGGGTTCCGTCCCGACGTCGGGCCCCGTGAAGAACCGCCCGCCCATCGCGTCGACGTGCTCGCCGAGCCGGCGGTAGGCCGCCTTTCGATCCGTGCCCGGTCGCCAGTCGAGGACCGCCTTGCCACCGCCTCCGGGGATCCCGTGGATCGCGCACTTCAGCGTCATGTGCG
>CAYYAQ010000013.1:37737-56101 GCA_964469555.1 uncultured candidatus Brocadiaceae bacterium | reverse complement strand
CTCGTCCTCGACGATCTCCGGCGACCCGTCGGCGCTCGCGTTATCGACGACGATGATCTGCAATCGAAGGTCATCGCTCTCCGCCAACACCGACTTCAGGCAGGTGCGGACGAACTCGCCGACGTTCCAGTTGACGATGACGACAGAGACGTCGAAGTCGAAGGCTGGTGATGGTGGCATCGGGGCGCGTCGCCGCGCGGGTCCAGAGATCGGAAGCTAGAATCCGGTGATGCTCGGGCCGCGGAACGGCAGCAGCGACCAGAGGTACAGATTGAGCGTGTCCGCGACTTCCGCGACCCACACCGACTGGCAGTAGACGACGTCGCCGGGCAGGACGAGAAAGTCCGGAAAGTCCATGGTGGTATTGTAGTCGTGGTACACCCGGTTGATGTTGATGCGGTAGGTCTTCGGCTCGCCGGACGGCGTGGGGCGGATGACGCGGACGTCGGTGAGCTTCGCCCGATACAACCACCCACCCGCGGCGGAGATCGCTTGGGTCAGGGTCATGCTCGGCACGTAGTTCACGGGGCCGGGCGAATTGACTTCGCCGGTCACGTAGATCGATGCAACGCCGGTCTGGAGCAGAGACACCTGCACGATGATGTCGCCGCGGAGTTCCTTGCTGTAAGCCTGCTGCACGGCTGCGCGGAACACTCGGACAGGTTTGCCGACGGCCTCGAGAGGATCCTTGATTCCGGCCAGGTTGAGGCGACCGGTGGGTGGGACGATGAGCGTCTGCGCAGGACCATCCGGCTGCACGTCGACCGTGATTTGATCGTTTGGTCGCAGGACGTAGTCGCTCTGCATGTAGTTGCCCCAGTCGCGGACCATCGCCGTTACGTCGAGCTCCGGCGCGGCGCAGCTGCCGAGTAGCGAACAACTCCCGAGGAGGGTCAGGGCGCGGACTATGTTTCGGTAGGGCGTGATCTGTTTCATGGCTGGCGTGGGCTCTTTCTGCCCTTCTCATCGGATTTTTGGATGCCTTTCTTGTCCGATTTCGCTGCCTTGGACGCAACCGCGGCCGTGGCCCGGGGGCTGCCGTGGATCCGAAGGGCGGTTTCCACTGCAGCCTTGTCTTGGCCGCGCTTTTGCATCGCGAGAAGGGTCTTCAGGGCGCCATCCGACGCCGTTGCGCCCAGTGCGACGATCAGGCGGTCGCGGGTCTTTCCGCGGGCCCGGGAGGCGTGATTGGAGAGGATCTCGGCAGCCTCTTCGCCGTGGATGTACTGGGCGAAGCGGCCCAGCGCGCGCAGGAACCCGTGGTCCCCGACGTGCTCCACACTCAGGCACAACGTCGGGATCAGGGACGCGACCTTGCGCATCGCGCAGATCGAAGCGAGTTCGATCTTGTAGCCGATGTCTTCCGTCTCGGCGACGGCGCGTGCCAGCAACTTGTTGAGGTGCATCTTGGTCAGGCACGTGATCAGCGCCTGGCGCTCGGCCAGCGAGGACGCGGCTTCCGTTCGGATGCGCTTGTCACCGGTCAACGCGATGGAGAACAGTGCTTCGGTTGTCTTGCGCGACGATTGCCCCTTCTGTGAGTCGATCAGCACGCGGGCGAATGCGAGCCGGGGGTCCTTGGTGGGCTTCTTGTCGAGCACCACGCCGCTGCCTGCGTAGCCACTCATCTTGTAGTACGGGGCGAAGTTGCCTGGCAGCTTCGCAGAGCGCGCGGATTTCGCGTAGTCGTGAAGGCAGTAGATCATCCTCTTCGCAGCTACCGGTCGGTTGTGCACCGCGACCCGCTTCGTCACGACGATGGAAACCTGCGAAAGATCGAACCCTACGGGACCGCGGAGGAGCTCTTCGATCTTCAGGCGGTGGATGGTGTGGGTCTTTGTCGGGATGACCCGCATCGACGTGGCCACGACGACGAGATCTGCGGCTGCGATCGCTCGGCGGAGTTTCTGGGCAGGCGCCCCGCTGCTGAGCGCGATGAAGAGAAGTATGGCGATAGGGTTCTTCATGATCGTTTTCACTTGCCGACGACGACTCGTTCGAGCAGGTACGCACGGTTGAGGCTATTGAACTGGGTTTCGGGCGCCAATGCCGAATCGAAATCGAACGCTGGGGTCATGATATTCTCCGAGATCCCAGGGAAGAGGCTGGCAGGCATCTTGATGTGTCCGTCCGCGGCAGAGGCGGGGAAGACGGGGAAGTCGGTCGCGTTGTCTCCGTAGAGACCCAAGGGCATCGGTCCGTTGGCGACCAGACCGACCGAGTGCCCGCATTCGTGGGCGAGGATGACCGCAGCGAACTTCGCGAAGCGCACGACGGCGTTCGCGATGCTCGTCGTGCGTCCGTCGATCAATGTGCCGATGAGCCGGAGACCATCGTTTCCCTCGTTGCCGATCGCCGTCCCAAACCTCGCGGCGGTGAACGGGTCGAAAGTCGTGCGAAAGAGCGTTGTCGGGTGCGCGATGAGCCCGTCGTTGATCACTGTGTGCAAGAACACGCCCAGCCGCTGGTTGCCCGCGAAGGCGATCAGCGTGTCGTCTTCCTGGGCCGTGTTGTTGGGATTGAAGATCGCGACACCGTGTAGGCCCGTGCGACCGGTCGCGTCCTCGGCGCCCGCCAAGGAGATCTGCGAGAACGCGACGGCGTGGTACGCGATCTGACTCCCTCCCGGCCATGCCGCTGGCCGCGTGAAGGTGAATGTGATATTAGCGCCCAGAAACAGGGTGTTCAGGTGCTTGATCACTGAGGACTTGAACGCGTCCATCACGACTTCGTTGCTGTTCTTCGACCCGGACACGTTTGGGATGGGACTCGTGCTGTGCAGGCCGACCGCGTGCAGAAGGTCCTCGAGGTCAGACCGGCCATTCGCGCGATTGTCTACCTGAGCGGGCGTGATGAAGTTGAGGACGTTGATCGTGTACGACTCCACGTCGCGGCTCGTGTCGATGAACCACAGTTGCGTGGGATTGACGGTCGTCTCGAACGGGCGCAAGGTGTCCAGCGGGGTCTGAGCACGTCCGCGAAACGTCGCCGCTACGGACACCATTCCGGAAACGTCGAACACGTACGCCGTGATTTCGAAGTCGCCCACTGGGAGCGTGACCGTCGCCGGAACCAGGAACGAGGACGTGGCAGCCGTGGAGGTTCTTGTGAACGCGTCGGCGAGATCGAGCCCGGCCTGGCGGTTCGTGCCGTTCACGCTGACGACGACGCTCGACACGATCACGGTGTGGCTCGTGTCGATGGCGGAACTCCCGTCAATGTGGTCGAGATCGATCGTGAATCCACTCGTCGGGACTTGCAATGTCCCGCCTGCTGGTCCTGTTCCGTTGAGCAGGGAGCCGACCGCACTCAGGGTGATCGCCGATACGACGGGATCATTGCGATCGCCGAGTTCGATCGCGCGCGCGATATTGGTAGTCGCGAAGTTCCCGGTCTGATCGCGCACGCCGTCGTTGGCGCTCCCGAAGTCGATTGTTGACACGCCAGGAGTGAAGCTCGGGTTGGCACCGAGCGTGAGTTCGATGGTGCGGGCGTTCTTCAGCGAAGGTGCCGTCACGACGTTGCCAAGCGAAGCGCCGTTGGACAACGCGAAGTCGAGATCGTCGACGAGTCGCCCGGCGACGAGGGACACGTCCTCGGACAGGAACAGCTGCAGCCGGTCGCCCGCCGATGGCGTCACGCCGGCGCCGACGAACGTCGCGCGCACGAGAAAGGGAATGGCGTCCTTCGCCGTGTTCCCGTGGGAGCCGTCGCCGCCCGACCCGCCACCGCAGCTGGACAGCGTCAGACAACCGGCCAGCGCCAGGCGTTCGTACAGGAACCCGCGTATCGAAGGGGACATCAGGCGAGAAAGGGGGGTACAGACGCGGATGCCGACGGGTTGCGCGCTCGCATATTCCGTTGGCACCGCAGTTCCAGTGGAGTCTTCGACGCGTGGCGAAGGGATCCCTTAGCGGAACGCAGGGGATCCGGACGGCGGACCCGGCCCACACCCGGAACAAGTCGTCTTAGAGCGGGAAGAATCCCCCGATCGCAACTTACACAACCATGGGCCAGACGCGCATGGAGACTTTCCTATCTCAACTCCAGAGAAGGAGATACCGAAGATTAGGGCACCGGGTCGCGGCCCGGTTTCAAGGGGCAGAAGGGAACGAACTGGCGCATGATGAAACTCGCGGTTGGAGAGCTCATCCAGGGCTACCGAATTAGCCGATTCCTGGGGCGTGGTGGGTTCTCCTCGGTCTTCCAGGCCGAGCACGAAGAGACGGGGGCCAAGGTCGCCCTGAAGGTCGGGAGCGTGTCCGGCGGCGGTCGGCAGGTGACGAGGCTGATGGAAGTCACCGCACGGCGCACGCCTGAGGGGATCAGTCCCGACGAGCTGCCGGCGGAGGCTGTGTTCTTCGAGCCCGGCGGGGTCCGGATCGACTTGTTCGACGAGACCGAAGTCGACGGCATGCTTCGTGCCGAAGCCGAACTGCTCGAGGCGAACAAGTCCTCGAACCTGGTCGCGCTGAAGGAACGGATCATGGTCGGGGACCGCCTGACGTTGGTGCTGGACTTCATCCGCGGCAAGACGCTGCGCGAGAAGATCCGCGGCCTCGAAGGGATCCACCTGAACTGGTTCCTCTCCGTGGTGCGCGCGCTCATCGAGCTCAAGGACGAGGGAACGCTCGATTACCACGGCGATCTCAAGCCGGAGAACATCATCATCAAGCCGAGTGGAAAGGTGATGCTGATCGACCCGGCGATGCGCATCCCGGGGTACAACGTCGTAACCACTACGCCGCACTACAACCCGCTGTTGCACACCGACAGCAAGGCGGACGTGATGGCGATCGGGATCATGATCTACGAGATCCTGACGGGCACGCTGCCGTTCGACGACGTGCCGTGGGAGTACGCCGGCGCGAAGACCGGTGGCGAGACGGTGCGTTTGTCGCTGTCGTTCTTCTACAGCTACTGCCCGCCGCAGATGCTCAACCCGAAGACACCACCCGATCTCGAGCGGATCATCTACCGCTGCATCACGATGGCGTCCTACGGGCTCCCGGAGCTCAAGACCGATCTCGAAGAGTTCATCGGTCGCGGGTAGGCGGCCGGACTCCGAATCATCGGATCATCTGCCGATCTTGGACGCACCTGCGTTGGACATGATTCCGCCCAGTGCGTTGGCCTTGTCGTCCAGTATGAAGTACTGGTTGTAGAACTCCAGGCCGACGAGGGCGGAGGCGATCCTGGCTGACCGGCTCATTCAGTCCTCGCGCAGGCCCACGGGCGTCGGGGGCTGCCTGGGTGCATGGCGCGGAGGGTAGCGTACGACTTGCGTTTTTTCGCGCCGCCGTCAAGATCGAACCATGAACCTCTCTCGAACCTCCCTCCTATCGACGATCGTTTTCGTCGGGTTCGGCGGCCAACTCGAAGCGCAATCCGGGCACGCTGCGTTGAAGGTCGAGGTCGACGCAATCGTCACGGCTGCGTTGAAGAAACTGAACGTGCCCGGGACGTCGTTGCTCGTCGCGATCGGCGACGAAGTCGTATTCGAGAAGGGCTACGGCAACGCGGACGTGGAAAACGAGGTCGGCGTGACGCCGAGTACCGTGTTCCGGATCGGTTCGATCACGAAGCAGTTCACATCGGCGGCGATCTTGAAGCTCATCGACGCGGGAAGACTGAAGCTCGACGACGAGTGGAACAAGCTGGTGCCGGAGTTTGCATTCCCCGGGAAGAAGATCACCGTCCGTCAGTTGCTGAATCACACCTCCGGTATCAAGAGTTTCACCGGGTTGGGAAAGAAGTACCGGGAGATCGAATCGAAGCGAATCAAGCACAAGGAACTGTTCGCGCTGATCGCGAAAGAGCCCTTCGATTTTGAGCCGGGCGCGGGGTTCAAGTACAACAACTCCGGCTACTACCTTCTCGGTGTGCTCATCGAGAAGATCTCCGGCAAGTCGTACGAGCGGTTCTTGAACAGCGAAATCTACTCCGCAGCCGGCGTGCAGCAGACGCGGTATGGTGGCGCGCAGGCGATCGTTGCCCACCGAGCGCGCGGTTACACGCGCTCGGGAGGTGCGGTTGCGAACGCGAAGATCATCAGCATGCGTCCACCGTTCGCCGCAGGCGCTCTCCTTTCGACGACCCGCGACCTGCATCGGTGGAACCGGTCCTTGCACGGGGGGAAGGTCGTGTCGAAGGAGTCGTATCGCAAGATGATCACGCCGGTCGGCAAGGGTGTCTTGGGCCCGCGTGGCTACGCGTTCGGTCTCGTCATCGACAAGAAGCACGGAGAGGCCCGCATCTCTCATGGGGGGAGTATCGCGGGGTTTAACACGTTCCTCGCTTACTACCCTGCGCGGGAGTTGACCGTCGTCTTGCTCTACAATTTCGATCGTGCAAGGCCCGCGGTGCTTGCGGACCGCGTTGCGGCGAAGGTGTTGGAGAGGACTTCGAAGAAGAAAGTGAAGTGAGTGCTCGGTCGACCTCCAGCTCGAGGGTTGCTGAGGGACGCCCTCGCAGCCTTCGAGCCGAGGCCGACCGAGCAACAGAAAATCACAACAACAACCCTGCGTACCGCTCAGCAACGCCGTCCCAGTCGTAGTTCTCCCGGATCCGTTCCGCGAGGTCCGTCGGCGGCGTGAACCCACCACCGCAGACTCGCAGGATCCGCTCGGCGAGTCCGGTCTCGTCACCGAAGTCGACGAGCAAGCCCGTCTTCCCATCGTCGATCAGGCCGCGGATGCCGTCGACGTTCGTTCCGATGACCGGGGTGCCGCACGCCATCGCCTCGAGGACCGGGATGCCGAAGCCTTCGAAGACGGAGGGCATCACGAAGCAACCCACGCGGGCGTACCAACTCGGGAGGCCAACGTCGGGCACGAAGCCGAGGAACTCGACTTGCTCGGAGAGACCGTTCTCGGCGACGTAGTTCTTCAGCGTCGGGGCGAGTGATCCCTTTCCGCCGATGAACAACTTGACGGACTTGTCTTCGCTCGCCACCAACCGCATGGCGCGCAGGAGAAAGTCCACGCCCTTGCGTTTTTCGAGTCGACTCAGGAACAGCACGCTCTTCTGTGTCCTCTCGACGTCCGGTTGTGGACGGAACACGGCGGTATCGATGCCGTTTGGGATCACCACCGTCTTCTCGCGGGCGATCCCGTAGCGTTCGACGACAGCGCGCTGTGTGTCCTCGGAGACGCAGATCACCTTGTCGGCCCTTCGCAGGGTGCCCCGCTCGAACGGAATGAACAGTCGTTTCCAGAACTGCGAAGGCAAGCGTTCTACTTGTTGCGCATAGGTGTGGTGTGCAGTGACGATGAGTGGCGCGCCCGCGCTGCGCACGAGAAACAGACCCCCGGGGCCGCTGTGCACGTTGACGGCCTTCAGCGCGAGTCGGCGCACGTGCGTGCGGATTCGTAAGTTCAACCAGACCGACAACAGGAGTTGCTTCACGAAACCGTGTGGCAGCCCCGGCCAGGCCGACCGGTGATCCTCGAGATCGTTGCGCTGGCCGGAGAAGACGACGATCTCTCCGGCAGGGAGGCGCTTGCAGACTTCGACGACGTGTCGTCCCCCGCCGCCGATCGCGGGGAGGTAGTCGTACGTGAACACCCCTGCACGAAACGTCTGTGCCGCCACGAGTTCATTCTGCAGGACGCCCTCGCTCAGTAGGGCAAGAAAACCGTGAGAACCTCCAGCGTCCCGTGGCGAGGCTATAGGCCCGGACGCATCATCCCCTGGATCACACCGTACACGTGTTGGCGCAGGCACGAGTGAATCGCACGCCTCGGGAGAGGTCGTTGTAGATCCGGAGAAGATCACCCTCTGGAGCGCGATCCGGGAACGCTGGAACGACGATCAGTGGGCCAGGAATTGTGGAAGGGTCTGGACCGGCTGCGGTCAGGTCCTTCTCCGGCGGCTTGCGTCGAATCAGGTGATCGGTAGTCGTCACGTGGATCACGGCCCGCGGTCGGGCCTTGGCCGTGTGGCACGAGACACAGTCCGCCTCGGTCGATTTCGCCGTGGTCTCGTCGTCGCTACATCCCGGCGCGAACAAGAACGCGAGAACCAGTGACGCGCAGGAGAGAGGGAGCCCGGGCCGTTGGGGTGATGACGAGGCGTCGGCGGGGGTTTGTGGGGGCACGCGGGGTTTGGCGGCGGTTGGGGCTGAACGCGCTCAGGCTGGTGGATGGCAGGAGCGTCGTCGAGGGCCGTGGATCCCCTCTCCCGTTGACGACTCTGGAACGTGGTGGCCCTAGCCCGTAGCCTGCGACCACACGGTCTCGCGGAGGCCAACTCGCGAGTGAGGTCAGTGCTCTGAGTGGAATCGTAGGTATCCAATACCTCGGTGGACGGCCGATGGTCGAGGCGGCGCCGGGCGAAATGTTGTCGACGCTGTCCCATCGCGGACCCGACGGAAACGGCGTGTGGCTCGAGAAGTCCGCGGGTGTAGGGCTCGGGCAGTGCTTGCGCGTGACCACGCCCGAGGCCCTCCACGAGCGCCAGCCTCTCGTCTCCCGCGAAGGTCGCATCGTGCTCGTCGCCGACGCCCGCGTCGACAACCGCACCGACCTGATCCAAGCGCTCGACCTCCACGGCGACCCGGACAAGATTCCCGACAGTGCGCTGATTCTCGCGGCGTACGAGCGATGGGGCGAAGACTGCGCCGACCGCATCGTGGGGGACTTCGCGTTCGCGATCTGGGACGGAAACGAGCGGAAGTGGTTCTGTGCGCGAGATCCGTTTGGTTGCCGTTCCGTGCACTACACGCATCGGCCCGGCCAGCTGTTCGCCTGCGCCACGGAGATCAAGGCGCTGCTGGCCGTGGCGGAGATCCCGCGCGAGCTCGAGGAGATGCGTGTCGGACTGTTTCTCACCGGCACGTTCGATGACGAGGCGATCACTTTCTACAAGGGCATCTTCCGGCTGCCGGCTGGCCACTGCATGGTCGTCGATGAGAGCGGCCTTCGCGTTCGGCGGTACTTCGAGCTGGATCCCAAGCGCGACATTCGATTTCGCACCGACGATGCGTACGCCGAGGCATTCCTCGAGATCTTCACCGAAGCCGTTCGCTGTCGGCTGCGCGCCACGGCGCCCGTCCTCTCGACATTGAGCGGAGGCCTCGACTCGACCTCCATTGCGTGCGTGGCCCGGGACTTGTTGAAGAAGAGCAACGGGCCGGAGTTGATGACTCTCTCAGCGATCTTCCCGTCCTTCACTGGCAAGGACAAGAAGCGCATCGATGAGCGATCGTTCGTGGCCGACGTCACCGCCGCTGGCGGCATCAAGCCGTTCTACGTCGAAGCTGACAGGGTCAGTCCTCTCGTCGATCTGGACCGGATCCTCGAGCTGCAGGACGAAGCGGTGCTGACGCCGAACTACTACCTGCACTGGGCGCTCTACCAGGCCGCGAAGAAACAGGATGCCGGCGTGTTCCTCGATGGCATCGACGGCGACACGACGGTCTCCCACGGCTTCGACCACCTGGCGGATCTCGCGAGGGGACTCAGGCCGTTCAGGTTGCTGAAGGAAGCCCGCGCGCTGGCCCGGGTGACCTCGAGTCGACATGGCACGCGGAGCCTGATCATGGACCTCGCCGTCCGACCGCTGATGGACTCCCTGTCGTACCCGTGGCGGAAGATGTTCAAACGCCGTGGAGCGCCCTGGGGGGCGCTGTCCCTCGTCAACCCGGAGTTCGCCGCCGAGATTGGCCTGGCCGACCGGATCCGCGAGTTGCGCGGCGATCCCCCGCGACCGGTCATCGGTTCGCGCGCTTGCCACCGCAGCGGTCTGTTGTCGCCGCTCATTCCCCACGCGCTCGAGGTTGCGGACCGCGGCACGAACTTCCATGGATTGGAGGCGCGCTATCCGTTCTGCGACCGTCGGCTTGCGGAGTTCTGTCTTGCGCTCCCGGGGACTCAGAAACTTCGACTCGGCATGTCGCGCTACGTGATGAGCCGGGCGATGGAGGGGATCCTCCCGACTTCCGTCCAGTGGCGGAACTCAAAGGCTGACCTTTCGCCCAGCCTGTTCCACGGCCTGTGGCGATACGAGTCGGAGCGGGTGCGGGCCGCTACGGAGACCCGAAGCGAGGCGGCTCACCGGTTCGTGGACATCCAGGGATTCCGGCAGTCTGTACAAGCGTATTCTGAAGGTGGTAATGCGGAGGCCTTCCGTCTCTACGGGATCCTCTCCCTCCTGCGGTGGTTGGAGTTGTCGGGGATGGGCTGATCTACCTTTCACAACGGCACTTCCGCGGTCGGGGTTCGCCGCCGATCTTCCCCGCCAGCCCTTTTTCTTCCCCGCCAGCCCTTTTCTTCCCCTCGGACAGGATAGAATTCAGGCACCATGTTCGACGAGTCCGTCAAGAAGCCCTACACGAAACCGGTTGTCGTGAGCCACGGCAGCGTCGAGAAGATCACGCTGAAGTCGTTCGGGGCTTCGGACGCCATGTTGTTTGAAAGTGGTGTGAGTGGCAGCAGCGTCAGCTAGCTGGCGTCCATCAGAGGATATCGCGGGTCGCATCGGTCGAGATGGCTCGACCGGTTAGCCGGCTGATCGAGGGAGTGTTTTGCTCTACCACGCCTACGGCCTGATTCTGAAGGCAGAGTTCGAGTTCCCCGAACTCCGGCCCGCGCCAGCTCTGGAAGGGCGTGTGCCGGACGTCACGATCCGTCTCGGCGAGGTTGCGCGAAGGCCCGAGAGCTTGAATGACAACGGCAACGGCATCTGGTGCGACGGCGACCAGTACTGCCACTATCGCGAGGGCACGGGCGCGTGCCTGGTCACCGGAGGAACGAGCATCGTCGTCGACCGCGAAGGCGACCCCGACGACTCACTTGTGCGGCTGTCGGTCCTCGGCCCGGCGATGGGCCTGGCGTTGATCCAACGCGGCCTCCTCCTGCTCCACGCGAGCGCGGTGAGCATCGACGGTGCGGCGGTCGCGTTTCTCGGCAACCATGGCGCGGGCAAGTCGACGATGGCTGCGTCACTCCACTCGCTGGGGCACCCCCTCATCACCGACGACATCGCCGCCCTCGACCCCATCGAGGATGACTTCCAGGTCTTGCCGACCTTCCCGCAGTTGAAGTTGTGGGACAACACCGCGCGCGATCTCGGACTGCAACCCGACGAGATGCCTCGCGTCCACCCTGACTTCGACAAGTGGGCGTGGCGTCTCGACGGCGAGGTCAGCGAAGCGCCGCTGCCCCTCCGGCGTCTCTACGTCCTTGGGGTCGGCGACGAGGTGAAGATCGAGAACTTGGAGGCGGTGCTCGGCAGTCAGTACGTGATTCGCAACTGGTACGGTGCACGATTTGGCGTCGAGTTCTACCAGGCGCAGAACCAGGGCGAACACTTCCGCCGTTGCATCGGTGTCGCGGACGCGGTGCCCATGCGGCGGTTGCTGCGACCGGAGATCGAGTCCGGGTTCGATGCGCTCGCTCGCGAAATCGAGGCGGCTGTCATCGTGGACCTGGCACGTTGATCGGGCGCTACTTTGGCAGTGACTCGAAAGCTGCGCGCAGGGGCAGGCGGCGGGTTCGTTCGTGCCGGCGATCGAATCGCGGGTAGATCCCGTCGAACACTCCGCGCAGGGAATGCGGGGCCGATTCGCCCTGAGGGTAGGTGATGACCACAGAGACCTTTCCGGAGAAGCTGAACGGATCAGTACTGCGTCAGGCTGCCGTCGAGCATCGCGCGGCGCACGGCCCATCGGAGTGCCATGACGCTCAGTGGCACGAGTAGGGTCATGAACACCAACACGTGGGCGATGTCTGGCCACATCGTCGCCCAGTCCGCGTCGTAGAGGACCGCTTGTCGGAAACCGTGCAACGCTGGCACGACCGGTATCAACATGGCGAACTTCTGCATCCACTCCGGGAAGACAGTCAGCGGCACGAACACGCCGCCGAGCAGGAATGACACCAGGTTGAATCCGCGGATGATCGGTTCGGTGCGCTTGAACACGACCGTGAGGGCCGCGAAAGTCAGACCCAGACACCCGAATACGACCATGCTGATCGCGAACAGCGTGAGAGTCGCCGGCCAATTGCCCCAGTGGATATTCACGTCGAGGATCAGGCTCCCGACCAGCATGTAGCCGACGAGTTTGAGCGATGTCCGGCACATGGAGTAGAGCGGAAGGCACGCCATCAGGGTGAACACGGATGTCCGGGTGGAGATCAACGCCTCGAGCGTGCCCAGGGTTTGCGCTTCGCGAATCTTCCGCGAGTAGTCGTTGAGCGCGGTCTCGTGCAGTGAGTGGAACGCGATGCCGACCAGCGCGAACGGCAGGTAGTCGATGTTGCCGAGTTTGGCCGCCACCGCGTCGCCCATGAACTCGGAGAAGATCACCAGAAAGTAGATCGCGATGACCGCTCCGCAGATTTCGACGAGGAACCGAAGGCGGTAGGAGGTCTCCTCGATGAAGTCTTTGCGCAGGAACGCGCCGGCTGTAAAGAGGGCGTTCACGGTTGTTCTTGCTTTGGCTCGCCCATGCTCGCCATGTAGAGGTCCATGAGGGAGGATCGTTCTGGCGCCGCTTCGACGAGGCGCAGTCCCCGAGACCGGAGATGCCCGACGAGATCGTCGAAGACGGTGAGAGACGAGACGCGAACTGTCGCGCTGCCGTCCTGGGTATGGACGAGGCTTGCACCGGCGACGTCCTCGATATCCTCGGGAGAGATCTCCGGAGTCGTCACGATGCGGTACGTGCGACCGCCTCCGGTGTGACCGACCATCTCGTTGGCGCCGAGTTGTTGTTCGGTCGCGATCTTGCCGCCACGGATCACGATCACGTGGCCGGAGATCAACTCTGCCTCGGCCAGGTCGTGGGTCGAGTAGAGAATGATCCGATTGGGATCCCGGTCGATCAGACCGGTCACGAGGCTGTGGATTCGCGAGCGGGACTCCGGGTCGAGCGAGCGCGTCGCCTCGTCCATCAAGAGGATGGATGGACCGAGCAAGAGTCCGCGGGCCACGGCGAGCCTCTGTCGCATGCCCGTCGACAGCCGCATGAACTGCGTGCCGGCCTGGTCCTCTATGCCCGCGTCGGTGAGGCACCGCATCACCTGTGCGTCGCGGTCCGCGCCCCGAAATCCGTACAGGGTCGCGAAGAACCGGAGGTTCTCCTTCGCCGTGAGCCGCCAGTAGAAGGAACGCTCGTCGCACACGATCAGGCCGACGCGCTCGCGGATCGTCTTCGCGTCTCCGGTGAGGTCGTCGCCATCGATGCGGATCGTGCCGGCGTTGGGAAGGAGCAAGCCGCCGAGGATCTTGAGAAGAGTTGTCTTGCCGGCGCCGTTCGGGCCGAGCAGCGCGTAGATCCCGCCGCGCGGGATGGTCAGGTCGATGCCGTCGAGAGCGGTGACGGGGCGGTGGCGCAACGGGTGACGCAGGAGGTGCAACAGATCTCGGGACCGGGGGTACTCCTTGACCAGCCCCCGGATTTCGATCCCGTCCATGGTTGCTTCCTGTGGCGAACCGCCGCTCCGTGGACGGGGGCGCCTGCCGCCGTCCCACGCGGACCACCCTACTCGAAACGGATCGCCGGCCAACCATTGGTGGGCGCCTCCGCAGCAGTGTTCATCGACCGCAAGAAGCTGTCTTTTTTTAGCGATCCTCCGTTGCCAGTGGGCTGTTGGAACCCCCCAGCCGGGGCTCGCCCATATTTTTTCCCCCGACGGGTGGAAGTGACTGCTACCCTGTCGCTGTTATCTGACTCCAAAAAGGCGTTATCTGACTCCAAAAGACGGAAGTGACTGCTACCCTCAGGCGGTCATCTAACTCCAAAAAGACGGCGGACAGCCATGAACGACAACATCAAGAAGCCCTACACCAAACCTGCGGTGCAGCCGTGCGGCGCCGTTGAGAAGATCACCCTCGAGCAGAACAAGCAGCTGGGTCCCACCGACGGCTTCCTGTTCAACGGCAACGCGATCCGCAACGCCAGCTGATCCGGTTCACCTGCGCCCGGTTCGCCGCGCCGGATACCGTAGATCCTGAGGCCTGGGTCGGGCAAACTGCGTGGGTGGGAATTCCTAGCTGCGCCCTCCAGACAATTCCGCGCGCATCATGAGATGCGAGGCGGAATTCTTGTATCTGGGGGGAAGAGCACAGCTCCGACCCGCTGACCGCGCCCGCATGGAAGCGCTGCTGGGCGCGGACGGGTTCGACTGGGAGGATGCTCTCGGTCTCGCGGCGTTCCACGGCGTGCTGCCGCTGCTGGGTTCGAACCTCGCAGTGCTCGAGGGAGTGCCTGCGCCGATCCTCGAGCGGGTCCGCGAGTGGATGAAGGGGAACGCCACGGCGAACCTCCTGAAGTTCTCCGAGCTGATCCGCATCGATCGGTTGTTCGCGGAGCAGGGTGTGTCGACGGTTCACTTCAAGGGCCCTGTGCTCGCCGCCCACGCGTTTCGCAATCTCGCCCTGCGGAAGTTCTTCGACATCGATGTGCTCATCCACGAGAGGGATGCGCGCAAGGCTCGCGCACTCCTACTCGCGAATGGCTACAGCTCGACGTTGTCGCCCGAGGGCGAGGAGTTGCATCTGCGCACGTCGTACTGGCTCGGATTCGTGCACGACACGGCCCCGAACAAGGTCGATCTGCACTGGAAGCTAGCAGACCCGTTTTTTCGGTATGAACCGGACTTGCCCACCCTCTGGGCCAACGTCCAGACGCTCCAACTCGCCGGCGCGGAGATCCGGACCCTCGGGCCGGAGGACTCGGTCCTCGTGCTCGCGGCGCACGGCTTCAAGCACGGGTACTCGCGGCTGAAGTGGGTCTGCGATTTGTGCGAGTGGATCCGCGTGCATCCCGAACTCGACTGGGACTCGATTGTGGCATCGGCGCGGTCGCTTCACGTGCACCGGATCCTCTCGTTGTCGCTGTTGCTTGTGCACGAATTAGATGATGAGGTGCTACCGGCAGGATTGGCGACACAGTGTGCGGTCGATGCCAAGGCGGTTGCGTTGAAGCAGCGCGTTTGGGAGCGAATCTTCGACGGACGTGGCGCACTCGAAGGTTGGCGTGGGGAGTGGTTCCACGCGAAAGGGAGAGAGCGCACGGGGGACGCGATCCGCTACCTGTGGCACCAGTGCGTCCGACGTTTCAAGAAGGTGTTCGTCCCGAACGAGAAGGACCGTGCGATGGTCCGGCTGCCTACTGGACTGGGTTTCCTCTACTACGCGCTCCGACCGTTCCGACTGGGTTGGAAGGTGGTGTCGCGAAAACGCAGCCGAATCGAATCTCCGGATTCCGGGTCGGACTAGCTCAGTTCCGTGTAGCGACCGAGCTCGATGTCGTCGCCGACGAGGATGTTCCCGTCGCAACGAACCCACGCGTGGGCTATCAGCTGGTTGTCGTCGCCCTTGGCGACGCCGATCGTCACCTGCACCTCGTAGCCGCGTCGGATGAGCAGGCTCTGGGCGGCGAGCGCCTTCGTCAGGCAGTGGCTGCCGGCGGGGACGAAACGGCTGGCGATCTCGACGATGTGGGCGATGCGCGCAGCGGTCGGTCGTTCACGAGCGCGACGATCGGGGGGGGCGTGGTTGAATCGGTCCAGCAGGCTGCGCGTTCGCTTGAATCGCAACGTCCAGATCGCGATGCGGACGGCGAGGACGAGGCTCCAGGCCTTGAAGAGCAACCATTTCTCCGCGAACGGCCAGGCCAGGAATCTACGGATTCGTCCCATTCCGGATTTCGACCAATCCGAGGCCAGTCATCTCCTCGAGCAATTCGAACAGGTCGGACTCGCAGCGTTCGGGCTCGGTGTCGTACTCGTCGAGAAGCGTGTCCAACACGTCCCGCACGGGCTTCGGGTCCTGGATCAGGCTCCAGATCCGCGCGCCGATCTCGTTCAGGCTGTAGTAGACGCCGTCTTCGTAGTTCAAGAGGACGGTCTCACCGGCGAGATCGGCCGACATCTGACGGTTGGTTGCCTGGACTCGGGTGCTCTTCGAGATTGCGGTCATGCGAGGGGGCGTATTCGGATGTTGGTCGATCCGAGAAGACTACACCGCTGCTGCGAGCATGTCCCGGAAACCGAGGCAGTAAGGACGCGTCGACTTCGTGTTCATCGTCCGGACACGTCGGTGGTGCCGGCTGTTCGCCGTGCGAACTACTTCGCCCTAGCGGATTGAGGTATACTTGTTCGGCGCATCGCCAGGACCAGGAGGAGTAAGACTCATCAGCTTCCAAACCACCCAGAGCGCACGTGCGTCCGTCGCGGAGCGAGGCCTAGAAGGCCCGCTCGTCACCGTGGTGATGTCCGTCTACGCCGCCGGTTCTCTCCTGCGCATGGCGTTGCAGAGTGTGCTGGATCAGACGCACCAGAACCTCGAGATCATCGTGATCGACGACGGCAATCCGATTGGCGGCCTCGATGCGATCGCTGACATCGAGGACGATCGGGTCCGCATTGTTCGGCAAGAGCACGCCGGCAAGGCAGCTGCGATGAACCTCGCGCTGTCGATGGCTCGGGGCGAGTTCTACGTGATTCAAGACGCGGACGACATCAGCGCGGCGCGGAGAATCGAGGTGCAGCTGCAGGCGATGATGGAGAATCCAGACGTCGCCTGCGTGTTCTGTGGGTTTGACCTGATCATGCACGGTCGGCGGGTCGCGCCACTCTCCCCGTCGAGGTCCATCAAAGAGTGTAAAGCCATCATCGACGCGTTCCGCATGCCGGGGCATGACCCGACGACGATGTTCCGCGTCTCTCTCGTGAAGGACATTCGGTACGAGGAGGCCTTCGTGATCGGCCAGGGGTTCGACTACATCCTGAAGGTCGGCGAGCGGCTCCCGATGATGACCGTTGGCGAGTGCCTCTACTCTTATCGAATCGAGAGCACGTCGCACAGCCGCTGTGATCCGATCCGACGCGTCGAACTCGTCCGCGCGATCCTTGCCCGCGCGTGCGCCCGTCGCGGCCTGGAGAAGAAGGACTGGCCGGAGGCCCTGCTCAGGTACCCGACCAGCCCGGATTCCGAACGGGATCCGGACAACAACCTCGCAGCGCACTTCATCGAGAGCGCGCTGCATCTGCGCCGGCTGGGCCAGTTCCGGGAAGCGCTGCGCACCGCCCTGGCGTGCGCCAGGGTCCGTCCGCTGGACCTCCACTACCTGAAAGCACTCGTCTTCGTGCTCACCCCAGGACCTCTGCTGCGGCTCATACGCCGCCGGGCACAGGTCGTCTAGACCGATCAGCAGCGAATCTCCGGGGAATCTGGACCCCGGAGAACCCCGGAGAACCCCGGACGCCCGGGAAGATCCTTGGCTCTCGTTAGTCCAACCCGCATCATCTGAAGCCCGGTCCCCCGACCTGGTGACCACGGTCGATCATAACGCTCAGGTACAATGAATCTAAAGACCTATTGGATAGTGGGATGCATCGTCTTCTCCGGGCTGACCGCGTGCCACGGCACTAGCGACATCCTGGATCGGAGCCAGGTCTTGGCGGATCGTCACAACTTCCACCAGGCTTATTGGGTCGTGGCCCTCGCCTACGACCGGAACCCTGACGACCCGGAATTGGAACGGGCATTCTGGGACCGACGGCTGGACTACCTGCTGGACCGTGGCCAGCAGCTGGTCTTCCACGAGCGGGAAAAGGACGCGATCGCCGAGTTCCAGAAGGCTCTGGCTCTCGATCCTGGGCACCGGCTCGCCAAGCTCTGGATCACGCGCGCCCGCATGAAGCTCGCCAACGAGGCCATGCGGCTGGCGGCCACGCTCCGTCACGAGGACAATCTCCAGGGGGCGTTGAAGCTCTACAACAAGGCGCTGTCTCACGTGCCTGAGCTGCCTGCTGCAATCGCGGGTATCAAGATGGTCAACGAGCGGTACCGGGCCCGGGCTGACAAATCTGGAGAACACTACCTCCTCGGTTCCCGCGCCCGCGGCGAGCAGAAGTTCCGACAGGGCCACTATCACAGCGGCATCGCCGAGGAGATGGACGAGTCGAACGAGAAGGCGAAGAAGCTCCACTCCGTCACTGGCAAGCGGCTCGCCGCGGTTCTTCTCGACAAGGCGAAGGAAATGGAAAGCAAGGGGTTCTACGCCGCTGCGCTCCAGGACTATCGGCAAGTGAAGCTCGAACTGCCCGATACAGAGGGACTCGACGCGCGAATCGAGGCCATGAAGACCGAGGTCGAGGTCCGCGGCCTGTGTCGGGAGGCCGAGATGCTGACTCGCAAGAAGGAATTCGACGATGCGGAGAAGAAGCTGGCGGAGGCGTTCGAGAAGAGCCGGTCCGAGAAGGCGACCGTGAGCGGGCTCATGCTGGACACCAAGCGGCTCCGCTACAACGAGGTCTATCAGGGGGCAAAGGACCTGGAACTCGAACACGACTACGAGGCGGCTCTCGAGGTCTTCAAGGAGATCGACAAGGCGTGGCTGTCGCAGGGATTC
>CAYYAQ010000013.1:26819-37727 GCA_964469555.1 uncultured candidatus Brocadiaceae bacterium | reverse complement strand
TGAAGGCGCGGATCTCGGGTCTCGAAGGGCTCATCAAGGAAGCCTTGGACTCGTGGATGTCCGGCATCGCCGCGGAGAAGGCCGGCAAGCTCAAGGAAGCGATCGAGTTCTTCGAGGAAGCGGTTCTCGTCTACCCCGGGTACAAGAACCTCGAGCCCCACATCAAGGAGCTCAAGACCCGCGCTGGCACGTCAGGATCCTGAGCCGGGATCGGCACGGGGGTTGCTAAACTCCCTGGTGTCGTGCGTGTCAATTCGCTGACCACCCGCTTTCTGCTCGCTCTGCTCTTCTGCACAGCAGTGCCGTTCCTGGGCTTTGGTCTCTACGTGAGGAGTGAGGTGCGGAATCGCGAGGAGCAGCAGGTGCTGCGAGTGTACCTTCCGCGGTGGGCCGATGACGCCGCGCGGAAGATCGCCATGCACTTGGCGAACGCCCATCGAGTGGGATGGATGCTGGCGGAGGACGCAGAGTCCTATCTGCGGACGGATGGCGGCATGGCCGCATTCGAGGAGAACGTGCTCAGCCTGTACGCGGTCAATCCGGACTTCGACATGATCATCCTCGCCGACGAGACGGGGAAGGTCATGCAGGTCACGCGCAACCCTCGGCTCGACGCGGAGCGGAGAGACGAGCTCGAGCTCCTGCAGCCGGACTCGGTGGAGCAGTTCTCCTGGTTCCAGCAGATCAACACGCGCCGGAGTCAGTGCTGGGAGCCACGGCACATCTCACCGTTCCTACATCGCAATCCCGATCCAAAAGGGCGGTCGAAGGATCCGACGGATCACAGTCTCGGCGTGGCGTTCCAGGTGCAGACGAAACGGGGGTTCGGTGCGCTCTACATCTTGCTCCAGTGGGATGAAGTGCAGGTAGTGATCGACGAGACGACGCAGTTCCTCCGCGGCGAGGAGAGCGCAGGCTTTGCGACCGCCGACGTGTCCTTGTCCGACACCACCGGACTGGTGTTGGCGCACTCCAACCGAGCGCGCTACGGCGAACGGCTGACGCCAGCGAGTCTGAGCGACGAATTCGGGGACCGCTCGACCGGCCACGCGGTTTTCGCCGATGGCTCAGGCGAAGAGTTCGGCTTTGGTTTCGCCTCGACCAAGCCGCACATGAAGGGAGACGGTTTCGATTGGCGAGTCGGGCTGCGGCTCCCGACCCGGGAACTCTTCGAGGTCAGCCGCGACTTCGATCACTTCCTTCTGCTAGTCATTCCGTTGATCGCGTTGCTGATGATCGGTCTGGCCGTTGTCTCGTCCCAGGCGATCGTTCGACCGGTGCGTCGTCTGGCGGAGGCGACGCGCAAGGTGGCGCACGGGAATCTGGATGCACGCGTCCAGGTCGGCGGTGGGGACGAGCTCGCCGATCTCGGTCGTGCGTTCAACACCATGGCCGAGGATCTCTCGACGAGTCGTGAACAACTGCGCGTTGCGGAACGGCACGCAGCGTGGGCTGAGATGGCGCGGCAGGTCAGCCACGAGATCAAGAATCCGTTGACGCCGATGCGGATGGGTGCGCAGTTGTTGCTCCGTGCCCGTCGCGAAGACGACCCGAGGTGGAAGGACCTGTCCGAACGCCTGGCGCGGAACGTCTTGCAGCAGACCGACGCGCTCGATCGGATCGCTTCCGATTTCCGCCAGTTCGCGGGATCGCCGTCGCGGGACGTAAAGGTGATGGCCGCGGACGACCTCCTCGGTGGGGTCGAGGAACTCCTGTTGAGCATGGCCGAAGAGTCGATCGTAGAATTGAAGTTCGAGGCTGCGACCGACGAGGCGCTTGTCGCTGTCGATGTGCTCGAGATGCGGCGCGTGTTCCTGAACCTCATCCACAACTCGATGCAGGCGTGTGGGGACGCGGGAACCATCCGCGTTCGTTCCTCACTGTCCGAGTCGACAGGGACTCCGTGCGTCGAATTCCGCGTCGAGGATGACGGGGCCGGCGTTCCGGAAGAGATGCGGGAGAGGCTATTCGACCCCTACTTTACGACGAAGACGTCCGGATCGGGGCTCGGTCTGGCGATCTGCAGGCGGATCTTGGAGGCCCACGGAGGGGACATCGAATTGGAAAGCTCTGCCCCCCCGCGGACGGTTTTTCTGCTCGTTCTGCCCGTCGCGCAACCTGACTGAGGTTCTCGTCCCCTCAGAATGGCAAAATGGCGAAAGGATCGGGCTAGCAAGTGGCTACTGCGCCGCTGCTCCACCTCTCGCTCCCAGTACGCGCATGACGACAAAATCGAAGGCTCTCGGTCTTTCTGCCCTGGTTCTCGGTCTGCTGGCTATCTGCGCATTCTTCTACTTTGACGATCCGTTCGCCGGGACCGGGGACGGCTCCGACGATGTCAGCTCCCACTCGACCGCCGACGACCTGACCGGGGATCGAACCAAGAGCGCCGAGGACGCGAAGAGCGAGGACGGCGGCGCGAACCGCGCGAAGGTAGCGCGGGATCCGGCGTCGATCATCGGAGTGCGAGGCGTGGTTCTCGACGTCAAGACGCGGTTGCCACTCGCCGGAGTCGAGGTCGTCGCACTCCGGATGCTCCCGAATCTCGAGCGACCGATCACGCGGCTCCGGTCTCTGTTCACGGAGGGCATTTGGACCGACACGTCCAAGCCCGTGAAGATCCTTGGCAGCGCATTCACGAACGGAGACGGGACGTTCGAGATGTACGGGCTGCCTCCGGGGCGCGTGTTTCTCGACGCGCGGTCGGACCGCGCGTTCATCCGGAATCCCGGCTCGGTGCGGTTGGCCCGTGGTCAGGTGCGAGAGGGCATCGAGCTGCTCGCTTCGCCAGGCGGGAGCATCGTCGGGCGAGTCTTCGGGCCAGAGGGCAACCCGGCGAAGAACACACGCGTGAGTGTTCGACCGGGCCTCAACTCGGTGCTCGGACAGCTGACGCAACGGAAGTACAAGTGGCTCGAAGTGATGACCGACGAAGAAGGTCGGTTCATCATCCCGGGCGTGCCGACGGGCGATGGCTACAGCGTGACGATCGCATCGCAGGAGATGGCGCTGGAAGAACGGCACGGAATCGACATCAACCTCGGCCAGACCGTCGAGATGACGATCCACGGGCAGATCGGCGCGAGCGTCACCGGGCGCGCGATCGACACGGATGGTGGTCCGGTGTCCGGCGCGCAGATCGCGATGATGTACCTGGATGTGAGCCGGTTGATCTTCAGCGCGGATGGACGTGAGGAACCGATCACGACGGACGAGAACGGCTACTTCCAACTGCAACACGTGGCGCCGGGTCGCGTGGCGTTCATCGCCGCGACGGAGTCGTTGGCGCCCTCCAACATCCACGAATTGGCCCTCGTCGACGGAGGCGTCTACGACGATGTCATCCTGACGCTGGACAAGGGACGGAGTTTCTCCGGCATTGTCGTCGATGGGAATGCTCAGCCGATCTCCGGCGTCGATGTGGAGATCCGACCAATGGACTTCGGGGAGCGGGGCGGCGGGCGGCAGAGGCGCGGCTCCGACGCGATGAAGGTATTGCTCAAGATCCGGCGCGTGCAGACGGAGACCAGATCGGACGGGCGTTTTTCGACGAGTGGAATCGCCGGCGACAGACTCTCGCTGCGGTTCACGAAGCCGGGCTACATCTCGATCCGGAAGAGGGGCACGAAGGTCGACGAGAAGGACTTCACCGTCGTTTTGACCAGGGGCGTCACGGTTCGCGGCAAGGTGCAACTCGCCGATGGAACACCCGTGACCCGCTACCGGGTCAGGCTCCTGTCGAGCGAGATTCAACCGGAGAACGTGGACTCGAAGAAGAAGGGGAAGGACGCAAAGCCCGCGGCCGCCGAGAAGGGTGCCGTGAAAACGGGACGCAAGGGCGTGACCGTCGGCGGCGGATCGGGCCGTGCTCGGCCAGGGCGGGAGAATTGGCGCAGCGGCACGACGCGCACACGCGAGGGGCGGACCGGTGCCGGCCGCGACATGGGATCCGGCTGGGATGAGGTCAAGAGCGTCGCCGGTCGATTCTCGATCGACGGATTACCGTGCGGAGAGATCAAGGTCCAAGTGCAGGCCGACGGCTATCTCAAACCGAAGAGCCAGTCGATCGAACTCGCGCCGGGAGAGGCGGGCGAGGAGCTCGTGTTCATCGTCGAGCTCGGTGCGATTGGCCGCGGCATCGTCAAGGACGAGTCGACGGGCTTGCCGGTCGCTGAGGCGACCGTCACGGCGTACAAAGCGAAGAAGAAGAAGGACGAGGGCTTTGCGTTGTTCCGGCCCAATGCCGACGAGGAGGACTTCGACTTCTTCGGCATGGCGGGCAAGGAAGGTCGGCGATCGTCGATGACGGACAGCAAGGGCCGGTTCGAGATCACGGGTTTGAAAGGCGGTGACTACCGGTTCACCGCGCGTCATCCCGACATGGCGAAGACGTCGCTCAAGGACGTGAAGATCGCCATCGGCCGACCGACCGAGGGGATCGAGATCATGCTGACCGTTGGCGGCGCCATCGAAGGCATCGTCACGGGCAAAGGCAAGCTGCCTCTCAGCAGCGCGATGGTGGTCGCGTTCAGTATCTCCGCGGGCTCGTTCAAGAGCGACGCGACCGACGCGCGTGGCTTCTATCGCATCGATGGCCTACCAAAGGGTCAATACATCGTGTTCAAGTCCCGCATGGACGAACGCTCTCAGGACATCGGCATGGACCTGATGAACAACATGCGGCTCAAGACGACGATGGTCCGCGCCAACAAGACGGCGCGGCGAGATATCCACGACGAGACCGACGACAGTGTTCGCGTATTCGGCGTCGTGCGGGATGACGGCAAGCCGGTGCCGCGTTCGGTCATCACGTTCCTCGGAAGGGATCGTGACGGGATCCTCGGGATGGGGATCCGCACGAAATCCACGGGAGACGACGGCTCTTACGAGATCATCGGCATCGAACCGGGGGACTATCTCTTGCAGGTCGCGCGGTTCAACAGCCGCGCGGAGAAGTCCAACGTCACAGTCGAGATCCCGAGCGGCGTGCGCGAGTTCCGGCTGGATATCGATTTGCCGCAGAGCTACATCGAGGGCATCGTCCAGGACACGAGCGGCAACCCCGTGGCGAAGGTCCAGGTGAATGTCGGTTTGCAAGAGGACGCACCGATCGATGGCCTGATCGGAATCATGCTGAAGAACGGCATCGCCCAAGCTCGCACCGACGAAAACGGGCAGTTCAAGATCAAGGGACTCGCCCCGGGTGTCTATCGCGTAACCGCGTCTGGTCGGGGGGCGTCCTTTGGCAATCGTGGACTGATGCCGCAGGTGCGCGCCGGCGGTAAGAAAGGCAATGACAAGTGGGGCGAGGTCGCGCTCGAGAACGTGCAACTCGATGGTGTCTCGCCGCGCACGGGCGTCGTGATGACGCTGCCGCGTGCGGGTAGCATCACGGGCATCGTCATCAACGGCGAGGGCGTGCCGGTCGCGGGAGCGAGTCTGACCGCGACGAGCGAAGACCGCAGACTAAAGCGGGCGAAGAGCCAGCAGAAGGCGCTGACCGACCTCTTCGGGCTGCAGCTCACGCCGACGAAGTCCGGTGCCGACGGGCGCTTCGAGATCAAGGGAATGACGCCGGGCAAGTTCCGAGTACGCGCGGACGTCGAAGGACTAGCGCCCGGAACAGTCGACGATGTCACGGTCGTCGAGGGGCAGCCGACCGAGATCAGAATCCAGGTGATCAAGGGTGCGACGCTGAAGGTCCGCGTGCGCAACATCAACGGCAACAACATGCCGCTCGCGAACATCTCGGTGTTCGACAGCAAGGGCAAGCCGCTCGCGAACAACGTGTCCGTGATGTCGGTGTTCTTGAAGTACATGAAGGGCCGCAAGAAGAAGGACAGCTCCGGCTGGCACGAGATCGGTGGGATCCCGCCCGACACCTACACGATGGTCATCAAGGAAAAGGGGCAGCCCGACATGACGATCGTCCGGACCATCAAGGACGGCGAGGAGGCGCGTTGGGACATCGACATGGCCGAGGAACTGAAGCGGCACAAGGCTTCCAAGAAGTAGCTAGGATGCTCGAGACTGAGTCGGAGTGAGTTTGATAGTCACGCGCTATCCTGCCGGCTCATGAACTCCGGCAGGAAATCCGCGCGACCGCGCACGGCCGTCATCATTCCGGTCCTCAACGAGGAGGACAGTCTGCCGTTGGTGTTGGACGCGATCCCGAAGGATCTGGTCGACGAGGTCGTCGTCGTCGATAACGGAAGCACCGATCGTTCGGTCGAAATTGCGCGCGCTCATGGGGCAACGGTCGTCGGGGAGGAGCACCGTGGCTATGGCGCAGCCTGCTTGCGGGGAATCGCTGCGACGGAGGACTACGAGATGCTCGTGTTCTTGGACGGTGACTACTCCGACTATCCGGAAGACATGCACGAACTACTCCCTCCGGTCGTCGCGGACGAGGCTGACCTCGTGATCGGTTCCAGGATGATCAATCGCGAGTCACGGCGTGCACTGTTGCCCCAATCGCGATTCGGAAACCAACTGGCTGCGGTCCTCATGCGTATTCTCTTTGGAATCCGCTGCACTGACCTGGGACCGTTTCGCGTCATCCGGAGATCCTCGTTGGTCGCCCTGCAGATGCAGGATCGGGACTTTGGTTGGACCGTCGAGATGCAGCTGCGGGCCAGGCTCAAGGGGATCCGGGTCACGGAACGGCCAGTTCGATACCGCAAGCGGGTAGGAAAGAGCAAGATCACCGGGACGCTGAGCGGCACGCTGAAGGCGTCCTACAAGATCTTGAAGACGATCTTTGCGTACCGGGTTTCGCCTCCCCGGTTCGACTGACGCGACTCTCACGGATCAGTACTTGAGAGTGACGTGGTGGGTCTTGCGTATCTCGAAGAGGAGGTCTTCTTTGTAGTACGCTCGGATCATCCGGCGCACTTCCTTGTTCTTGGCGACGAGCCTCAGCACCGTGCGACGCATGATCCACTTGACGCGCTTCACGAAATGCAGGCCGTACCGCGTCTGGATGGGCCCGGTCCACTTGCGGTCCTGTAGGCGCCACGCGACTCTGCAGAAGCTCGCGGGCATGCGTGAGTCGATGCGCAGTAGGTTCTCGAGTCGCCCGCCCTTCTTCGCGGTGAGTCTGTCTTCGGACATCTCGCGCGCGACCTCTTCGAATTGGGCGCCCGCGTCGAGTCTGCGCTTGATCTCCGCGGTCTTTCTCTTCACGGCGGCCATGCGCTTTGGTCCGTACAGCGCGCCGGTCTTGGCGTCGCGGTTGCGGACGTAGATGTGTGAGATGGTCAGGATTCCGTTGACCTCCTCGGTGTGGAGCTTCAGGTGATCATCTGCCCGGTTCTGGTCCACGTTGTCTGGCACCATCGCGTTGAGCAGGCCCTCGACCTCCAGTCCGACCCCTCGCCTCTTCAGGAAGTCGCGGTGTAGTGCCGCCACGGAACTCTCGGTCGTCGGGAACTTCCGCCGTACCCGCTGCTCGTACTCCTCCTCGAATTGCTTGACCGCGTCTCCGAGTAGTGCGCGGGTCGCGGTTCGGATCGCCGTCTCGGAGATGTCCCGCTTCCGAGCCTCGGTGCGCAGCGCCACGATGTCCGCGTATTGACGAGCCCAGGTTGCCATCAGCGGCGATCGGACTTCGAACTGCCCCACGGTCGTGGACAGGTAGTCCGCGAGACCCTTGAAGTGAGTGGCGTCGATGTGCAAGACGATGTCGTCGAGCGTGATGTTGCGCCCATCGACGGTCGCCATCACCCGGTCCTTGTCACGCGGGTACGTGAGCTGCTCCTCGACAGGAGTCGGGTCGACGTCCTGGAGCCTCTTCGTCTTCGACTTGCCCGCCTTCGGTTTCTCCTGCTGCGCCTTCTGTTTGCCTGGCGTCGTTCCCCCGATGACGACGGGTTTGGGGTCGCCACAGCCTGGGGCCAGGAGCAGAAGGATCAGCGCGCTAGGAAGGAGCCTGTGCGGGGGCATGATGGGTCGTTCGGTCTCCGAAGTTGAATAATAGAACCGAGGGGTCACCCCGTAACAGCGCCTACCCTTTTCTGAGCGGACGGACGATCAGGTCCTTGAGCGCGAAGTTGCTGCCCTCGCCGACCCGTGTCACGAACACGTCGTTGTGATGGCGGATCAAGCCAAATTCGTCGAGACACGCGACACCGCCGCACACTTCCATCGCCATGGCGATCAATTCGCTCGCGGCCCGACTGGAGTCCACCTTGACCTTCGCGGCTTGCTCGCGAGAGAGGCGGTTCTCGTCGTACAGCCTGCAGAGGTGGATCAGCCACGTGAGGTTTCGCTCGAGGACGATATCCATGTCGATGATCACGTCCTGCACGCGCTGGAATCGACCGATCGACTTGTCGTCGAACTGAATCCGCTCCTCGGCGTACACGCGCGTCTTGTCGAGCGCGAACGCGAGGGAAGCCAAGGCGAGCGAGGCGATGAAGAGGCGACCGCCGTTCAAGGTCGTGACCATGACCTTGAAGCCGTTGTGAAGCTCGCCGAGCACGTCTTCGTCCTTGACGTGGACGTTCTCGAACATGATCGAGCCCGTGCTCGATTGTTCCCAGACTCGCTTGCCGCTCATCTCGACGTAGCTCACGCCCTGAGCATCGATGGGAACGATGAAACAGGTCGAGCGCTTGGCGTGCGCTCCGTCCGGGTCGGTCATCGCGTGGACGATTACGTGGCTCGCCCACTTCGCGTTCGTCGACCAGCACTTCTCGCCGGAGATGATCCAGTCGTCTCCGACCTTCTTGGCCGTGACCTCGGGGTTCGCGGCATCTGATCCGCGGCCCGGTTCCGACAGGCCGAATACGAACATCCGCTTTCCGGCTGCCAGGTCCGGTAGGTGGGCGCGCTTTTGTGCCTCCGTTCCGCAGAGCTGGAGCGGCTTCGCGCCGAGCGAGATTGCAGCTCCGGGCGTGATCGCCACGGACTGGCTGTGGTAGCCCATCGCGAGACCCATCAGGATCAGTTCCGTCTGCGCTCCACCCTGTCCGCCGTATTCTTCTGCGATCGGAAGCCCGAACAGGCCTATCTCACCCATCTTGCGGATGCACGATTCGGGGACCAACTCGTGATCCCGTTCCCACTGCAGGATGTGCGGAGCGACTTCGTTGTCGGTGAAGTCGCGCACGGTCGAGTAGAAATCGAAGTTCTCCTCGGAGATCAGAGTCTGGAGGTACGTGTCCAACCGTCGAGCCATGACACTCTTTTAGCGTGGGCTCGGCGGGACTCCACCCCGGATCGGGTCTCAGTGATCCTTCTTGACCGGCTTCTCGACGGCCTTCTTTGCTGGCTTTTCTGCCTTCTTCACCGAATCCTCAGCAGGAATCTTCGAGTCCTTCTTCGCCGGGGGTTCGGTCAGCGCCTCGAGGAAGAGTTTGGCAGCGTTGTTCTCAGGACCGATCTCGAGCACGCGCTTGAACGAGACGATGGCCTTGGCCTTCTGATCGGAGAACTTGTGGTTGTAGCCGACGACCAGATGGGCGGCGACGTCGAACGGCTTCTCCTTCAGGTAGCTCAGGATCGTCGCCATGTGCTTCTCGAACTCTTTCTTGTCCGTGTAGAACTTGCGCTTGTCCGCCTCGGCGTACGCCATGGCTGGATCCAGTCGCAGCGCCTTCTGGATCACGAAAGCGGCGTAGTGGTAATCTCCCAGAGCGAAGAGCGCGTCGGCGAGAACGAAGTGGATGCTCGCGTCCTCGGGTGCGTAGGCGAGAGCGCGCAGGTAGCTTTCCGATGCTTCGCTGTACCGTCCTTCCTTGAAGTAGAAGTCACCGAGGGTGACGTGCCGCTTGATCAGCGTTTCGAGGCTCGCCTTCCCGGCCTTGACCGGTGCGGCCTCGGGCTCCTCGGCGGGAGTGTCGTCCACGATGACCACGGTCGAAGGGTACGCGCTGTAGTCGCCGCGAGAGTTGATGTAGATGTAGGACGGCGGGCAGTAGGTCGAGGGGTACCACCAGTTCGAGTAGTTCAGCGGGTTGCAGTAGTGATGCCGCCAGTGGTAGTGGTGGTAGCCGTAGCCCACGTAGTAGTTGCAGTAGAACGGATCGTAGGCGTAGTGGTTCCAGCTGTTGTATCCCAGGTAGTCGCACCAGCCCAACCCGAGTAGGTGTCCGAGCACCGAGTGGTGGTGGTGGTATCGCCCGTATTGATTGCGTCCGAAGCTCCCGCCGTAGCCGTAGCGGTAGCGGTGGGATGCGTATTTGCGAACGGAGCGTCGCGGCCTCGTTACCGTGCGGTTCACCCGCGTGCTGATGCGAGGCGTGCGACCGTTGGTCCGGGGAACTCGACCCGAGCCACCCGTGCGAACGACCGGGTTCCGACCGCCGGAGTTCCGACCTGGGTTCTTCCGAGGGCTGCTCGACCCCGTCTTCACCGGGCGCTTTGGCGTGTAGCGGTTGCTCACGGTGGGTCGGCGCGTGCCGCTCTTCGAACCGGTGGTCTTGCGGACGTCGGTCGAGTACCGGTTGCTGCTCCGCGAGTCGATGTTGTTGCGAACCTTGTTCGAGCGATGGTTCACTCCCTTGTCTGCACGCGTCGTCGGGACGCGGTACTTGTCGCGGAGCGAACTGCCGGATGCCGGGCGTGGTTTGACGTTGTAGCGGACGCGAACCGGAGTCCTGGGGCTGGTGTATCGACTCGAGTTGTTCGTCGATGTCGGTGCCCGGCGGGTCGGTGCGCGGGAGGTGTTTCTAGGCGAGGGGTTCGAGGTCCCCACGCGACGGGGAGTGCTGGTCGAACGGGTTCGGGTCGGCGGGGTGTAGCTTCTCGTCCTCGTGGGAGTGCTCCGGGTCGGCGTGCTTCGCGTCGGAGTGCGCCGGGTCGGGGTGTAGCTCCGGGTCCTCGTGGGCGTGCTCCGGGTCGGCGTGCTGCGCGTCGGTGCGCGCCGGGTCGGTGTCGGGGTGTAGCTTCGCGTCCTGGTAGGGG
>CAYYAQ010000013.1:0-26719 GCA_964469555.1 uncultured candidatus Brocadiaceae bacterium | reverse complement strand
TGCTGCGCGTAGGGGTGCTGCGCGTAGGGGTGCTGCGCGTAGGGGTGCTGCGCGTAGGGGTGCTGCGCGTCGGTGCGCTGCGGGTCGGGGCAGAGCGTGTCGGCGCGCTCCTCGTGCTCCGGGTCGGGCCCCTGGACGCTCTGCGCTGGGCGTTTGCGACGTCCGCGAACACCAGGAGGGCGAGGGGCAGAAGGGCGAGGCTTGTCTTGAATTGCATCATGTGAGGACGACCTGTCTTGGATGGTCTGAATAGAGCAAATCCGAGACCGGACCAGGAATTAGCTTAAGATACTGTTATATACCATCTTACGATCTATGCTCGCCAAGCGCGCTGTCGTGATCGGGGGCCTCGTGTATCGGTCGCAAGACAGCGGCCCATCATCCTCGAGGCACCGTCAAGTCGCCAGGGCCCGCGCCGAATCAACGCCACAATTGTGGTCGCGTGGCACGGCCTTCACGGGCTGTCCCGAATGCGATGGTGTCGCCACAATGGCGCCATGACCCGATCCCTCCTCTGGACGGTTCCCCTGTGGTTGCCGGGTGTGGCTTCTGCCCAGGATCCGCCGACCGGGAACCAGCCAGCCCCGGACCGCACCGCGCAGGACGCCCTGCAGTCAGAGCTTGCGAAGATCGTCGCCGTGGCGAGTCCCGTCGAACGCCGGGCGGCGGCCGACGCGCTGGCGATACGATTCGAGTGGAAGCTCGACCAGCTCAGGGCTGCGATGAAGGTCTTCGGGACGTTTCGCGCCGAGACTCCGGGTCGGTCGCGAGTCGATATCCCGCTGTGGACCGGCAAGGCGTTGGAGAAGACCCCGCTCCATCTCTATGTCCCGAAGGGCTACGACCCAAAGAAACCCGCGCCCCTGCTCGTGATTGGGCACTGGACCGGTGGAACCGGCGACCGCGCTTCTCCCGGTTGGATTGGATTCGCCGAGCAGACCGGCGCTCTTCTGCTCGCACCTTCCGAAGCTGGTGCGAACGGAGGCTGGGCGTTCTCGATTCGTGAGCGTGAATCCGTGCTCGCGGCAATCCGCTACATGCGGTTGCGGTTTAACGTCGACGAGAGCCGGATCTGGTGCACTGGCGTGAGCCGCGGAGGGCACATGGCCTGGGACCTTGCTCTGCGGTATCCCGACCTCTTCGCGGCGATCGCCCCGATGATCGGTGGGCCGAGGATCAAGCGCGTCCAGGGTCAGAACAACATCCGCTACGTCGAGAACCTCGTCGACCTTCCGATTCGTGATCTGCAGGGTTCCAAGGACGACAAGTACCTCGTCGCCAACTTGCGACTCGCGTTCAAAAGGATGAAGGAGTTGGGGGCCCGCGACGCGAAGCTCATCGAGTTCCCAAAACTCGGTCATGCGTACGACATCAACGCCGTCGACTGGGTGAAGTTCTTCGGGAACGCCCGTCGCAATCCGAGACCGGAGCGAGTGCTGCGGATGATGGCCACGCAGCGTGAGACCCGGTCGTTCTGGATCGAAGTTCTCGAGAAGGACAAGTCGCGAGTCAAGGTCGTGCCGCAGATCCCCGCGATCGCGGCGTTCAACAGGATGGACGACAAGGGCCAACGCGAATACGTCGCTCGCGCTGTCGAACGTAGAACCGCGCGGCTAGAGGCGAAGATCCTCGGCAATGGCAAGTTCATGGCGAAGGCGAAGTACGTCCGGAAGTTCCGCATCCTCCTCGAGCCCGACATGTTCGATCCGAAGAAGAGGGTATTGGTTCGCTACAAGGCGAGAGATCGGCGGTTCAAGGTCACGTTGAGCAAGCAGGTGTTGTGCCGGGAGTTTGCGGATCGGTTCGACCGCACGTTCTTGCCCGTCGCCGAAGTCGTCGTGCGCTGATCCGGGCGCGTCAGTCTTCGCCAGCGAGTTCTAGGAGCGCGAATCGCCACGGTCGATGGAATGTTCCGGTCAGCGTCGGGCTCGTCGCGAGGAACAAGCGGTTTGCGCGGTCGCACCGGTAGAAATTGATGCGCCAGTGGTCGCCGATCTTCGGTGTCGAGTCAGAGAGGGCGCGCATTGGAATGCGCATCATCCCGTGCCACACGCCGTCGCCCACTTCGACCTTCACTTCGAATTCGCTGTTCCACTTGAAGTCTTTCTTTGGCAGATCAAGCGTGAGGTCGAGGTGTTCACCGTCCGGTGCGAGTTCGAATTCCTTGTATCTGCGCGGGTGCTTGGTGTCGGTCCCGATGAATGCCTCGACGACATCCTTGTCCCACAGCCCGATGCGTTCGCCATCGACGTCACCGCCGAACGTGGTCAACTTGCTGTAGGGGCAAGTGAACCGGACGTAGAACCAATTCTTCGACCACAACACGTCCGCGTGCGTCAGTCGGAACTTCGCCGCCTTGCCCGAGCGTGATTGCCGCGCGAGGGGGATGCGCGACGCGCGGCGCCATGCATCGTGATCCGCACGCAGTTCGAAGTCGTCCGCCCGATACGCGGCGCGGAATGTCGGCGGCGGGAGCTTCGGACCAAGGAGCTTCCGCGCGTTGTCGAAGTAGATCTTCTGCAGGACGTCCGCCGGCAATCCAATCCCGTCGATGGTCCACTCGCCCTGGATCGGCGTCATGTGCGCGAAGTCGCGGTCTCGCGTCTCCAGGAACCGCCAGTGCTTCGCGTAGAAGACGTTCGCATCTTCGACTGTCGGTCGATCGGCGTCACCGCCCGAGCCGAGGATGAACTTGCCCACGGACATGAAATCCGTCGCGAACAAGATTCGATCCTGGTGCTTGATGAAGAACCTGCGCAGCTTGTCTGGATCGTGTCGACCGATCTCCGGCACTCGCGCCGCCAGGTCCACCATCATGTTGGGGTAGCGATCCAGCCAACGGTCGACGGCGTCGATGTCCTCCGGGTTGTTGGCAAAATGCACGCACACGAACGTGGTCTTCGCGTGCCTCGCGATGACGCGGTTGCGCGCGGCGAGGATCTCATTCCGCGGCGGGTACTTCTTCGCGTCCCCGAACCACCAACTCTTGTGGTCCTTCAACTCTGTCCACCGCTCGTTGCTCGAGTCGTAGGGATCCCAGAACGCCTTTGGATCGGCGACGTGAATCGATACCGGCATCCCGAGTTCGCCGCAGCGGCGCCACATCGCGTCAAGCTTCGGCGAGTCGACGGGGATCGCCTTCCCGTCCGGCCCACGAAGGTAGAGGCCGACCCGTTTCGAGATCTTCAGTCCAGCCGCACCCTGCGCGTAACCGGCGTCGATCTGGCTGCGCAGCTCTTCGTCCCACTCCCAACCGCCGTCCGAAGCCGGCCAGGCGATGTTCATGTAGTGCACGAATCGACCGGGGTGCAGTCGATCGGCAAACTCGACGTTCCGTTCGAAGGCTGAGGGTTGTCCTTCCGCCTTCCGCGTGACGGTTCCACCACTGAGGTTGACGCCGACGCCGAGACCACTGGCGTCCATCACCGCCACCGCGCGATCGAGTGCTGTCTTGCGCATCCACAGGTGCATGTGCAGGTCGATGATCGCGCCTCGCTCGCGCCAGCGATTCGCCTGCACCTCCGGTGGATCGGATTGGGCGACGGAACAAGATGCGACGACGAGGAGAAGAGCGAAGAGGCAGGGCTGGCTCGGTTGTTTCACGCAATGGAGCGTAAGCGCAGTCATCCCCGGTTGTCGATCTCGAGGCGCGTTCCTGTGCCGAGGGGCCTACAGTCGAGAGAGGGATTCGCCCCGATTCGCGTGGACCCGGCTCGCGAGCAATTCCATGAGGAGCTATTCGACTCTCCCTGCTTCGGTGCGAATCCCATCCAACATCCGTTTGGCTTCGGACAGGTCCCCGTCCGATCCTGCGGACTCCAAGGCATGGGCCAGGGATGCGAGCCTCGAGGCTTCGAGGTGCCGGCATGCTCCATTGAGTGAACAGCTAGAGGCTTTTGGAAAGGGTGGCTGCGGTTGCCTCGCCGTCTTCGCAGTGATCGCCTTGCTTGCCGTCTTGATCGGCGGCAGCGCAACCATCGATCTCGGAGGTGCGATCGTACTGTTCGTGATTGGCGGAGTGATCGGCCTCGTCGTGCTGGCGATCTACAACAAGGGCCACCGCAATCGGATTGACTCCGACCGGCGATGATGAAGAACGGATTGATCCGCAGCATGCACGATTCATCGGGGAATCCGTGAATCGATACGTTGATGCGCTGCAACCCGAACGCGAGCACCGGCGTGCCCCCCAATAGCGAGCGCGGTCGCGCCGGACTGGCCAGTCCGCCCCACGGAACGTCAGCTCGCCGGGATGACCTCGGTCGGCTTCCCGCCACGGAACAGCCGCAGCACGTCCTCGAGGATCAGGTAGCCGCAGGGGACCAGCACGAGGCTGACCATCGTCGCGAACAACACCCCGAACGCGAGGGATACGCCCATCGGAATCAGGAACATTGCCTGCACGCTTCGTTCGAGGAGCAGCGGGGTGAGGCTGGCGCACGTCGTCAACGACGTCAGAAGGATCGGTCGGAGCCGCGCCGCGCCGGACTCGGCGACGGCCTGCATCAGCGGCACGCCTTCCCGTCGCTTGCGGTTGATGAAGTCGATCAGCACGAGGTTGTCGTTCACCACCACTCCGGTGAGTGCGACGAAGCCGAACATCGACATGATGCTGACCTCGAGTCCGAGCATCCAGTGACCGAGGATCGCGCCGATGAAACCGAACGGGATCGCGGACATGACGAGCAGTGGTTGGAAGTACGATTTCAACGGGATCGCCAGGAGCGCGTAGATCAGGAACAGCACGATGAAGTACCCGCTGCGCAACGACTCCTGGGTCTCCATCTGGTCGCGGTTGTCGCCCTCGAACGAGTAGCTCGTGAGACTCGGATACTCTCCCATCAGCTTCGGCATGAACCCGAGCTCCCCACCGGACGATTTCTCGAGGACGGCGATGATCTCGTTCGCGCTCAGCGTGCTGTTCAGTGAGTCGACCTTTGCGGTCACGTTGATCGTCCGGGCGCGAGACGTTCGCGCGATCGTTGCGAACCCGCGCGTGAACGTGGCTTCGGCGACCGTGTAGAACGGGACTTCGTCGCCGCTTGGCGTGCGGATCCGCATGTCCTCGAGCGCGGCCAGGGTTTGCCTCTGCGCCTCGGGGTATCGAATCATGACGCGCATGTCCTCGCCCTTCTTCTGGATGCGCTGTACCTCTTCGCCGTAGAAACCCTGGCGCACCTGTGACGCCAGGTCGCGCTGGCTCAACCCGAGGTTCTCGGCCGAGGGCTTGATGCGGAGCTGCACCTCCTTCTTTCCGCCGCGGAACGAATCTGAGACCTCCGACACGCCGGAGAACTTCGTGGCGAGGTGGTCCTTCAGCTTGTCAGCGGCTCGGCGCAGATCATCGATGTCCTTGCCGGCGAGCTGCACGTCGATGTCCTTTCCGGTTCCGAAGAGGTCCATGCTGAACGACAGATCCTCGACATCCGGGAGCGGTCCGACGAGTTCCTTCCAGCGTCGTGCAACTTCGCCCGCGCTGATGGTCCGCAACTCCGCGGGCGCGAGTTGGATGTTGACCTCACCCAGATGGCTGCCGTCGAACGTCGCGTTCTTGCTTCCGGAGTTCCGCGCGCGGATGACCTTGAAAGGCTGAGTTCCCACGGACGCGAGAATGTGACGGATGTCCTCGCCGTTGTTGGGGCCCACCATCTCTCGCTTCAGCTGGTGTGCTTTCTTCTCGAGGATGCGGACCTTCGCGTCCGTGATCTCCGCGGGAGTGCCCTGCGGAAGCTCGAGCGTCGCGACGACATTGTCGCCCTCCATTGGGGGGAAGTACGTCGTCTTGATGAACCCAGTCGTGATCAGACTTACGGTTAGCGCAGATATCGCGATCGCGATGCACGCGGTGACGTAGCGTGCGCTCAGAGCCCTCGTGATCAGAGGCTCGTAGACACTCTCGACGAACCAGTCGAGGCGGCGCGTGAACAACCCGCGGAACTTCGTCCACAACTTCGGGATCAGCCGGTCGGAGTCACGGTCGAGCCTGCTGTGCGCGAGGTGCGACGGGAGGATCAGCTTGGACTCGAGAAGCGAGAACACCAGACAGAAGATCACGATCAGCCCGATGTCCATCCACAGCTTGCGGGCATTGTCATCCATGTGGAGCATCGGCGTGAATGCTGCCACCGTGGTCAGGACTCCAAACGTCACCGGGATCGCTACCAGCTTCGCGCCTTTGATCGCGGCGGTTTCACCGTCCGGGATCTTCCGACGGTGTGAGTAGACGCTCTCGCCGACGACGATCGCGTCGTCCACGACGATCCCCAGCACCATGAGGAACGCGAACAGCGAGATCATGTTGACTGAGATATCGAACGCGGGCATCAACGCGGCGCACCCGAAGAACGAGATCGGAATCCCGAGTGAAACCCAGAACGCCAACCGGAGCCGCAGGAAGATCGCCAGTATCATGAACACCAGCGCCAACCCCGTGAGCATGTTGCGCGTCAGGAGGCTGATGCGGCTCTTCAAGATGACCGTTTCGTCGTTCCAAAGAGTCAGCTTCACCCCCTCCGGAAGTGTGGTGCGCACGGTTTCGACGTAGGCCTTGACGGTCGAGACGATCTGCACGACGTCTTGATCGCCGACGCGGAACACCTGAACGATCACCGCGCGTTCGCCGTCGAAGCGCGACGACTCGTCGCTTTCCCTGAACCCGTCCACGACCTTGCCGACGTCCGAGATGCGCACCGTCGTGCCGTCGGTGCGCTTGATCACCACGAGGTCTTCGAACTCTCTTCCGGTGTATCGCTGCCCGACGCTCCGCAGCATGATCTCGCCGCCCCTCGTCTTGACGCTGCCACCGGGCAGGTCGATCGAGGACGCTCGGATCGCGTTGGCGACCGAACTCATCGTGAGGCCGTGTCGGCGCAGCGCCTCCTCGGAGACTTCGACCGAGATCTCGTAGGCCCGCGCGCTGTTGAGTTCGACCTGCGTGATGTCGGTCAGATCAGCGAGTTCGTCGCGGATCTTCTCCCCGAGACACTTGAGACTGCGTTCGTCTACGCCACCCGACACCGCGATGTTGACTGCCTGGCGCCGCACCGCGATCTCTCGCACAATGGGTTTCCGTGCTTCGTCGGGGAAGTTCTCGATCGAGTCAATCCGCGTCTTCACATCGTCGAGCACCTCGCGGACGTCGAACTCTCGCATCACTTCGATGGTCACCGCGCCGGCGCCTTCGTTCGCACTCGACGTGATCCGCTTCACGCCTTCGAGGCCGAAGACCTCGTTTTCGATCCGCTTGCAGATGCCCTCCTCGACTTCTTCCGGCGCCGCTCCGGGATACGCAACCGACACCGTGATCTTGTACGTGTCGGAATTGGGGAAGACCTCACGCTTGATCGAACCGAAAGAGAGCACGCCTGCGATCAGGATCACGCCCATCATGATGTTCGCCGCGACGGGGTTGCGCACGAACCAGACGATCATGCCGCCGTCCTTCACTTGCGATCCTTCTGCCCGGCGTCGTCCTCGAGTTTGACCTTCATGCCTTCCACGAACACGCCGATCGTCGAGAGGCAGATTCGGTCGCCGTCGTAGAGACCTTTCTCGACGATGACCGTGTGCTCACCGCGGTGCAGGGTCTGGATCTTCCGTCGGTACATCCTGTTGTCGTCGTCGATCACGAGGACCTCGTCGCCGTCGCGCACGGCGTCGCGGGAGATCTCGACGACGTTGTCGAACGTCCTTCCATGAATCACGGCCTCGACGAACATTCCGACGGAGAGCGGCGGTCGTTCGTGGTCGCCGTCCCGGCTGTAGGGATCAGCGACGCGAGCGATCGCGTGGACCATTCGGCTCTTCGCATCGATCTCGCCCTCTGTGCGGACGATCGTCCCCGTCCACTCCTGTACCTGCTGGGCGAATCGAGCCCGCAGCGTGACCACGGTGCCCTTCCCGTTCTTCGCCTTCCCACCAAACGTCAACGGAAGGTCGAGGTACTTGAGCTTGCTGTCGTGGAGAGGTAGTCGCACTTCGGCGAAGTCGACGGCGTAGATGCGCGCCAGTTTGGTTCCGACCGTAACGAATTGCCCGATGTCGACGGCCTTCGCGCGGACTCGTCCGGCGAACGGTGCTCGAATCGTCGTGCGCTCGAGTGCGAGGTTCGCTTTCGCGAGCGCGGCTTTGGCGGCGGCGCGACCGGCCTTCGCCTCTTGTACTTGAGGGACGCGAAGAGTGAGCGGTGTCGCTTCGCCCTTGCCGACGGACTTCCACTCGCGAGCGGCGACCTCGGCTTCAGCCTCTTCCAGTTTCACCCGCAGCTCGGCTTGCGCGACCATCGCCGCGGCGCCAGTGACCTCGAGTTTGTAATCGCGTTGATCGAGCTGTACGAGGACATCCTCTGCGGCGAAGAACCCGCCGTTCTCCAGTGAACTCGAGATCGACGTCACTTCGCCGGAGACCTGTGCGATCAGGCTGATCTCCGTGCGTGGCGTGACGGTGCCGTGAGTGGTCACGTCGATACGTTTGCTGGAGTTGTGAACGACCTGGCTTGACACGACGCGCATGTTGACGACGATCTTCGCCGCGACAGGCTCGGCTTTGAACCTGTTCAGGAGGAAGACGCCGCCGGCGCCGATACCGAGGACGAACGCGCAGGTGATGATGGTCGGGACTGTCTTCATCGTTGGTCTCCTTCCGCGCCACTCTTCGCTGCGGGAGGGCGAGTTGTTTCAAAACCACCGCCGAGCGCCAGATGCAGATCCACACGCAAATCAAGCAACTGGCGACGGGTGGTGAGGAGTTGGCCTTGGAGCGCGAGAGCGCTGCGCTGGGCTTCGAGCACGGCGATGAAGTCCCCGATACCGCGGCGATAGCGGTCTTCGGAGAGGTCCTTCGCGGCGCGGGACTCGGTACTCGCCTCGGCGAGGGTCTGCTCTTGCTTCCGCACGATCCCGTCCGTGGCAAGCAACGTCTCGACCTCGCGGTACGCGCGAAGCGCGACCTGTGCGAAATTGGCAATGGCCTCGCTCTCCCGCGCGATGGCGAGGTTGCGTTGTTCGCGCCTCGTGCCTCCGTCGAGAATCGGGGCGACGAGGTTCGCTCCCAAGTTCCAGGCCAGGAAGTCGAGATCGAGCAGGCCACTGACCTTGTTGCTCGACGTTCCGAGCTGACCGAACAGCGAGAGTTGCGGGTAGATCGAGGCCTGCGCTTCGTCGACGCGGAAGCCCGCGGCAGCGAGTCGGCGCTCGGCAGCGACGAGATCCGGTCGCCGGCGCACGATGTCCGCAGGCAGACCAACAGGAATCGGCTCGGCTCGGGTAGGAAGCTTCTCGGGGATGCTCGACCTGCCGTCTGGGTAGCGGCCCTGCAGGACTTCGAGTTGGCGCACGGCGTTCTCGAAGCGTTCTTCCCACTGGTGCTGCTGCGCCTGGGCGCTCATCCAGCGTGAACGGGCGAGGCGAAGGTCCAACGCGGAGCGGACGCCGCGGCGGAAGCGGGCATCGACTTGCGTCTCGGTCTCGCGGTAACTCGCGACGGTCGTCGTCGCCAGTGCGATCTGCTCGCGTGCTTCGACGGCTGCGTACCACGCCTTCGCGGTCTGCGCAGCCATGGACTGGCGCAGACCGCGCAAGTCTTCGGCGGTGGCCACCAGGTCTGCGAGCGCCGCATCCTCTGCTGCTCCGACGCGGTTCCAGATATCGATCTCCCAACTCGCGTTCAGGTTGACGCCGAATGAGTTGAAGTTGTTGCTCAGGAGACCGCCGCCGCCGAAAGGAAGACCGACGAAGACCGAGCGCTGGCGGGTGCCGTTGAGTCCCACGTTGAGTTGAGGCGAGAGCGGCGCGCCGGCGAGTCGCGCTTGCGACGCCGCGGCGAAGAGGCGTGCCCGAGCCGCCTGCAGATCGTGGTTGTGTCGAAGCGTGCGATCGATGGCGGCGTCGAGCCCGGGATCGCCGAGCTTTCGCCACCAGTCGGTGTCGACGTCGCCTCTTGCGTGGGGCGCGTTCCACTGACTCGGGGGGTTCACGGCGACGTTCGAGACGTCGCCCCGCTCGGGCGCGGCGCACGCGGTGAGGGTGAGTGCGAAGAGGCAAGCGGTTCTCATGCGGTGTTCTCCTGTCCCGCTTGGTTTTTCTGGCCGATTGGTGCGCGGAATCCGGCTGCGGCGAACCGCACGAGTTGCTCCGTCGCGTCGTCGGCGTCGTGCGGATCACACAACCCGCCGGAACGTGTGTGCAGGTCGAGCGCGTCGGTGAGCGTGAAGCTCATCGAGCCGATCATGAATTGAAACCGCCACGCCAACTCGCGGGGTTCGAGTTGAGGGCACGCCGCGGCAATCGCCGCCGTGAATCGCTCGGCGACGTCTTGAAACTGCTCCGCGCAGAACTCGCGGAACGTCTGGTCTGCTTCGGTCTGCACCCGACCGATCAGGCGCGTGCAGAATGCGCCAGCGTCGGGATCGGACGCCAACTCGAACGCGGGACGCAACAGGGCGTCCAGAACGTCTTCGAGCTCCGCGACCGCATCTCCCGCGGTCAGTTCGGCGAGGCGTTGCAAGCGGACGGTGTTCACTGGTTCGATCCGCCGGGCGAGAACCGCCTTGATCAGCTCGTCCTTCGAACCAAAGTGGTAGTTCACCGCGGCCAGGTTCGCCCGGGCGGCGGTGGTGATCGCCCGCAGCGACACCCCGCGGATGCCGAGGTCACTGAACAACCGCTCCGCGGCGTCGAGGATGCGCTCCTTGGTTTCGGGCTGGGCCATGGCCTGGGATGTTTCGGACAAACGCTTGTTTCAAACAAGTGTTTTATCCTAGCGTGCCGGCTGCGATCCGGGAACCATTCACCTAACTCCTTGGCGACCAAGGGGGTTGCACAGGGATGTCCGGGAGAATCTGCGCGCCGGTCGTACAAAACACCAGAGGCGACAGGCTCTCGAGCCTGCCGCCTCTGGTCGGAGCGCCGTCCCGGAGCGAATCTCGCGGGTGCGCTGGGATTGCCTTCGGGCGATCGCGCTTGCTACAGCGCGATGTGGATCAAGGCGGGGTCACTGACCGTTTGGCTGACCAGGTTCGAGGCGAGCAGAGCCAAGGTCGAGATAGCGATGGAGAGAGTCTTCATTGTTGTTTTCCGAAGTGGTGGGGAGTGGATCTCGAGCGTTGGCAGTCACGTTGCCGCCTTGCTCACCCCCTCACGCGGCGTCGGACTTCGAAATGGGACACCGTTTCGAAATAACTGGAAACGATGGCCTTGTGCCCGTGAATGCAGTCGGAGCTGGCCTCGCCGGCAGGTCCGCCGTCGCCCCAGACCTCACCCGGTCAGCGGTTCAGCACGCGGAGAAGGGCTCCGGCGAGCACCTCGTACTGCGCCTCGGAATTGTACGCCTGCGCCGAAATCCGCAGCAGCCGCTTCGGCGGCGCGGGCCATGGCATGACCGGGACTTCGATGCGGTGCTCGCTAAACAGCGCGTCGTGCACGGGGTCCATACCCATTGGATTGCTGCTACCCGTGTCTGAGCCGTCCGGGATCGGCACGGATGCGAGGTTGCCGATCATCGAATCCGGCGCGGGCGCGTCGATCTGCAAAGCCCGGCACAGAATGTCGCGGCCGGCGAGAGCCTTTGCTCGGTTGCGTTCGCGGAGCTCGGGCCAGCCGCCCGGGTACAACCCGCCGAGGAAACGGATCGACTCGGGGATACACAGCCACGCGCTCGGGTCGTCGGTGCCAGGCCAGTCGAACTCGAGCAGGAATCGGCTGCGGTCGGTGCGCGGCGAGTTGGCGCCGTGGCTGATCGCAAGCGGTCGGATCCGTTCCTGGCGGTCGGGATGCACGTAGAGGAGCGCCGCGCCCTTCGGTGCGCAGAGCCACTTGTGACAGTTGCCGGTGTAAAAAGTCGCGCCGAGCGCGCGAATGTCGAGATCGACCATCCCCGGTGCGTGCGCGCCATCGACCATGCAGTCGATGCCGCGCTCCCGCAGCTCCGGCAGAATGCGCTCGATGGGCAGGACCAGCCCCGTCGGACTCGTGATGTGATCCAGCAGGACGAACTTCGTCTTCTCGGTCACCCGGTCGAGCACGGCCTCGACGACCTCGTCCGGGCTGGAGATCGGGAACGGCGTCGGCGCGACCACGACTTCCGCACCGAACTGTTCGCCGACGAAGTTCATCACGTTGCGGCACGCGTTGTAGACGTGGTCGGTCGTCAGCAACTGATCTCCGCGCTCGAACGTCAGCGACCGCAGCACGGTGTTGACACCCACGGTCGCATTCGTGATGAACGCCAGGTCTTTGCCATCGACGCCGACGAATGCTCCGAGCGTCCCGCGTGCCTCGTCGAGCAGCCCCTCGAACTCGCGCATGAAGAACGCGACGGGTTCCCGCTCTATCTGCCGCTGCAAGGCCACCTGCTTCTCGAGAACGACCCGTGGGCACGCCCCGAACGAGCCGTGGTTCAGGAACGTGATCTCGGGGTCGAGCTGCCAGAGGGACGCGAGGTCAGTCATGCGAGGTCATCTCCGCGGGGAGGAGGTCGACGAGTTGTCGGATCGTAGCCGGCCCGTGGCCGGCGTAGTGGTTGTTCGCATAGACGTAGGCGATCAGCACCTCTGACATGAAAGTCTGCAGGAGCTTCGCCCACCGCGAGATCCGACCGCTCTGGTCGAGCACGATCTTGTCGAACGTATCGGTTCGCTTGTCGACGGCTTTCCGGTCGCCGATCAGGCGGACGAACGTGAAGTCGGTGGTGATGAGATTCAGGTCCGTCAGAGCATCCGGGTGGGGCATGTACGCGAGGTCCAACAACACGAGGGCGATGTTCCGCTCGCGAAGGAGGTCCAGCAGCCAGGGTTTCAGCCAGAACTTGTTGCGGATCTCCACCGCGTAGCGGAAGGCCTTTGGCAACGCGTCGAGGTATGGGACGAGTCGATCCGCGAACTCCCGCGGGCCCTTGAACACACGCTTGTTGAAGTAGGGGAACTGCAGGACGAGCGGCCCGCACTTTGGTCCGAGATAGGCCATTCCCTCGAGGAAGTCGTTCGTGTCCTGCGCCACGTGTTCGGACACGAGCAGCTTGTCCCCGTCCGGAATCGGGCCCTGACCGCAGTGCACCACGCTTCGCGGGAACTTCGCCGAGAGGACGAAACCGTCCGGCGTCTTGTCGTCCCAGCCCGTGACGAGTCGGCGGTCGGGAACGCGGTAGTACGTAACGTCCGCCTCGACCGTCGTGAATTGTGTCGCGTAGTAGTTGAGGTAATCGCCCGGAGCTGTGCCCTTTGGATAGAATGGCCCAACCCAGCTCTTCTCGGACCAGCTCGAGGTCCCGTATCGGACGGTGCCCATGAGGCTGCATCATGCCTCTTGGCCCGACTCCGACAACCCGGAAAACCCCGTCACCAGGACCGCGACACCAAGGCTGGTCCGGCGCCGCGCGCCGGAGATCCGGCTTGCCCGTCGATCACACCGGTATACTCTTCCGCCACACCCATGCCCGTCATCCGAGAGAAACGCTTCCTTCGAGTCAAACTCGACATGGTAACGCGGTGCCAGCTGCGCTGCATCATGTGCCATTTCGCGCATCCGGATTTTGAAGAGAATCCGAACACGATGAGCAATGAGTTGTTGGAGAAGGTCGCCAGCGAGATCTTCCCTTTGGCTCACGATCTGGTGTTGTCGTCGAGCTCTGAGCCGCTCATGGCGAAGAACCTGCCGCGAGCGCTCGAACTCGCGCGCCAGTACGACGTCCCGAACTTCCACTTCTCCACCAACCTTCTCTCCATGAACCGGCAGATCATGGAGAAGATCATCGATGTGCAGATGCCTCTCCTCACCGTGTCGATCGACGGCGCGACGAAGGAGACATTCGAACGAATCCGCCCGCCCGCCAAATGGGACGTGGTGATGAAGCGCTTCGACCTGGTGAAGGAGATCAAGGGCACTTCCGGTTCCGAATTCCCGCACCTGTCCGCGACTGCGGTCATCATGCGTTCGAATGTTCACGAGATGCCCGACCTCGTGCGTCTGATGCACGAGAAGGGCGCGACGCAGATGAACTTCGTGCACATGGGCGTTGTCGGTGGACTAGGGATCGAGCACGAAACCCTGATGAACGATCCGGTCCTGTGCAACACGACATTGCGGGAGATCCAGCGCGTCGCCGACGAGTTGGGGATGCGGGTCACCCTGCCGATGGAGATCCCTGAGAACCTCGCCGGCGGTACCGAGATCGACGCTGCCAAGGCCGAGGATGGTGGTGGTAGCGCCATCGTCAGCGCCAATGACGCCGTGGGAATTGGTGGCGCGATGGGTGTCGCCGAGTTCCTCAACCACAAGCTCGACGAGTTCCTTCTCAAGGGGAAGAAGAAGGACAACCACCGGCGTGCGTGCTACTTCCCGTGGTACTACATTCACGTCAACCCGGACGGCACGGTTTTTCCCTGCGGCGCCTGGTTCGAGTTCACGACGTTCGGGGACTTCAATACCCAGAGTTTCCGCGAGATCTGGACCGGGGAGAAATACACCGAGCTCCGCCGGCAGGTCTACGGCATGAAGTTGCGCGACGGCTGCGCGAACTGCTCTGTCGCGAGCATGGGGCGCCCGGACGTCATCGCGTCGTTCAGTCACCGGGCCAAAGTGCGCCGGGGCAACCAACTGCCGTCTGTCTGAACCGTCCATGGTGGCGACGATTCGGGGAGGCGCCCCGACGTCGCACGGACCACCTCGGCGAATCGGGAAGAAATGCGTGGGTTTGACGTGGTCGCGTTCCGAGCGGCGAATCTCAAGCCGTTGCAACCGACGACGAGAGATGTAGTTTATGAATCCAGAGATGAACGAGTTCACGTCACAAACCCCGGACTCCGACCAGACGACTGACGGGATCCGCGTACAGGCCTCCGCGCAGTTCCTGCCGGACGAATCACACCCGGAGGCGCCGCTGTTTTTGTTTATGTACCGCATCGTCATCACGAACGCGGGTACGCGAACGGTGAAGCTGCTCTCCCGTCATTGGGTCATCAAGGACGCGTTCAACGAGCGTGACGATGTGCGGGGCGCTGGGGTCGTGGGGGAATACCCCACTCTCGCGCCGGGCAAGAACTACGAGTACACGAGCACCTGTCCACTGCGAACGCGCTGGGGAACCATGGAGGGCTCCTACTCATTCGAGGATTGCGTCGAGGGCGAGATGTTCGAGGTCGACATCGGTCGCTTCTTCCTGGTGCCCTCGTCCCAGCTAAAGCAGTTGTCTGCCGATAGCTGACGCCGTCCCGCTCCGGGACCATCCGCCGCCCCGCGGGAGTGACTGTTCGACTTCGCTCGCTGCCTGTGCCGCCCGGAAGCGGCACCGAAGGAATAACCGGTCCCGTGTAGCGTCACCTGGGGGATTCACTATGCTCTTTGGCCAAAAGGGATATGCGCCACGTCTTCGATATTGGCCTCGTCATCGCGTCCGGGGAAATCCCGTTCAAACCGGCTTCACGTCCTGGCATTATTGGGTTCGGTGGTCGCCAGAATGATCATGTGTCTCCCGGTCGTATTGGTTCGGAGTGGCCTTTGTGCGATGCGCGAGTCCTGAATCCGTGGATGCGTCCGCACGACCCCAACGCACTAGTCTAGTTCTCCATGACTCTCAATTCTAACCGCAACCGCAACGGCAACGCGTCCGGCGATGGTCAGGTCCTCCGACCGAAGAAGGTCCTCTTCTTCGGCAAGACCAAGGCGCGAACACGCTGCACCGGCGCTCTCGTCGATGCGATGCGGGGCCACGGTCTCGAAGTTCGCTGGTTGAACTGCTCGTTCCTCAAGCGCTACTTCACCAAGGTCGGTATGCGGTTCGTCGTCCGCATGATCCGCAAGCGCTTCGATCCCGACATCTGCGTGGTGTTCTACCACGATCTGCCTCGCCCCCTCATGGACGAGATATCCAAGCAGGTGCCGACCGTCGTGTGGATGGAAGAGCAGACCGTGACGAACGAGAGGCACGTCGACTACGTGCGCGACGTCCGACTGCTGTGCCTCTCGACGCCGCGGCTGGTTCGCGAATATCGCGCCAACGGTGTCGCGAATTCGACGTTCATGCTGAGCGGGTTCTCCCCGCTGTTCCACAGCCCGGCCGCGATCGAATCCCCGCCGGTCACCGATCGTGACATCGCGTTCATCGGTGGGCCGGGACACATGGGTGATCGTCCCGAATTCCTGGCCTGGCTGGCCCAGCATCACCGGGTTGAGATCTTTGGTCGCATTGATTCGTGGATGCCGTATCTCAGAAAACACCCGCAACTCTCCTACGCCCGTGAGCTGCGGGCGAGTGACTACGGCGAGATCTGCGCGCGAAGCAAGATCGTACTCGGTCTCAACCAGGATCACGACTCCGCGTACTACTTCAGCAACCGCCTGTTCCTCACGCTGGGTTGCCGGGGATTCCATCTCATCCGCTACGTGCCTGGCACGGAGGACCTCTTCGAAGACGGCAAACACCTCGCATGGTACAAGGACCGAGACGAGTGCCTCGAGAAGGTGACCCACTACCTCGCCCGACCGGACGAGCGCGCGCGAATCGCGCGGAACGGCTACGATCTCGCCGTCGAGAAGCACCGCTACCACAACAGGGTCGGCGACATCCTCGCCATCCTCGCTGGCGAGCAGAGCCTTTCATGCCCCGAGCCGGTCGCTCGCACCGTCGTCTTCGAGCCGCATCCGACTCGAAACGGAGACGGTGTTCGCACAGCGTGCGAAGCTCGGCCCGCGAATCCCATCGCGCACGTCGATCTCTCGGGCAAGGGTCTCTCGAGCAATGGTGTCTCCGGGAGCAATGGTCACGAGAATGCCTGACGTCGCGCACGACTGTCCGGTCTGCTCGACCGCGATGGTCGATCACTTCAAGACCGAGGAAGCGGACTACACGCTCTGTCCGAACTGCGATTATCTCCGTGCGTGGGCGAGAGACGTGAACCCCCTGGATCTCAACGTCTCGCTCTACAACGAACGCTTCGATCAGCACCTGGAAGAAACCCGCGTCATGGACGACAAGCGTCGGCGAAAGTACCGGCGCTTCCTCAGACAGGCCGCGGGATTCAAGCAGACGGGAAGGTTGCTCGACATCGGATGTGGATCCGGACGGTTTCTGCAAGTCGCCGTCGAGGATGGCTGGGAAGCGTGGGGATCCGATCCTGCGATGGGCAAGGCGGCGACCCGCGATGACGCGTTCAAGATCGTTCCCCACGAGGTGAACGAGTGCGGCTTCGAAGATGGGACTTTCGACGTGGTCCACGCCAACGAGGTGATCGAACACATCAGCGACCTGTTCCCCTTCGTCACCGAGGTCTCTCGGATCCTACGGCCCGGTGGTGTCGCAGTATTCCGAACGCCGCATCACCGGAGTTGGACCGCGAGAATGGTCGGCGCGGACTGGCGCCAATACGAGGTCTTCGAGAAGGGTCACGTCGGGTTTGTGTCATCGAGGACGATGGTGCACTTGTTTGAACAGAACGGCATGCGGCTCGATCGCGTCGTCACGGACCACTTTAGCTTGCGGGATCGCTATCCGATCAAGACCAAGATCCTGCGGACGCTCGTCGGTCGCGCCTACGACCTGGTCGGGCAGGTCGCGAAAGTCGCAGCCCGAGGCGAGCGCATCACCGTTTGGGGCGTCAAGAACCAGGTCGCCAACGGAACCGTCGGTGCGGCATGTTCGAGCGTGGGAGTCGAGAGGACCGAGCATCGTTTGAACTCCGGATAGATCCGTGCGCATCCTCCACGTTCTTGCCGAGCGAGGATTCTCCGGAGGTGAGAATCAGCTCCTCGCCACCCTTCGATTCCTGGCCTCCCGGGGCCACGAGCAGGAGCTCGTGCTGGATGAGCGCGCGCAGTTCCAGGACGCGGCGCGCGAGATCGGAATCGAATTCCGCGAACTCCGGTTTCGCAATAACTTAGACCCCATCGCCGCGACGCAGCTTCGCAAGATCTACCGGGAGTCGGGCGTCGACCTGATCCATCTGGCCTGCTCGAGGAGCCACAAGATCGGCGCATTGGCCGGGGTGTTCGGTGGTGGTCTGCCGCCGAAGGTCGCGGTTCGTCGCATGGACTACCCGATCGGCAACAGTCCGTTTCGGCGTTGGATTTACGGCAAGGCCGTCGATCGCGTCGTCGCGATCTCGACCGGCGTCCGCGACGCGGTTCTCCAGATCGGAGTCGACCCGTCGTGCATCGAACTGATCCACGAGGGTGTCGACACCTCGAAGTTCGGCGGGCTGCGGGAACCCGGTCGTCGAGACCTTGCGCGGCGGCGATTCGATCTCACCGAGAAGGACTTCTTCGGCGTTACGACGGCGTCGCTGCACGTTCGCAAGGCCCACGATGTGTTGCTGAATGCGCTTCGCGCGGTCTCTGTTCCTGCCGATCGTCGGTTGGTCTGGCTATTCGGTGGCGATGGTCCCGAGCGCGAGAAACTCAGGGCGCAGGCGGCAACGCTTCCCGAGAACGTAGAGGTGAGGATCCCCGGCCAGATCGACTACGTCGAAGATGCGCTCTCGGCGGCGGATGCGTTTTGCCTGCCTTCCCGTTACGAGGGCCTCGGCGTCGCGCTGCTCGAAGCGTTCTCGACAGGCGTGCCGTGCGTTGCATCGCAGGTCGGGGGAATGAAGGACGTGTTGGTGTCCGGTGAGTCGGGCATCCACGTGCAGCCTGAGGACGTCGACGGCCTCGCAGTGGCGATCCAGAGCCTCGTCGATGACCCGGCGTTGTGTGCTCGCCTCGGTGATGCGGGCAAGCTTCGGGCCGAGGAGCACTTCGACATCGAGCTCATGGGGCGGAAGACGGAGGCTCTGTACCTGGAGTTGACCGGCCAGCCGCCGATGTCCGCATCGCGTGGATCTTGAGTCCGCCGCTGTCGGCGAGAAACGCGGTTTCGAGTTCGAGTTTCGTGCGGCGCGCGAGTCGACGGTCCGCGGCGGCGAAGGCCAGGCGCCATCCGGCGGGGAGTCGCCGGGCCGCGTCCCCTAGCGCACGGTACAGACTGGCGAGGGCAGAGGCGTCGTCGAGTCGCTTGCCGTAGGGAGGGTTCGTCACGACCGTGCCTTGGTTGTAGCGATCCGGGAGAGACTCGAACGTCTCGGTCAGGGTCGCTTTGCGAAGTTCGAGATCGGGCAGGACGCCGGCCCGTTCAGCGTTTTCCGTCGCGCTCGCCACGGCTTTCGCGTTTCGGTCGCTGCCGAGGATCTGGCAATGGAGGTTTGGGAGTGCGCGTTCGTCCGCGCGTCGCTTCGTGTTGTCGAGGAGGTCTTTATCGTGCAACGCGAGTTGTTCGATCGCAAACCTTCGGTTTCGGCCTGGTGCGAGTTGGCGTGCCATCCCCGCGGCTTCGATCAGGACCGTGCCCGATCCCATCATCGGATCGACGAGCGTGCTCCGACCGTCCCAACCCGACACCCGTACCAACGCGTGGGCGAGGTCCTCCCGGAGTGGCGCCTGGCCGGGGTTCAGCCGCCATCCGCGTCGGTGAAGTGGTTCCCCCGAGCTGTCGAGTGAGATCGTGCAGCGGTTATCCTGGATACGCACGCGGATGATGATCGGCTGTGTTGCGTCGGGGCTTTCAGTGGCCGCGCCCAAGTGTTCGCGAATGTGCCGCTCGATGCGTTGTGCGGCGGCGCCGGAGTGGTAGATGCGGGACCGGCGACAGTTCGCTTTCACGACGATGGGTGTCCCGGGCGTGAGCCAATCCTTCCAATCGATTCGGCTGCCGCGGTGGTCGAGGTCGGCGAGACTCCGCGCACCGAACTCGGAGACCCGGATCAGGACGTGGGCGGCGAGGCCGGTTTCGAGATTGGTCCGATAGAGAGTGGTCAGGTCTCCCCGGAAACCCACTCCGCCCTGGAGCGTCTCGGGATCGCCGACGCCGAGCGCCTGCAGTTCCTCCGCCAGCCACGGTTCGAGGCCTGGGAGGCAGACGGCGAAGAGGTCGTATTTGTCGGTATCGGGGGTCGAAGCGGGGGTCGGCATCATGTTGTGGCGATCTCGTAGGCGCTTGCGCCGACGGCGTCCAGGGGACGTGGTTAGAATTCCCGTACGAATCCCTGCGATTGCGCCGTAGCTATGGGGAACGACCTTCCCCAATGAGGAACCCGACAAGGAAATCCCCAATTATTCGATTCAGTGCCCCCCTTATCGTCCTCGGTGTCTCCCTCGCCGCAGCATTCCAAGTGCAGATTCCGAAGACGTTTGTCTACGCCCAGTCCAACGGTGGCGAGTTCGATGGGCGGCCGTTCGCCGTCTACCACAGCTTCAGCGAGGACGAAGTCGACGTGGAAGTCGGTTGCCCGCTGAAGGCGCCGATCATCGACAAGGGTGATATCAAGGCGAACCCCATGCCGGGCGGCAAGGTGGCCATGACGTCGCACTTCGGTCCCTACCAGAACCTGGCGAAGGCGCATGTTGCGATGGACGCCTGGTTCGAGAAGCACGGCGCCGAGCGGAACGGCCCCCCCTGGGAAATCTATGTCTCCGACTCGACCTCGACCGCGCCGGACAAAGTGCGCACGGATGTGTTCTATCCGATCAAGTAGCCTGATCCCTGCGCTTGTCGTCGCGACGACCATCGCCCTGTCTGCGTCGGCGATGGCGCAGTCGCAGAAGCGGCTCGCGGAGTTGCGCGACGGCAAGCTTCAGCTTCCGTACCTGAAGAACGCGGATTGGGTTCTCGGTTTCGCCGAGGCCAGGGCAAAAGCGGCGAAGACGGGCAAGCCGATCTTCGCCTACTTCACGCGGTCCGCTCTCCACGGCGACGTTCGCGAAGTTCAGCAAGAAGGTGGTGCTGTTTTGCCACATCACGAGTCAGGTGAAAGGCGAACCTTATCCAGGCCTGCTCGACGAGAAGGGCGGCGCCGGATGGCCGTACGTCTGTTTCATGAACGACTCGGGACAGTTCGTCGCGAGGCAACAACGCAGCAAGGTGCGCGACGATGGCGCCGCGGCGTTCGAAGCGACTCTCACCGGCGAGGTGAAGGAGTTCTACGACCTGAAGAAAGCAGCGAAGGGCGGCGACAACAAAGCCAAGGCTGCTTTCTTCATAAAGCAGTTCGAACTCGATCATCTGACCCTCGACGCGATGAAGGAGGCGCTGGGCAAAGGTAGGTTTCTTTCGAAGACCCAGACCGCCGAGATCCGCGAGCGCCTCATGGAGTACAGCGTGAGGGACTGCCTTGAAGGGCTCGATACGACGAAGCCCAAGACGTTCGGTCGGTACGCGAAGAAGCTCATGAAGCTCCACAAGACGGTCGGGCTCCCCGAGGGACCCGCGGGGATGACCCCCTGGTACGTCACCCTCGAAGACGCCCTCGAACGCAAAGACGCCAAGACCTTCGAGATGGCGTTCCGGGCGCTCCGGGCCACCGGAGCGATCAGCAGGCGCTTCTTCGAGCTGCGCAGCAAGCAGCTCGCCGACCTGAAGGCCCTCGACCAGAAGAAGAAGTAGTAGTCAGGATTCCTCGTCTTCAACCGAGACCGAACTCGGAACCGCTATCTTCGTTGGTTCAAAATGATGTGGAACCTGTCAATCGTCGTCGCCTCTGGCGCCCTGTTGCTCAGCTCCGCCACGGGGCAACAGCGCGCCGGGCAGAGTGAGGAAGCGAGACTCGCGGCCCTGCGCGACCAGAAACTGAGCTCGCCGTTCCTCAAACGAACCGGCTGGGTGACCGAATTTGACAAGGCGAAGGCCAAGGCAGAGGAGAAGGGATTACCCATCGTGATCTACTTCACGCGCTCCTACGCGCCCTCCCCGCCCTGCAAGGCTATCGAGAACACGCTGTTCTCGACCGAGGAGTTCGCGAAGCTGTCCTCGAAAGCGGTCTTCTTCTGCCACATTACTTCGAAGGTAAAGACCGACGAGCATCAGGATCTCCTCTCTCGCCTCGGCGGGGATTCTTTTCCGCACATGGTCGTGACCGACGCCGCCGGTCGGCGCATCGCAGGCGTCGACGGGATCCGTTCGGTCGAGGATATCGCCTCGGTGCTCCATCGCGAAGTTGCCGCGTTCTCGAGACTGCGGGCCCGCGCCGCGAAAGGCGAGAAGAAGGCGAAAGCGGACTACTTCATCAAGCGCCTCCAACTTGGCCACCTCGGACCGAAGGCGATCCAGAAGGAACTCCAGACCGCGGATTACCTCAGTGTCGAACAACGGCGCGTGATTCGGCGCAGCCTGGCCAGCCTCGAGGTGATGGAGATCCTCCGCAGCGTCGACGAGAAGAATCCGGAGAGCGTCACGAGCGCCGCGAAACGGATGTTGCTTATGATGCGCGCCGGTCGCGTACCGAGTGGGCAGTTGGCGTTTCCCTTCTGGCAGGTCCTCCTCGGCCACGCGGACCAGACCAGGAACCCGGATCTGTTCGATACAGCGTTGCGGAACATCAAGAAGATCCCCGCAGTCGCGAGCGACAAGAAGTGGCTCAAACACATGAAGATCCAGCTGGAAGCGATGCGGATCCTCGCAGATGTCGACAAGGAGCGACCGGATAGCATCGAGGCTGGCGGTGAGAAGATGCTCGCGATGGTGCGCAAGGGCCGCATTCCGCGCGGGGGGATCGCGCTCCCGTTCTGGAGTGCGCTTCTCTCCCATGCGGACCACATCGAGGATGCGGGTTTGTTCGAGACCGCGCTGAAGAGTCTCAAGAAGATCAAGGGCGCCACGAAAGACAAGTCATGGCTCACCCGCATGGAGCTTCGCTTGCGGGCACTGCGGTTCATGAAGCGTCGCAAGAAGGGCGGCGAGTAGACGCGTTGGATACCGTATTCTTTGTCGCGTTTCTGGTCGTTGGTGTGGGTTGGACGATGGTGTTCTTGCTCGGCATCGTCGGACATCGGAGCCTGCGCGACCTGCCGCGCGATGTCGGCGATGTTTCTAACCACGGGATGGTTTCGGTCATCATCCCGACGCGGGACGAGGGTGAACGACTCGAGCGAACAGTGCGGGGTCTGTTGTCCCAAGTCGACGTCGACATCGAGGTGATCGTGATCGACGATCGGTCCAATGACGAGACGCCGCAGATTCTCGAGAAGCTCGCAACAGAGAGCGATCGGCTGACGACGATCCGCGTCGAGACCGTGCCCGACGGTTGGCTCGGCAAGTGCCACGCCTGCTATCTCGGATCCGAGAGGGCGAGGGGGGGCTGGCTCCTCTTCATGGACGCGGACGCCTGGATCGGTGAGGACGTCGTTGCGCGAACCCTGGACCGCGCCGCGTCGGACGGTGCCGATCACTTCTGTCTCGTCCCGGGTCTCGGCGAGTGCACGCTCGTGGGGAAGTCCGCCGTGACGATGATCACCCTGGGTCTGCTGGGAATCGCCGCGGGCCTCAATCGAGACTTCCGGCTGAGCTACGTCGGCGTCGGGGCATTCATGTTGTTTCGACGTGAGGCGTACGATGCCGTCGGCGGGCACCACAGCGTGCGACTCGAGGTTGTCGAGGACTTCGCGTTGGGCTGGCTGGTCAGGCAGAAGGGACTGCGCAGTCGACTCTACGCCGCGATCCCGGACTTCGAAGTCCGGTGGGCGCACAGCGCACGGAGTTTCGTGCAGGTGCTCGAGAAGAACCTCTTCGCGAAGCTCAGATACAGCGTTCCTCGCGCCGTGGCCAACGTCACGCTGGTTCTCCTGGTCTGGGCGTTGCCTCTGATCGGCTTGGTGTTCGCCACGCCGGCTGGGTTCTTCGCTGCCATCGGGATGCTGTGCGCGACGGCCCCAGCGATGTGGATGGCGCGACGCCATGGTTGGTCAATCGTTCCCGGTCTGTTGGCGCCGCTGACGTTGCCGCTGCTCGCCTGGGCGACGGCGCGTTCGGCGTGGTTCGTTCTGCGCCAGGGCGGCATCCGCTGGCGGGAGACATTCTATCCACTCGCCGAACTCCGAGCCCACACCGCGAGGATCGAATAGGGTCCGAACTGAAGCGCCCTGGAAATCGCAGAAGGAACCTCGCCCGCGAGACAGTACGATAATCGCATGCACATCTGCGACACCCTGGCCCGAGACGAGACGACGTTCTCGTTCGAGTTTTTCCCGCCGAAGACGGAGAAGACCTGGGAGTCGCTCTACGCCACGATTACGGACCTCGAGGAACTGAATCCGAGCTTCGTGTCCGTGACCTACGGCGCCGGAGGCTCGACGCGCGAGATGACCCACGAACTCGTCCTTCGCATCAAGACGGAGTCGAAGCTCACGACCGTGCCGCACCTGACGTGTGTCTGCCATCAAGAGCACGAGATCCGCGAGATCCTCGAACGTTACGCCGCGGCAGGCGTGCAGAACATCCTGGCTTTGGGCGGGGACGTTCCCGCTGATCGTGGAGATTGGGACAAGTCACAGGATGCGTTCCAGCACGCTTCCGATCTCGTCGAATTCATCAAGAAGTTCAACGCAGAAGGCCTGCACCCGGACTCACGGGGATTCGGTATCGGCGTGGCCGGTTTTCCAGAGGGCCATCCGGCGACCCCGAACCGGCTCGTCGAAATGGACCACTTGAAGGCCAAGGTCGACCTTGGTGCGGACTACATCGTCACCCAGCTGTTCTTCGACAACCATGACTTCTACGACTTCCGCGACCGCTGTGAATTCGCGGGTATCACAGTTCCCATCATCGCGGGGTTGATGCCGATCCATTCGGTCAGCGGCATGAAGAGGATGGCGGAGCTTGCGGCGGGAGCCCGTTTTCCTGCTTCGCTGATGCGTGCGGTCGATCGGTGTGCGGACGAGGCGGCAGCCGTAGAACGCGTCGGTATCCACTGGGCAACGGAGCAGTGCCGGGATCTACTGGACCACCGCGTCCGAGGAATCCACTTCTACACGCTGAACAAGTCCTCGGCGACGCGTCAGATCTACGAGACACTCGGTCTCTGATCCCGACCCCAACGATCACCCCGCCTTGTCCTCTCCACCCGATCGAGTCGCCGAAGCCGTACCGCCTGATCTGCGCGACCACATCGAGATGTGTGACATCGCGACGCCGGTGACGCATCAACGCTACACGGGCAACCGCGCGGGCAGCATCATGGCGCCAAACCCCGCCGTCTTCGAAGCCATGAAGGGGCTGTTGGACGGCGAGGTCGAGCCCGCCGAAGTCACCTTTCCCGAGCTTTGCGAAGCCGTTTTCAACTCCTAGGAGTCGAGTTGGAAGAACTGGCTCGCGGTCTGCCTGGTGGCAGCGGCCACTTCGGATTCGGGAAGGTCGAGGCATTCCGCGACCGTGGTCAACACGTGCGTCAGGAACGCGGGTTCGTTGCGACCGCTCTTTGGCTTGGGGCGGATCGTCCGCGGCGTCAGGTACGGCGCGTCGGTCTCTAGCATCAGGCGGTCGAGGGGGATCTTTCGCACCAGGGAGTGGAGGTGCTTGCCGCGGCGTTCGTCGCAGATCCAACCCGTGATGCCGATGTGCAGATCGAGTTCGAGGTAGGCGTCGAGCGTTGCCTCGTCGCCCGTGAAACAGTGCACGACACCCGCCGAGATGTTTTCGCGGTGCGGAGCGAGGATTTCGAGCACCGCCTCGCCGGCGTCGCGCTCGTGCATGAACAACGGCATCTTCAGTTCGACGGCTAGCTCGACCTGCTTCTCGAACCACTCGCGCTGATCTGGTCGAGGCGAGAAGTCGCGGTTGAAGTCCAGGCCGCACTCACCGATCGCGACGACATGGGGCTTGGCTGCCAGCTCGCGCAGCGTCGCCAACGTCGCGTCGTCGCAGTCCTTCGCGTTGTGTGGGTGCACGCCCGCTGTCGAGTACAGGAGGTTCGCGTGCTCCGCGGCGAGTTCACTCGCGGCGTGGCTCTCACGGATACTCGTGCCCGTCACGACCATGCGGGTGACCCCGCGGTCCTGCGCTCGCTGCATCACCGCGGAAAGGTCGCCGCGGAACGCCTTGTTGGTCAGGTTGACGCCGATGTCGACGAGTTCGTTCATTCCTCGCCGTCGCCGGGTCCTGCCGCGGTCGCGAGATCTTCGGCGAACAATTCGACCGCGCTGACGATCGAGGCCGCTGCCATCTCGATCAGCGAACAGTGACCCTTGCCCCGCGCGAACGTCGTGATCTTCGCGATCTGCTTGTCGTAGCCCGGACCCTTCCCCGCGCGCACTCCGCCGAGAATGTGTACGAGCTGATTCGTCTCCATTCGGCACGCCGAGCACTGGCCGCATTGCTCGTCCATGAAGAACTGCGAGATCTCCAGCAGTCGGGCGACCACGTCGTCACCTTCTTCGATGAAGCTCACTCCTCCGCAACCCGGCGATGTGCCCAGCGCCTTCATCGACTCGTGGTCGATTGGCGCGTCGAGATGCTCTGCCGGGAGGAATGCACAGGACAACGCCGGCAGCACCGCGTGCAGGGACTTACCGCTCTTCGGTCCGCCACCACAGCCGTAGATCACTTCGCGGAACGACGCGCCGAACGGGAGTTCGTAGACGCCGGGGTTGTGCACGCGGTCATCCAGCGTGAACAACATCGTGCCCTTGCTCCCCTCCGTCCCGATCGCTGCGTACCACGCCGCGCCATTGCGGACGATCGCCGGCACGTGTGCCAGCGTCTCGACGTTGTTCACGGTCGTGGGCCTGCCGGCCACGCCTGCGGTGCCGGGGTAGGGCGGTTTTTTGCGCGGCTTCCCCTCGCCGCCGTCGATCGAATCAATCGCCGCGGTCTCCTCGCCGGCCACGTAGGTCGTCGGTGCGCGGTGGATGTGCACTTCGAATCCGAACTCCGAATCGAGAATGCGTTCCCCGAGCAATCCCGCGTCGCGCATCTCCACGACCGCAGCCTC
>CAYYAQ010000012.1:43861-57250 GCA_964469555.1 uncultured candidatus Brocadiaceae bacterium | reverse complement strand
CCCAGGGAGTTGATGCATGTCACCACTGACATTCTCCGCAAGGGCAACAACCTGGAGAAGTACACCAGTGAACAGATCCTGCGCTACCTCCGATTCATGGAGGGCAAGGGCAAGAAGCACAAGCTGTTCAGAGGCACTGACTTCATCCTCAAGTACATGAGGGAGACGATCGTCCAGGCCGAGGACTACATAGACAAGAACCCTGCCACGCGACGCTCTGACGCTGATACCGAGGCCGAAGAGGAAGAGCAGGCTAACTCTAACAACAAGTACTTCAGCATTCGCCGGACCAAGATCTGCGAGAACATCAACAAGGTGCTCTGCAACTGGACGGAAGCCGAATGGGCCAGCTTGACGAAGGCCTTCGAGAAGTACTGCAAGTAGGAGAGGGACCGAACATGACGATACTGAAGACCTGCTTTCTGATCACAGCGGCCTGTGCGGCGCTCAACCCCGCGTCGGTCGCGCAGGAGAGCCTGCAGTTCATCGACGGTCGGTTCGTGATGAACAAGAAGATGACCAAGGACGACAAGGGCGTCATGGTCCACTTCGACAACGGCGACGTGTACATCCCGAGCTCGATGATCCGGGCCACCACGGCGCGCAACGCGAGCGGCGACGACAGCTCGTTGACGCCAGAGGCCAAGGAGAAGCTTGCCAAGGGCCTGGTCCTCTACAAGGGCCGCTGGATCAAGGCCAAGATCCGGGATGCTCAGCTGAAACGCGAGAGGAAGAAGCGCGAAGCGAAGATCGCGGAAGCCCTCACGCACCGCAAGTGGGCGAAGCGGCACAAGAAATCCACGGCGCACTTCGACTTCGAGTTCACCGTCGATCCGGAGGACATGAAGGAATACATGGTCCTCATGGAGGTGTACTACAAGGAGTTCCAGAAGGAGTGGAGGTTCAAACACCCCAAGAAGCGCGTGTCTGTCTGCTTCTATCACGACGAGGACTACTTCCACCAGGTGAGTGGTGCCCCCGCCGGTGTCGCCGGGTGGTTCATGCCGCTCGAATCACATCTCCAACTCAACTTCTACTACGACCGTCTCGATCGCGAATCCACGATCGACACGATGTTCCACGAGACGAACCACTACCTGACGTACCTGATCGACCCAAAGTTCAGGCACCCTCGTTGGATCAACGAATCGCTGGCTGAGTACTACGGCGCCAGCGAGTGGGATCCGAAGCGCAAGAAGATGACGCTTGGTCGCCTGCAGGAAGGTCGCCTCGCGTACGTCCAGGACACCGTCGGATTGAACCGTGTCGCCGGCAAGAAGACCGGTAGCAATGATGAAGAGGCCTGGCTCTCGCTCCGCGAATTGATCACGACCAAGAGGTTTGGCGCGGGTCACTACGCCTGGGGTTGGACGTTTGTCCACTACCTGCTCGAGAACAAGAAGTACGCCAAGAAGTTCAAGAAGTACTACGTCGGCCTCGCCAAGAACAAGAAGATCAAGAAGGTGTTGGCCCCCGGTGGCTACAACACGCGAACGGTCGAGCCGGAAGAGCAGATCAACTGGTTGGTCTCGTATCTCGGGGTCAAGAGTCTCGAGGCTCTGGAGAAGGAGTGGCATGCGTACATCCGCACGCTCAAGCCCGCGACGCATCGCGGCTACCACATGGCGGGAATGTTCGCGCTGATGCGCGGCATGCCCATCAAGGCGCAACGCCTCTACAACATCTCGTTGGACATGGGCAGCAAGAATGCGATGACCTACTACGGACTCGGGCGCGCCCAGTACCGCAAGAGCAAGTACCGGGAGTCGATCGCCACGTTCGACAAGGCACTTGCGATCGATCCGTTGAACGGGATGTTCTACATCTGGAAGGCGAAGTGCCTGAATCGCGGTGGCAAGTCTGATGACGATCCGGAGGTCAAGCGGTTGAAGAAACTCGCCCTCGAGATCGAGCCGGACAACTACTCGATCATGCTCGAGGTGGCCCTCGACGAGGCGCTCCGCGGCGACAAGTAGAGACCTGGCTTTCCCAGACGCAAACGGCGGTCGCGGCTCCAGTCGTGCCGCCGTTCTTGCGTACGCAAAGGTGTCTCGCCTGTAACATCAGGATTGTCCGACCGAGATCCCTTATGCTTGCCATCGCCTGCTGGTCTTGGTTCTTGCACAACCATGCAGCTCACAGTTCTCCCCCCGATCATCGCTGCCTCTCTCCTGTGGCTGGCACTCCCTGCCGTTCCCCTCACGTTGACGGCCAGCGTTCCGGCTCAGAGGGGCTACCACGTCGATTCCCAGGTGGGTTTCAAGTTCCGGCTGCCGCTGAAATGGCGTCGGTGGCCGGCTGAGAAGGACCGGCGCTTCCTGACCGGGCACTACGTCTCGACCAAGGAATGGCATATCAAGGGTAGCGCGACGGCGCATCGACCGACCCTGCACGTGTTGGTCCTGCCGAAGCGACCCGAGCCGAACGCCGCCCAGGCAGCGGCGAAGAAAACGGGGCCCGTCTCGGTCGTCGAGTTCTACTCCGGCTACAAGGACTACCTCGCTCGCAACCTGTCGGGCTTTCTCATGTATATGGACAGCGACAAGGGGGAGTCGGATGGCGTGCCGTACACAGAGTATCAGATTCGACGGCGGGAGAACGACCGCGTCTATCGGTTGACGACTCGGGTGTACAATTTCGAGAAGCACTCCGTTGCCGTCGAGTTCATGGTGCTGGACGATCACGCCACGGTACTGAAACAGCGCCTGCAGATGTGTCTGCGCAGCTTCCGCCGCACTCCGGTAGAGAGTGGCACGACGGATGGAGACCCGTGGGCGCCTCCCTTGTGGATCCGTAACGCCGAGCGCTGGGGACAGCTTTCCCAGAAGGATCGGCTTGTCCGCCGCGCGAAGTACGAAGAGAAATTCATCGCACGCGTGCGCGAGAACCTCGCTCCGACCTTCAAGATCAAGGCGTCGAAACACTTCTTGATCGTGTCGAACGCCGACTCCAGGTTCACGACCCAGATCACGAAGGCAGCGGACTCCATCATGGAGTGGTGTCACGAGCACCTCTCCGGCGTCTCGGACGAGACCGTGATCAAGTCAGTGATTCGCGTCTTCGGCAAGAAGACCGACTACTGGATGTATCGGACAAGATCGCGACGGTTCAGCCACTACGTTCCCGGAATCCGCGAGATCATCGTGGCGCCGGACAGGCGACCGCCGAAGGAGATCACGGGTCTGGAAGACCTCACAGAGGGCATCCTGCACTACTACCTGCACGACAAGGACAAGGACCTGCACCGGAACCTCCCAAAGTGGATTCGTGGGGGGCTCGGGAACTATCTGCGCCTGTCGAAGCTCGAGCGCGGCAAGTTCGTGCTCGAGGTGAGCGACCGCGAGAAGCGTATCGTCCGCGATGGGCGGCGGTCCAAGAGGATCGAATCCGTCAAGCGAATCATCACCCAGACCCAGGCCCAAAAGGACGAGGATGACCGGACTCTGCGCTACGAGCGAGGGCGCGTCGTGCGGTTCGCGTTCGATTCGTTGAAGAAGCCGGCGAAGAGCACGATCCCCCAGAACTTCATCCTGGAATACCTCATCGCGGTGTGCGCGGCGCAGCGACAGTTCGGTGTCGGTGCGTGGAGTCCCGGACGCGGTCGTGTCCCGGGCCTGACCGACGGTATCGCCAAGAGCAACGCGAAGGCGGATGACAAGATGCGGTTGAAGTTGCTGGGGACGGTGAACATGGCGGTCTGCAAGTGGAGCGAGGGCCAGTGGGCCGTGGTGCACAAGGCCTACGACAAGTTCAACAAGAAGCCGTAGGGGTAATCGCCCGCCGATGGCTTAGCCTTCTTCACCGATGAAGAAGCTCGCGCTGCACTGGTGGATTCTCATTGGCATGGTTGCGGGTGTCGGCTTCGGCATTGCTGCAGCGCAGCTCGACAGCAACCGCGTCGAGGACTACCTGTCGCGCAACCCCGAGGTTGCGCGGGGCCTGCAGTTAGTCGATGCGAGTAAGTACGCGCGGGTGGCGCAATTGCTGGACGGCGTGGATCCGTCCGCCAAGGATACGAACTCCCACAAGAACGCCGTCGCCGCGCTAGGAAACCTCAGCGAGAATGCCGAGGTCTTCAAAGCGGCGGCCAGGGGCCTGAACCGCGACATCGCGGCGAACAAGACTGCGGCCGAGGCACTCGATGAGTTCGCCTCGAACATCATCACGTACAAGAAGGCCGCAAAGTCCCGCGACGATGCTCGGCTCTGGGTGGTGATCGTCATCCGCTGGGTCAAGCCCCTCGGCGATCTCTTCATGAGCTTGCTGAAGATGATCGCCGTTCCGCTCGTCCTCTTCTCGCTCGTCGCCGGTGTTGCGAGTCTGAACGACACGTCCAAGGTCGGGCGGATCGGTGGCAAGACGATCGCGCTCTACCTCGGGACGACGGCCATCGCGATCACGATCGGTCTGCTGGTCGTCAACTTCTTCGATCCCGGAACGGGGATGTCTCCCGACCTTGTCGAGAAGCTCCAGGCCAACTTCGCCGACGAAGTCACGAAACGCGAAGCCGTGGCGAAGCAGGTGCAGGACAACAGTCCTCTAGCGCAGTTCTTCACGCAGATCGTACCGACCAATCCGTTCGGTGCGCTGTCATCGGGGGCGATGCTGCAGGTCGTCTTCTTTGCGTTGATGCTCGGTATCGCGCTCACGCGACTCGAGACCAAGGCGGCCTCCCATGTGATCAGGGTGTTCCAGCTTCTCTCCGATGCGATCATCGAGATGGTGATGCTCATCATGAAGATCGCACCGTTCGGTGTCTTCGCGCTGATCTCAGCCGTGATCGCCGAAATGGGCCAGGACCCCGAACAACTGAAAGAGCTGCTCGGCGCGCTGACCGCGTACATGGGATGTGTGATCCTCGCCTTGTTCTTGCACGGAGCGATCGTCTACATCTCGATCCTCAAGTTCATTGCCAAGGTCTCCTTGTCCCGGTTCTTCAGGGGGATCGTGCCGGCGCAACTGCTCGCGTTCAGCTCCAGCTCGTCGGGTGCGACGTTGCCCGTGACGATGCGCTGCGTGGAGAAGAACGTCGGCGTCGACGACGAGGTCTCCGGGTTCGTCCTGCCGCTAGGCGCGACGATCAACATGGATGGGACCGGCCTGTATCAGGGTGTCGCCGCGGTCTTCATCGCCAACGCCCTGCAGAAGGACCTGGACTTCTCTGACCAGCTTTCGATCGTCTTGACTGCGACTCTGGCGTCGATCGGAACGGCGGCCGTCCCCGGCGTCGGGATCGTCATGCTGATCATCGTCCTCAACCAGATCGGGATCGGTGCCGCTGGAATCGCGCTGATTCTCGGCGTCGACAGGCCCCTCGACATGTGTCGTACCGTCCTCAACGTGACCGGTGACGCGACCGTCGCGACGGCGGTGGCGTCCAGTGAGAACCTGCTCCACGATCCGTCGGATCGAAAGACCGACGTCACGGACCTGGACGAACCGCTGCACAACCACTCGCACGGCGACGACGAAGAGTGAGCGAGTGCCGCGTGCTCGTGACTCGGCACGTCTTCCCGGAGGCGGTGGATCTCCTTCGTCCACACGTGGCCCTGACGTACCACGATTCCCGCGATGGGATGACTCCCGAGGAACTCGCCGAGGCGGTCGCCGACAAGCACGCCCTGATTTGTCAGCTCACGGACTCGGTGGGTGAGGGCATCCTCGACGCGGGCGCCGAGTTGGGAATCGTCGCGAACGTCGCCGTCGGCTACGACAACATCGACATCGCTGCCGCCGAGCGGCGCGGGATCGTCGTGACCAATACGCCGGGAGTGCTCACCGAGAGCACGGCGGATCACGCGTTTGCGCTGCTCATGGCGACTGCCCGCCGCATCACGGAGGCCGAGCGGTTTCTGCGCGCGGGCAAGTGGCGACAGTGGGAGATCGATCTGTTGTCAGGGCTCGATGTGCACGCCCGAACGCTCGGTATCGTCGGCATGGGGCGAATTGGACAGGCGCTCGCTCGGCGTGCCCGGGGTTTCGGCATGCGTGTCATCTACCACAGCCGGTCGCGTTTGGACGCGGGATTGGAGGCCGAGTTCGGGGTGGCCAACATCGCTTTCGCCGAGTTGCTGGCGGCGGCGGACTTCGTCAGTGTTCACGTTCCCCTGACGTCGGAGACCAAGGGGCTGATCGGCGCCGAGGAATTGCGTCAGATGCGGACCACTGCGATTCTCGTCAACACTTCGCGGGGATCGATCGTCGATGAGGATGCCCTCATCGAAGCGCTGAGAACAGGAGTCATCCGCGGCGCGGGGCTCGACGTGTTCGCGTCGGAGCCCGACATCGACCCGCGCTTGCTCGAACTCGACAACGTCGTTCTGCTCCCGCACATCGCCAGTTCCACCGTGGCCACGCGAACGACGATGTGTCGCATCGCTGCGGAGAACGTCCTCGCGTTCGCGCAAGGCCGGGAACCTCCCAATACCGTCGATCAGTGGCGTTTGTAGAGGCGCATCAATCCTGACGAGCCGAGCAGCGCGTACCCCGGTCCGGGATCCCGTTCGTCCACGATCAGGAGCAACTCCGCGGCGTCGCCATCCGCAGCCGTCAACCGGTACCGCATGGGGAATCGAGTTTCGTGCGGTCCGATGGCGCGAGCGTCGAATCCCTCGCGAGCGAGGAGCAGCACCAATCCGCTCGCGCCGTACCACATGGATGTAGGTTCGACGCGCACGGCGATGGGCCGATTGCGGTCGTGTTCCAGCGCGCGCACGGTCTCGTCGCGGCTCGATCGGATCAGCAGGCTGGATGGCGCCGTGCCGTGTTGCCACCGTGCGAGCACGGTGTAGTACACGTTCATCTTGCTGTTGTGGTACGCGAGGAATCCGCAGATCATCGCGAGAATCGTGATCACGATGGTCCTCGGTTTTCCCGCAAGCCTGTCGCGGAACGCTGCTTCGACCATGAGTCCCGCGACGAGGAGAGTGACGAGACCAACGCAGCTCATCCAGAGCGTGATGTGGAAGTGGAATTGGCCCTTGATCGACTGGATGGAGAACAGAAACACGGCGAAGCATGCGAGCCCAAGCATGCTCAGGCCGCGGATCAGCGGTCGCCTGCCGAAAGCCATGCCACCCACGATCAACACGCCCAGTTGCAGTATCAACACGATGTGCGTTGTCACCACGGACACTTTTGAATCGATGTCGGCGCCTGTCGCGAGCGGCAGGGCGAAGAACCGGGACGTCGCCAGGCATAGCTCGGCGTAACTGTCGCGAAACGAGTGCAGCGACGGTTCCGAGTTGCCGAGGAACGCGGTGAAGATGTGGGTGAGGTTTCCGGATCCGAAGAGCTGATCGAACATCGTTGGCGTCCAGAGGATCGTGAGCGCGATCGTCCACGCGATGGCGGCGCGTCGCCTGATCGGGTTTTCGGACTCAGGCAGGGACAACCATCGTCTCGGCCCGGACAAGCGGCACAGCGCAGTGACGCCCGCGACCAACAACACCGTGGGCACGTACGTGAGCTGGCTCTGTGCCACGAAAGTCCCCGCCAGGGAGGCGGGCCCAATGAGCCGCGAGTCGCCGTTCATGACACCCGCACAGCACAGGAGCAGGAACACGAATGGCAGGATCGTCACGGCCGGGTCCCAGTATTCGATGAGGAACTGACCGAGGAACATGCAGTACAGGCTGAGCGTGACCAGGCTGAACGAGAACACCGTCCCGGGCAGTGTCCGCCATAACACCCAGACGATGCTCCCGACCGAGACTGCGTTGAGGCAGATGGCGGTCAGATGAAGTGCGATGGTCGTTCCCCCGGACAACCAATACGGAAAGGCTTGAATGTAGAAGTAGACCGGCCCGGGGTGATGGAACCCAAACCGTGAGTAGCTCCCCGTGAATTGTTCGCCGTGCATCGCGGAGCGCACTGCAAGCTCGAGCAGTCCGCTGTCGCCGCTCGGAAGTGCGTCGGGCATCCCCATGTACAACAACATCCCCACGGCGATGCCGAACGGCATTACGAGAGCCAGGAGTGCCAGCCAACGCGCATTACGTTCGCGCCAACTCGAGGCAGGCCGGGCGTTCGCCGTGTCGTGGATCACCGGTTCAGCATGCGAGTGTCGATCTGCCGCATGAGAGTCTCGAGCTCGCCCCACTGGGCTTCGAGTTTGTTGATCGTCAGTTCGTGGTTCGCGAATTCTGGGGTTCCCATCAATGGCGGGTGAAGTTTCGACGTCACGATCGCCTGTCGAATGTCGCCGTCGCGATATTGGGCCGAACACAGGGTCTGCACCTCCTCGCTGGAGAGCTGTCGGGTCTTCATCTCCTGCTCCAGGACGCGACGGCAGTCCTTGTTCCTGCCGAGCTCGAAGTAGCATCTTCCGAGATCGCTAGGCCTGACCATCGGGTGTTGCAGGACCATGTCATAGCGACCGAGCTGTTTCCACAACTCGATGATCATGAGGTGATTCGGGTGCTCTGCCTGGAGGGCCATGAGTTGTTGACGCACGAGAGGTAGATCCGGACCCTTCGCGAGCAGCGTCGTCACTTCCATGAGTTTGTTCGCGCCCAGCAGCGCGACGCAGAGATTGCGGCGATTGCGTTCCCCTGCTCTCGTGTCGAAGCCGTGCGCACCGAGTCGGAAATGGTCCTCCGTGAGGTTGAAGTAGTAGTACGCGCCTTCGCGGTCGAGAGGTTCGAACTCGCGAAGCCAGTGGTAGACGGGTCCGTGCTCGATTTTGTATCGAGGCCAGAAATCCAGCCCGTAGATGATCACGGGACCGATGCGTGGCCCACTCCTGAAGTGCATCTGGTGAGAACCTGGATGGCGGGCCAAGAGCGTCTTTCGCGATTCGTCCAGATTGGGGGCCAGTTGCCAGTCGAACGTCGAGTCACTGAACATCAGATACGGGCGCGGCCCGCCGAAGGCATTGAACGCGCCGATGAAGTTCGGCCAGTGAGCAAAGCAGAACGCACCCATCCACACAAAGATGCCGGCGAGCGCTACGCGACCTGCGCGACCGGTCTTCCACATTCCCTCGACAGGTCGAACCGCGAAGAAGATCAGAATCGGCATCAGGGGAAGGATGTAGCGCACGCCGATCTGCATGTTCGCGACCACTGACAGATAGAAGAACAGGGTGGCAAACGTCGTTCCTGTCGCCCACAGGACGTGTCGAGGAAGCCGCTTGCTGAACGGCTGCCAAACGGCGCTGATGCCGATCAGCGCGAGGAATGCCAGCGGCAGTTTCGTCAGCAGAGCGACGGCGTAGTACATGCTGTGCGAGTCGCTGAATTTGCCGAGAAAGCCAACCGTGTCGAATTGGCTGCCGGCATCCATCTGGAAGTCGATCCCTCGGACAAGGGGGTCGGGGAGCCACTGCACGAGCGTGAGCAGCCACGAACTCTCGGCGATCAGGCCGCCCGCTATCGGTGCGTGCACGGCCGGGTCGTAGAGCCCTGCGTCGAACTGGTAGCAGGCGTGTACCGATACCCACGCGGCGAACGTGCACACTGCGGCGTCCCGCAAGGCCGGGAGCACGCGGTCGCGGCGTCGACCGTCGTCACCGGGAGGACGGAGTAACCACGCGACGACAGCGATGCCCAAGGCGGGGATCAGAAGTAGCGCGAGGTACTTCGTTGCCATCGCCACACCCAGGCAGATCCCGATCAGGATGCCCCGGCGCCAACCCGGTTGCTCGAGGTAGAAGATGAGGGCGACGACAGTGAGCGTGAATGCCGCGGTCAGCGCCGTGTCGGGGCTCATCAAACCCCCGTGGCCGAGGAGAAGGGGATTGAGCACGTAGCAGAGACCCGCGGCGACGCTAGCTCGCGGGCCGATGTGTCGCCACACCATCCGAAGGAGCAGAAGCAGCGCCGAGAACGTGAACAGGAGCATTCCGATCCGGCCCTGCACCTTGTTATGATCCGTCATCTTGAACGGCAAGTCGTACTTGGCCCCGAACCAACCAGACAACTGATTGGCGTAGTAGGGCAGTGGTCCTTGCAGGGTCGTGTGCTGTGACTCGAAGGAGAATTCTGAGTGCAGCGCCATTCCGGTGGCGAGGTAGTGGTTCTCGTCCGAGGTGAACGGAGTCGTACCGATGAGCGTCCCCATCATGAACGCGTAGACCACGATCAATCCCAAGAGGATGACGAGACACCATCGACGACCACGCCGCTCCAGGATGGCCGGGTCGATCGGTGTCTTCTTTGGTGTCTCGTACAGTTGGATCAAGGTTCCGGACCCGCGGTGCGCGTCCCTCAAGGAGTCTGAGTCGCTCTTCGGTGCGCGCGGGGAGGGGCGTCGAATTGCGTTCCGAGTCTACCTCGACCTAGACCGGGCGACCACTCTCGCGGGCTCGCGGTATCCCGGGATGCGGCGGTGAAGCCGCATTCCCGGGGCGTGAATCCACGGTGCCGTCGCCGATAATGCCGCGTTCACGTCTCAAATGTCCTTCGAGACGATGCACCTTCCGGACCACCTCTACAGTTTCATCAAGAACGTCGACCGCCAGATTCCCCAGTTGGGCCTCGGCAAGCAGAACAAGGCCCTTCTGATTCTCGGCGAATTGTCGGAGATCCTGCCCGACATCTTGCGCATGAAGGACGGTCCACCCGGCGCGAAAGAACTCGTGGGCCGCACCGTGATCGTTCCCGGCTTTGCGGCGCACATACCGAACCCGCCGGGCTTCGCCGCAGTGGAGTTCGACGCCGCCGGCTACAAGGCGATCGTCGCGGAAGGGTTGAAGACACGCCGCGGCAAGTAGGCCGGCTACCGACGCCGTCGCGTGTCCGTTCGGATGGTGTACTGCTTCGGCGGTTCGACGCCGTGAAGGTGACGCACGAAGTAGTCCCAGCGGCGACGCATCATATACGGTTCGTTGCCGAAGCCATGACCGCGGTTCGGGAACAGCAAGAGGTCGAAGTCCTTGTTCGCGGCGATGAGCGCGTTCACCACGAGCATTGTGTTGGAGGGCGGGACGTTGGTGTCCAACGTGCCGTGGGCGATGAGGAGTTTGCCCTTCAGGTTTCCGACGAGGAGCTGGTTGGCCTGGTTGTCGTAGTTCGTCGTGTCGTCGGGGTTCCGCTTCAGCAGACCCTGCCACTTCTCGCCCCAGTCGTCTTCGTAATTGCGGTTGTCGTGGTTGCCCGCGGAAGAGACCGCGACTTTGTAGAAGTCGGGATGGCGGAGGATGCCGCCCGTCGATGCGAATCCGCCACCCGAGTGGCCCCAGATGCCCACGCGGTCCACATCCATCCATTGGTGTCGCGTCGTCAACTGTCGGATGGTGGTGATCTGATCCGGCAGTCCGTTGTCGCCCATGTTGCCGTAGTAGGCGTCGTGGAAACTCTTCGAACGGCCCGGCGTGCCCATCGCGTCCACTTCGACGACGACGAAGCCGAGCTCGGCCACCGACTGTTTGTCGCGGCGCGACGCGCTGAAGGATCGGCTCCCGACGCTGCCGGACTGAGGTCCGGGGTACAGGTAATTGAGCACCGGGTACGACCGCGACTCGTCGAAGAGCGTTGGCTTGTACATCAGCCCGTGGAGATCCGTCTTGCCGTCTCGAGCCTTGACCTTGAACACAATGGGGGGGTGCCAACCGCTGGCGAGGAGGCGGGAGATGTCCGCTTTCTCGAGCTCGGTGCGGAGCGTGCCGTCTGCAGCGCGGATGACCGAGACCGGCGGGGTGACGGGCGTCGAGTACGTGTCAACGAAGTACTCGCCGGACGGTGACAAGATCACGACGTGGTTCGCCCGCTCGGGGGTCAGGAGCTCCAGATCCTCCCCGTTCATCCTCACGCGGTACAGGTAATGGAAGTAGGGGTCTCCAGGTTCTCGTCCCGCCGCGGTGAAGTAGAGCATGCGCTCTTTCGCATCGACTCGGCGCAATTGCAGGACGGTCCAATCGCCTGAAGTGATCGGGTTCTTGAGCTCGCCGCTCGACAGATCGTACAAGTAGAGGTGTCCCCAATTGCTCCGCTCCGAGAACCAGATCACCTCGTTGCTCTCGTTCAGCACGCGCCAGTTCGCCGCGCGGCTGCCGGACTCGAAGTAGGTCTTCACGGTCTCCTCGAGCACGGGGTGCACGTCGCCCTTGTCGAAGTTCGTGAGGCAGAGCCGGGCTTCCTTGTGGTCTCGCGACGACGACACGAATGCCAGGTGTGTCGAGTCTCGGCTCCATTCGACGTCCAGGAACTTCCCATTCCGTCCGGCCACGTGGTCGGTGGTCGTGGAGCGGTGTGCGTCTGGCGACATGTCCATCCGGACGACGCGGGGACTGTCGACGTGGATGATGACGCGCTGGATGCGGAAGATGTGTTCATCCCCGGGCAGCGGGCACTTCCACGCCTGGAGCTTTGGATGACCGACCTGGGTCGAGACCAGGAACATGTCGCCCACGCCCCGTCCATCGTGCTGAAACGTCGCGATCTTCTGCGAGTCCGGCGACCAGGTGAGGACCGGCGTGTCGCTCCTGGTCCATCCGGCGTTGTTCGTCGCGTAGCCGAAGTCCTTCACGCCGTCCCTCGTCAGCTGAGTCTCGTGTCCGGTTGCCACGTCGCGCATCCAGAGGTTGTGGTCGCGGATGAACGCCGCGCGTCTCCCGTCCGGGGACAGAATGGACCTGGGCAGCGACGACGTACTCTTCTTGACGACTTCGTAGTTCCTGGTGTCCACCGAGTAGCGCTGACGATCCGACTCGAAGCGGAGCCAATAGCCGTTCTCGCCAAGCTCGAGATCCCGCAGGTCCAGGCCCAGCGGCAGGACCTCAGTTCCCCTGGCGATCGAGAGCGCCTTCGCGAGCTTGACGTGATCGAACGCCTTGGCCCGCGTCCTCGTCGTCGGGTCTGCGACCATGTACTCGTGTCCGCCTCGGACCGAGATCCGGTAGAGCAACCGTTCAGTCGTGAGCCAGGTCGCCCGCGACATTTCACCATGGACGAGCGGTGCGGTGTTCGCGGCGAGAAACCGCTCGGCGCGAGCGTAGTCGACGGCAGTGACCTTCGCGGACTTCGGGTTCTGGTGCGCGCAGGAGGCAGCGAAGAGAACGAACGACGGGAGTAGAATCGGACCGTGTCGCATGGGCATCCTTGGGTAGAGCGAACGACCGGGGCATTCTCGCGGTCGGGCGTTTGGTTGACACTGCTTTTTGCGGCCGCGTTGCGGATCCTGTGGCGGTTGCCCTGCCAAAGGCAGAAGGCGTGATCCGGAACCATGTTGGCCGGATCACGCCTTCGCTGTCCCGGTTCTATCGGGACTCTCTTGCTGGGGGGCTACTTGCCTTCGCCGGTTTCGACCTTGCCCTTGCCTTCGACTTCTCCCTTGTCCTTGCGCTTGCCGCGCTTGCCCTTGCCTTCGACCTCTCCCTTGTCTTTGCGCTTGCCCTTGCCGCGCTTGCCCTTGCCTTCGACCTCTCCCTTGTCTTTGCGCTTGCCCTTG
>CAYYAQ010000012.1:24129-43761 GCA_964469555.1 uncultured candidatus Brocadiaceae bacterium | reverse complement strand
TGCCCTTGCCTTCGACCTCTCCCTTGTCTTTGCGCTTGCCCTTGCCGCGCTTGCCATTGCCTTCGACCTCTCCCTTGCCTTTGCGCTTGCCCTTGCCGCGCTTGCCACCGCGAGCGCCGGATATTTCCTTCTTGGTGATGTTGCCGTCGTTGTCCTTGTCGAGCTTGTCGAATCTCTTCTCGAGTCGACTGCCCTTGGCTTCGGCCTTGGAGATCTTGCCGTTGGCGTCCTTGTCGAGCTTCTTGAAGATCGCTGCCGGGCCGCCGCCGCCGCGCTTGCGCTGGGCGTCGGCACTGGTGCAAAACAGGAGACTCACGCTCGTGATCAGGACTAGGTGGATTGCTCTCATCGGATGTTCCTTTCGTGTATGTGGAATGGGCGGGTTGTTTCGGGAGTGACGCCGAAACGGTGGGCATATCCACTCCGATCGCGGCGGAATTGCTCAGAATCTCCTTCACATCGGGGAGTTGCAACGGTCGTGTACCTCGGGTGTACCGTGCCGGAGCCCGTCTTCCCGGAAGGTGGCCCGGGGGGCTGATCGCGAGAGGATGTTCTTGAACATACGCGCTCGTGGTGGCCATACGATGCCACACGATCCGCGCCATCTCGATGCTGACGAACTGCAGACCCAGACGCGGTCGCTGCGCGCATTGGCCCGGGCACTCGTGGCGGACGAACGTCGCTCGAAGGGTGTCCGACCGCGCTCCGGCAAGAAAGGCGCGCGCGGAAAGGGCAAGGACAAGTCCTTCGCGACGCCGGAGGAGGCCGAGGCGTACGTCCGGAGTGTGGAGAAGACGCTGAAGGAAATGCCGTGCGCCGGGAAGCTCACGGACGAGCAGTTCGAGAGCAAGATGAGAGGCCTACCCAAGATGCTCGCCGGCAAGAAGGGATCACCGGGTAAGGCGAAGAAGAAGTAGTAGCCGGGTGCGGCGGAGCTATGGTGGTGGTGTGGGCGTTCGGATCATCTATTGCGAGGCTTGAGGTTTCGGACAGCGAGCGGCGAGTTACGCCGCCGGGATCGAGCAGGCCGTCGGTTGTGTCGTCGCACTGGAGCACGGATCGAGGGGGCAGTTCGACGTTCTTGTCGACGACCGCGTTGTGGTGTCGCGAAAGGGCGGGCTTCTCGCAATGTTGTTGCGCAAGCCCTGGCCGAAACTCGACGAAGTTGTCGCCGCGGTGCGGGGGGCGAGCCAGCTAAAGACCGGGTGATCGGATGGCATCGATTGTTCTGATGCGAGCGATCATCCCGTGCCTGGTTCTCGGACTCGGGTCCCCGGGGTTCGCGCAGATCTACATCACTTCGCCGAAGGACTTCTTGACGAAGCCTGCCGGGGCAACCAGTGCCTACTTCGGAGGCGACAGCTTTGGGCGCGTCATGTTCCTGGATGGCGAACTCGGCAATGCCGCGATGGCCCAGGCTGTCAGTTGCGTCGTGCCGCGGCTTCCCACGGTCTACCGCCGCAAGGTCCTGTTCCAGCCGGACGCCGGCGCACTTCTATCCCACGGTGGTTCGCTACACGAATGAGTCGCCGCTACTTCACGACCTTCATCACACCGCGCATCATGCGCCAGTGACCGGGGAAAGTGCAGAGGTAGTCGTAGTCACCGGGTGTCGTGGGCGCCGTGAACTCGAGGACCTGCGTCTCCTTGTGATTCAGGAGTCGCGTCGCCGCGATGATCATCTTGTGCTTCGGAACGAATCCGTTCTTGAAGCCCTTTGCTCCGAGCTTCTCGGCCGCGTTGCCGATCGACTCGGCGGACTTCGGCTGCCCGATGATCAGGTTGTGCGGCATGTAGTCGGGGTTTTCGAACCAGATCTTGACCTTCTGGCCGGCCTTCACGGTGAAGGTCGTCTTCGCGTACATCATCTTCTCCATCACCGTCTTGATCACGATCGCGTCTGCGTCGGGCTTCTTGTTGACGGCAACGACCGGTGCGTCCTCTTCGATGTCCACCGGTGACGAAGTGTTGTTGTCCCAGAATTGCCTGACCGTTCCGGCCGCGACGCGCGCGTGCGGCTCCGGTGAGGCGAGAACGGTGGCGAGCAACTCACGATTGACCACGTTGTGCTGCTGGTACACCCACAGCGCCTCGAGAATGTGGTGGGCGTCGCCCTTCTTCTTGGGATCGAATTGCTTGACCCACTTCTCGGTCGCCGCGATCACGGCCTTCGTCTCGCGTTCGGAGATCTCGACACGGGCGCGATGGCGGATACCGTTGACAGGGTGCTTGAGTGTGTCGAGCAGCTTCGTGATCGGCTGGCCATCGATCTGGACGTGACCCGACAGCGGACGGCCCGGAACGGTGATGCGGTAGATGCGACCGTGAGCGTGGTCGCGGCTCGGGTCACGGACGTTGTGCTGCATGTGGCCGACGATCGGGTTGGCCCAGTCCGACACGTAGAGTGCACCGTCGTCGCCGATCTCGAAGTCCGTCGGTCGGAAGTTCGGGTCCTCCGAGACCAGCAGGTCTTCCGCCTCGGTTCCATTCGCGTCGCCCTTCTCGGTGTCGAACGAGAGCGTGTACTGCTTGATGCCGAGGAATGCGATCGCGTTGCAGATCAGGAAGTTGCCCTGGTTGGTCTTCGGGAAGTGGTCGCTGGACAGGATGCCGCTGGACGGAACGGGCCGCACCGTGTTCCTGAGCAGGCGGCGCATGGCAAAGCCGCCCTTGCCGTTCGGCTTGACCTGATAGGCCTTGCCACCGGTGCCGTCCGTGGCGTAGTGGTAACCCCAGTAGTCGAAGCTGATGCCGTGAGGGTTCGGGCTGTTGCCCGCGTGGAAGCTGAACTCGTACGTGCGCGGGTTGAACCGGTACATCGCCGACCGGTTCGACTGCTGCGCGGTGCGCCAGGGCGTCTCGACGTTGGACACGTGGAACACGCCGCGTTGGTAGTAGAGGAACCCGCCCGGTCCGAGGACGAAGTTGTTCGCGGTGTGGTGGGTGTCCGCTGAGTCGATCCCGTGCAGGATGCGGATGCGGACGTCGGCCACGTCGTCGTCGTCGGTGTCCTTGAGGAAGAGGATGTCCGGCGCGGACGCGACGATCACTCCGCCGTTCCAGAACTCGAAGCCGGTCGGGTTGTGTACGTAGGCGAACGTGATCGCCTTGTCCGCGACGCCGTCGCGGTTGTCGTCCGGAAAAATGATCAGCCGGTCTTCCATGTCGCCGGTCGGTTCCCACTTCGGGTACGTGCGCCAGGCGGCAGCCCACAGCCGACCTTTCGTGTCGACGCCGAGCTGCACGGGGTTGACGAGCTCGGGGAACATCTCTTCCGACGCGAAGAGGTTGGCCTTCATCCCCTTGGCCAGCTTCATCTGCCCGATCGCTTCCTCGCCGCCGAGGTAGTGCAGGCTGCCGGTCTTGCTTTTGCCGCCCTGCATCTGCTTCTTGGCGATGTTCGTCGCAACGATGATGGAGGCCGGTACGTTGGAGTCGTTGGGTTTCACCGTCTTGCCGGCGGTTGCGGCCCAGATGACCTTGTCGCGGTTGGCGCTCATGATGTCCAGCTGCACGAGCTCGTGCTGGAGGACTACACGGTTGGTCTGACCCTTTGTGAACTTCAGATGGGAACGACCGCCCCACACGTCGTTGCCGTCGGTCGCGCGGTAGCGGTTGAACCAGTGCCAGTTCTTGTTGATCACCGCGCGGCGGGTCTTCTCGATCCTCGCCATGTCCGCAGGCAACTTGCCGGTGAGCACCGCGACGATGACCTTGGCGAGCTGGTGGTTGCCGTCGCTCGTGAGGTGGATGCCGTTGATGGTCAACGGCTTCTCGTTTCGTTCGTAGAGAGCAAGCGACGCACCGAAGAGGTTGACGAACGGCACGTTGCGCGCCTTCGCTGCGGCCATCATGGCCTCTGTGTAGGCTCCGAGTCGCGCGTTGTTCTCCTTGCCGTCCGACAGGTTTCTATCGTTGAGATCCTCGTGAGCGATGGGGGAGAACAGCACGATGCGAGGCGCGCCCTTGCCCGAGTAGTCCTTCTTGCGCGTCTCGTCGATCCACTTGGTCACCTTTTGTTGGAACTGCATCGGTCGACCGGCGAACGACTCATTGTAGCCGAACATCGCGAAGATCACGTCGGCCCCGGACAGCGTCAGGTACGCGTCGGAGTTCAGGAACCCCCTGTTCCGCGGTCGATGGTCGATCTTGTCTCCCGTGAAGCCCTGATTGCGGATCACGAGTTGGAGTTTCGGCAGCGCCATCTGGAGGTACGCCTCGAGCCATCCGTGGTGCTGCATGCGGTCGGGCAGGCCGTTGCCGATGAAGACGATGTGGTCTCCCTTTTCGAACTTGGCCTGGGCCATCGCGGGCTGCGTCGTGGCGACGGCGGTGACTACGAGGAGAACGATGCCGGGGATCAACCGTTGTTGCATGGTCAGTTGGTGGGGTCTCAAAGGGCGCGGGCGCGAGACGTTACCCTAAAACGGACGCCGCGCCATCGTGGCGCGGGCCCTGAACCATCGCGATTCTCGATCTGGCGTCGAGACGCGACAATTCCGTCGTGGGGCGTCAGTCTGCCTTGGCGCCGAGCAGCGTTCTCAGCGCGGTGCGCGCGATTGTCGCGACCCTCCGCTGCAGATTCGAGCGGCTCTCGTCCTGTTGCGCGAGCACCTTGTCCGTGTGGTCCGCGAACGAAAGGAGGTCCTCGCGCTTACTGTCCACCAGCGCAGAGAAGGCTGGGAATGGGTTGTAGGTCCCCGCCCACAGGGTCTCAGGCAGCGGGGGCGCGGTCTTGCGAATCGCATCGACGACTGCGGCCACGTCCTGCTTGTGTGCGCGCAGCAAGAGAGCCACCTGCTGGCGGATCGAGTACTGGCCAGTTCCGGCGCGTTCGTAGCGGCCCAGGGACTTTGGCAATGGCACGTCCTGCGGCAACAACAGCGACAGGGCGACGGCCTCGCGAAGCGCGCGGTACTGTCGATACGCCAAGAACGATCGGTGCAGCGTGTCGTGCGCTTCGTTGTGGCTGCGGTGGAGTTTCTTGTGGTCGGGGTGCTTCTTCGGGACACAGCGCAGGATGAAGTCGTCGAGCATCGCGTCGTAGAAGAACAGGGAGTCTTGTGTTCCCGCCGTGCGGTCGAGCGCGTGGTAGAACGACTCGCTGCCGTTGCGCCACGTCTCGAACAGCCGGGAGAGCGCGTCGGCCGAGCGATCGTGATCGAGACTCCGGAGCAGCGCGGCGAGCGTCTTGTCGAGGTCGGGCAGGTAGCCTCTCAACATGGCTTCCAGCTCGGCGCGCCGTGCCGCGGCTTCTCGGCGGGTTCGGCTCTGACGTTTCTCCGGCTTGATGTCCAGCGTCGTGCGGAAGCCGAACGCGTACTCGCTGCGGACAGGGAAAGGGCGATCGCCCGATTCCTTCGCGGCCGTCGCGGCGTGGTTCCTCTTCTGCCGGGTCTTCGGCTTCTTGCCTTTGAGATCTCGGGACGCGGCGGCCTTTCGCAAGGACGACAGGTAGTCGTCCTTGATCGCTCCGACGGCGGCGCGCACCGCCGTCAGGATCCGTTTCTGTTCGCGGATCGACTGCTTGTCGAAGACCGCCAGCATACCGGATGCGCGGCTCGCGGCTGCATCGCTCGGCTTGTCTCGGCGCTGCGCCTGCATCGGGGCGAGGGTGGCGAGGATGGTGGAAAGACAGATGAGTTTCGTGATGTGCAAGGGTTCCTCTGATCGCCGCGCTGGTCTGTGGTGGTCGTGGTGGTGGTGGCCGCGCCAACGGTGCCATCGTCGCAGGAATGCTCGCTTCTTCGTCGCAATACCCAACACGGGGTGCGTTGTCACATCCGCGAGACAGCGTTCGTACTACGTACGCGTCGGGGACGTCTCAACGTTGTGACGCGGGCCTCACTGACGCACCTGTCACAGGGGCGGGATCCGTCTGCAAATGGAACGACCACTGCGCCCTGCACCGACCCGATGATTCACCCCCGAGGACGAGATCCGGTCGTGAGGATCGCCACGATGTTGCTCGTTTTCTTCGGCACCCTGGAGCCCCCTGATCCGGCGGCTACTGCGGGCTGCGGGCGGTTCGCGTTACCGCGTAATTGTGCATTCCGATGAGGATTAGCGCGATGACGGCGAGAAGGCTGAGCAGCAGGCCCGTCAGGAAGCCGGGCGGAACGTATTCGAACTCCACCGTGCTCGACCCCGCCCGAACGCGCACCAGCCGAAACAGACCGTTTGCCCGCATCATGGGTTCGTGTTCGCCACCCACCTTGACCGTCCAGCCCGGCGCCCAGGTGTCGAACATGACGAGATACCCCGGCTGATCGGTCTCGACAGCGAACGAGATACGGTTCGCGCTCTCGGATACGAGGCGCACAGAACTCGCGTCGCTGGACGGCAGGCTGGGGAGGTCGTCGGAGACGACGACGCGTTTCTCGACGTCGAACTCGGGATTCGAAGACCCGTGGTAGGCTGCCACCGCATCCGGGACGCGAACCGTCTCGTAGTACACCTTGGCCCTCGGGAGCGCGCCGGGAATGCGGTATGCCTTCCAGCTCGGGCTTCCCGATGGGAACTCCTCCCAACCCGGGTCGAGCGGCGGCGCATTCAGGAACGCCAACGAAACTCCGAGTTGCCGAAACGTGTTGTTCGTGCAGTTCCGGCGCCCCTCCGGGAACCAGCGGAAGGACGGTTCCCCGTACCCTTGCGCGGCGCGCAGACCGTGTCGCAGAGCGAGATCAAAGCACGGAGCGAGGTTCGCGAATGCCCGGTTCACTGCTTCGTCGTCGAGCTCCGCGAGATTGGTGGGGGGGATCCACTGGAGGTCTGCGTGGAAGCGCCGCACCGATCCCGTCTCGTCGGGGGCCATGTTCTTGATTTCAGGAACGTACCGCTGTGTCTGCTCGTACGCGGAGGCGAGGACGGTATGCCGGCCAACGAACGTCGCGATCGAGCCGTCGACGATCGTGATTCCCAGGAGCAGCCAGAACCACTTTCGCCGCTGTTCGAGAGCTCGCAACCATCCGAACGCGGCGATGACGATGACGCCGAAAGACGCGACGTAGGCGAAACGGGCGGGCACGCGGAAGCCGCGGATCAACGGCAGTTCTTGCGAGATCGAGTAGGCGCCTGGCCCGCCGAACGCGACGTACATCGAGAGCGCGCCGAGGATCAACCAGAACACTGTTTCGACTCGTCGTGTTGCGCCGTGCCCGCGGAACATGTGGAAGATCCCGAGGCACAGTCCTGCGTACACGAACAGCGTCGGGTAAGCGGAGGCCTCTGGCCAGCCAATCGGGAATGAACCGGGGACTAGCACTTGATTCAGGTGCTTTGTCCCCAATGAGTAGCCAATCCACTCGGCGAACGGCGTACCGCCGGGTCGCGATGACTCGCTCACGAACGCGAGTGTCGGGAGGAGCTGTACGCAACTCAGACACAAGCCGAGCGCGAAGCCCACGCCGATGGTCGTGGATTCGCGAGCTGGAAATCGGCGCGCCTTCCACCAGGTTCGAGCGAGTTGGGAACCCGCGTACGCGCCGCCGATCAGTAGTGACAGGAGGTGGACCTGCGGTCGACCCGTCAACGCGCCAAGTCCGACAGCGAGGGCGATCACGAGGATGCTCCGCCTATCGATGCCCCACAGGAGCAACGGCAGGTAGGCCGCTGCGGCGACCGCGTGGCCCCAGATGGTCATTCCCGCGAGACGACCAGACGTAGCAAAGGTGACGGCGCAGATCAGCGCGAGCTTGCCGTGGCCCGTGAGCCGACGCAGGTAGAGCCAGCAGAAGAAGCCGCCCAGAACCAGGTGGAACAACGTGAAGAAATCGAGGGCACGGTGGGCGGGGAAGAACGGCGCGAACAAGTACGTGAACGGATAGGCGAGGCTGGCTTCGCCGCTGGCGAAGAGCGGATATCCACCGCGCACGCCATGGGTCCAGAACGGAAACTCCCCCGACACGATCGTCTCCCACGCGTCGTGCCAGAGAGGCACGTGGAGGAAGAACCGGTCAACGTGGTAGTAGGACTCGGTTCCGATGACGACCGGCAGGTTGCCGATCAGGACCGCGAGACAGAGCACGGCAACAGCGATGAGCCATTCCTTTGGTCGTGCCAGCCCGGGTTCCATCGCACGGATTGTGCCACGGGCGCTACCCGAATAACCACGCTGTCTCGGTCTCCCGTCTTTGACGGTGCGTTAGCGGCCCGCGTCGGGTCAGTGCCCGATGTTCAATCGCAGTCCCCGGGTCATGGAGACACCCTGTGTCGCAGCCGTGTCGAGTTGCATCAGCTGTACGAAGACACTCGCGCACGCGGTGTTGGGGACAGTCACCGGTAGCGTCGCGCCGCCATTGGGCACGGCCAGGTTGACCAACGCGTAGGGCGGGGCGACGAGCAGTTGCCCGCCGAGGAAGGGGAGCGATACCGGACTGAGGCCTGCCAGCAGCAGGCCCTGGGTCGTGGAACCCGATGAGTTCGACGCCAACAGGTTGATGATGGCATTGATCTTGGGCGCAGCACTGACGGTGAGAGTCGGCACGCCGTTCTTGCCGGTCAGACCCGTTCCGTAACTGCTCGATGAAGCTTCGCAACCAGAGATCCGGGTGTACGCCAATCCGCTGATCGTGACCGCCTTGAAGGACAGGTTGACCGCGGTGGCCGCTTTGCCGTGCACGCGGAAGTCGGAGTTCGAGATGCCCTTCAGGCTCGTGAAGTTCCAGGTTCCCCTGAGGTTGAGCGTGCCGCCGTCGAAGTCGAAGTAGGCCGGGGCGCCGGGTTGGGTGAATACGAACGCATTGGCGGTGGCCGACATCGTCAGCGTTCCATTGTCGAGGTTGTAGACCGACCGACCGGTGGTCCCGGCCACGGTTCCCAGGTAGAGCGTGCCACGGAGAATGGCGACAGACACCCCGCTCTGTGTGAACACCGCCGTCTGGTTGCTGCCAGCCGAGCCGAGCTTGAGATACCCAGAGTCGAAGATGCCTCCCTTCAGGTCGTAGTACGCCTGCTGCGTGCGGGCCTTCTGGGCCATGTTGAGGCCGTGGGTCGCGACGGAGCCGAACCTGGCCGAGCCGCCGGTTTGCAGGAAGCGGGATGCACGGTCGCTGCTGTTGTCCCACGTGAAGGTCGAGCGGTAGTCCGCGTACAGGCTGCCGCCCCTGAGTTCGTAGTTGACGTGGCCCTTGGCCACAGCGGCCTTGGTCGAGGACAGATAGAGCGAGTTCAGATTCAGCGTACCGCCGGTCTGCACGATCTTGGTGCTGGTGACTGCGCCCTGGAAGAGGGCCGAGTTACCCAGATTCTGGGTACCGGTTGTCGAGGAAATGTTGATCGTGATGCCGGCGGCACCGGGCCGGATGGTGTCGCCGTTGATCGGCACGCGGTTGACGGGAGGAGTCTGATTGGTTCGCCAGTTGGCGGCAGTCTCCCAAGCGCCGTCCTTGCCGGCGACCCACGCGATGGTGGCTTGTGCGGACCCGAGGGAGGAGATGGCCAAGAGGGCGAGTGACGCGAATGTGAGTTTCGTGAGTGTCATGGCTGGATGATCGTTTGGATCGTTGGTACGAGGTGTCGTCGGGTCTAACGCGGTCGATAACGCGAGCGGACCCTCTCCTGATCGCTCCATGCAACAGTAATACAATCGAGTATGAGGATGGTATCCGATCGAACTCGTGACGACCTTGGATCAGGAGCCTGCGGTGCATCGCAAATCGCGCCGACAAACAGCGTGACCACAACGAGTTCGGTTTTCACATTAGGAGTGATTGAGCTACGCGGTCGCGCGGACTCGACAGGCGTGGGATCGTCCATGTGACCAAGTGCCCTCCTAGAACGCTCTCGTTCCTCAGGACAGCGAGTCTCTCGCTGCGAGGGACCTTCTGAAAACCAAGGGTTCGAACGTCACGGATGCCGATCTTCAATCGATTTGCACAGCATCCGGGCTGACCGAGCTGAACTTGTCGGGTTGCAATCGCTTCTCCGATACAGGGCTGTCCCACGTCGCCAATCTCACGCAGTTGAGATCTCTCGATCTTTCGAAGTGCCATCGGATCACCGCCAAGGCTCTTGCGGCGATCTCCAAGTTGAAGCACTTGGAATGCTTGGACATCAGTTCGACGAGAGTCGATTTGCCCGTGGTCTACGCATGGCTCGAGAACGTGCTGATGCGCGACGCGTAGAGGCAAGACGGGGGACACTGCGATAGCGTCGGTGCAACCATGCCGTGCCTTCGCCAGAGTCTCCTCGTCGTTCTCGTGTTCTCGAGTTCGAGTCCCGTCCCCGCGCAGCGTGCGGGCCGTGCACGTTCGCTAGCAAGCGGCTTGACCGACTAGGCGGTCAAGCTCGCGTCGGCACTCTCGAGGAGCGGCCCGATCGGCGCGCAGTCCGACGCGAGCGCGTTGTTCAGGATCACACCTCGCAGGCCCCGACTCTCGAGTCCGAGCAGCGGGTAGAGTTCCCCCGGAGTATGCACCGTGCACCGCGTGTAGACCTGGAACCAACCGTGGGACATCACGCGTTCCAGTACGGTGAGGTCCAGGTACGCATCCTTGCCAGCCGACTCGACACTGTTGTAGATGATGTGCTCCGCGCCGGTGTCGAGAAGAACCTGCAGCGCCTGGTCCAGGTCGAGTCGCCTGTCCGATTCCATATCGCCGAGCGCCTCGTTACCCACGACGTCGAGAGTGGCGACGACGCGCAGCCCAAAGCTCTTGACGAGCTTCCTCGCCGCGCTCCAGTCCCGAAAGGGAAGGTCGCCGAGCACGACGCGATCCGCGCCCAGTCGGAGGAGTTCGACGGCGCGTTGCGCCGTGCGGACGCCACCGCGCACCTGGTATGGGATCCGCTCTTCCGACAGCCTCCGCAACACGTCGTTGTTGTTGCCAATCCCGAACATGGCGTCGAGGTCCACGACGTGCAGGAACATCGATCCCGCAGAACGAAGCTCGCGAGCGGCCTCCAGAGGGTTCTCACTGAGCACGGTCGTCTCGGTTTCCGAGCCACCGACCAATCGCACCAGTTTGCCACCAAGAAGCTCCAGGGTCGGGATCAGGATCATGATCCTTAGTCGTCTCCGAACCAGGACCAACTCTCGCGCGATCCGTTCAAGTCCCGATCCTGGACTGGTAGTGACGGCCTACTTCAGCACGACGAGCTCTAGCCCGGGCGGAGGCCGCCGCCCCGAGTTGGCCACACGGCGCTACCATCGCGGTTTGCAGCCGCACCTTGCTCCCGATCAGATTCGTATTGTTCGCCGTCGGCCTGCGTCCCGTTCGTTTGTAGAGACCGCGCAGCTGTACCGCCTTCATCGGTTGGCCGATCAGGCCGTCGAAGGCGAACGCGCCGCCGCCCGACGGATTTGTGTGGCACTCGACGCAGCGGAACTGGATCGCTCCGTTCTTGCCGACGTCTTTCTTCGTGTTGAACAGGATCTCGCCGTCCTTCGCGCTCGCGCCGACCGGCGTCGTCGACAGCGTGTCGTCGCGGTTCCGATTCGGGTTCGGCATGAACCGGATCCCCCGCATGTATGCGACGAAGGACGCCAGCCAGGAGCGGCTTCGGGTGCGACCGAGCACCCGGAAACCGGAGCGAGGAGCGAGGCGAGCGGGACAGTGCGCATTCGCGTAGTCTGGACAAGCTCGGTTGGTTCTGACAGGAGGGTTTGGCGTGCGTGGATCGAGAAATATGACCACGGCGCGAGAATGTCAGCTACACTGACCACTACGCGGTTTGCTCGTCCCCGGCAAGTTCATGAACCTGACCAAGCACCGTCCCCTCGCGTGCGCGATCCCGAACCTCTTCGCCTCGGCAGCCGTCCTGTGTCTCACCGCAGTATGTAGCGCGCAAGAAGGTCCGCGCATCGCCGTGGATGCGATGCGCGCTGAGGGCCATTCGGTGCGTTGGGATGGCGGTAGGCTCTTGGCCGACAGTCCGGCCTACAAGGCCCGGTTCGACAGAAGCGGGATCCACTTCACGCCGACCCTCGGCCCCACCGCGCCTAGGAACTTCCCCGTGCAGCTGGTCTTCGATTCGATTCGACGAGGGTCGACCGTGATCGAAACCGGTTCCGGTGCCGAACCCAGTCTCTCCGCTGACGTCGTGAGCATTCCGCGTGGCAGTGACGGCGCGCTGGACATCATCGAGCGTTACGAAGTTCGTGACACAGACATCGAGCAGAGCTTCGTGTTCCGCAGCAGGCCTGCAGGCACGGGAGACCTGATCGTGCGACTGCGCGTTCACACCGAACTCGCAGCGAAGCGGGGCGAGGGGCTCGAGACGCTGAGTCTGACCAAGGAGGGTCTCGTCGGCGGCGTGAAGATCGGAGCGGTGACGGGTTTCGACGCGGACGGGGACCGGGTTCCCGGCCACATGAACTTCGATGGCGACTTCATCGAGCTCGTGCTGCCAGCGCGTTTTGTCGACGCGGCGGCCTACCCGCTGGTCCTGGATCCGGTCATCGGTGGCATATTCAGCGGTGGTGCGTCGTTCCAGGACAGACGGCCCGACATCGCATACGACGCTACCAACGACTTCTATCTTCTCGTATGGGAGATCCACCACTCGGCGACGGACGTCGACATCTGGGCGACGCGGTTGAAGAGCGACAACACCGGGCGCACGGGATTGGTCGTAGTCAGCGGAACCGGAATCCAGAGCCGCCCGAGCATCGCCAACATCGCGTCCACGGACATGTACATGGTGGTGTGGCAGGACAACGCGAAGGGAAACTGGGATGTGAGGGGTCGTGCGGTCGATGTCAGCACGAAGGCAGTGTCTGCGATCGTGACCATCGCCGGGACGACGTCGAATGAGATCACTCCGGACATCGCGGGAGAGGTGACGAGTGCGGACGACGACGCGGTGTGCGTCTGGGACGATGAGGGCGTCGGCATCCGCGCAGTCGAGATCGAGGTGAAGAGCACGACATCCGTGACCGTGGGAACACCGAAAACACTCGCGGTCGGCAAGGCACCGCTGCACGACAACCCGGCGATCTCAAAGAGTGGCGGAGCCAAGCGGCGCGTCGCCATCGTCTGGGAGGCCTTCACCTCGAGCATCGCCCTCCAGGCCTTCACGATGGACCTCGCTCCTGCGAGCGCACCGGTCTCGCTGCCGCTGACGAACCAGTTCCCGGACGTCGACGGCGACGGCACGGACTTCGCGGTCGTATTCCAGAGACCGGAGAGTTCGACCTCGAGTCTCGGCGACATCTGGTGTTGGGCGGTCTCGGTCCCGGCCACGGTGACCCAGCCGATGCGCACCCGCGTCGCCCCGCGGGCGTTGGCTGCCACGAGCAACGACGACGAGGCTCACCCGGCCGTGTCCTTCGTCGGGTCGCGCTACGTGGCTGTTTGGGCCGATCGCGAACCGAACTCGACGACCTCGTACCGGTGTCACATCCAGAATCTGTTGCCCGACTGCACGAACTGTGGATCGGGGTGGCGGGTCTCGCGCAGCTCCGGGCGAAGGTGTGAATGGCCGGCGATCGCTTCCCACTTCTCGGGGGGCGCGACCACGTCCGATCAGGCGTGGATCCTGTTTCAGCAGGAGGAGCTCAGCGCCACGCCGCCGCGGAGCATGGTCATGGTGGCCCGCTACGACGCCGTCGTCGGTGGGCCGGTGCAGACGATCGCCAACAGTTGCGGAGGCGGGGGTACACTCAGCATCTCGGGGGCGTTTTCGTTCGGGGAGAAAGTGACCTTCCAGCTGCGCGGAGCGGATACCGGAGCGACCAGCGGCATTTTCGTCGCCGGGGTCCCTTCCTCGCGACCGCAGTTCCCGTGCGCCACGTGCCAGTTCTTGCTCGGACCGATCATGGTTGGCCTGCCCCTGAGCGCCGGTGGTACGCAATTGACCTCGACCATCCCCTGCGACATGCGTTTGCTTGATTACGACCTCGACGTGCAGGTCATCGTACTAGGGACAACTTCCTCGCCTTGCCCGATCGTGTTGGGGTTGAGCGCTTCAAACATCCTGCGGGCGCGGGTTCGTGACTGACTCGGGTCAGATTACAACAATGGGATGTCCCGAACCCCCTGGCGAGCGGAATAGTCCCTGGGTCTTTTGACACAACGGCCTCGATCGCGGCCATGATGATCTAGCCGGCGTCGGAACGCGATGTGGGGACCCGAGCCGGCGAAGTCCCCGCCAACCCGATGAACAAGACCCTTTCCCTGATCCTGATGGTGCTTCTGGTCGGTGGCGCCGGCGCGTATTTCGCGATGACCGGTGACGACGGCCTCGAGGTCTCGCAGATCGAGACCGAAGTGCTGGTCGAAGACGACGGCGAGGCACCCGATTCGCTCGATGCGGACGCGTTGCAGTCCGAGGGTGTCGAGACGGAGAAGTTCGACGACACGCTGCCGGAAGGTCTCGAGGACTTCATGCGCGAAGAGGTCGCCGGCGGCGAAGGCGAGGGCAACGCCCGCGCGCTGGTGCTGCAGGTGTGGGACGGCAAGAAGGGAGTGCCGGCGGTCGAGACGGATGTCTTCATCCTCGACGGTTTCGACGGCGACAGGCTCAAGGACCCGTTCGCCCAGCACTGGAGCGGCGTCGCGGAGAATCAGGGGCAGCGATTCAAGACCGACGTCAAGGGTCGAGTCGAACTGCCGCCGGTGCAGAAGCGGGCGATCGTGACGGCGCAGGGTCCGGGGACCTACGGCTTCGCCATGGTCGGTCGGAGACACCGCGAGGTCGAGACGATCACCCTGCACGTGGATGAGACGGTCACCGTGCGCGTCGTCGCCGCCGACAAGGATGGCGAGGATCGCACGGTCGCGGGGGTGCCGGTCGGTCTCGTGCAGCGGATCCCGGCTCGCGAGTATCCGCGACAAATGCAGGCGTTGATGGTCCAGATGGACCAGCTCGCGAAGCAAGAAGCCAAGATCAACCAGTTCATCCGCGAGAACCCCGGTCGGCGCGGGGAAGCGGCGCCCAGGATCGAGAAGATCCGCAATCGGCAGCGGGAGATCAAGGGTGCCATGCGCGGGCTGAAGGGCGGCGGAAACCGGGGCCGAAATGGCGGTCGCAAGGGTGGCGACGGCAAGAAGAAGGGGCGGGGCAAAAAGAAGCGCCCGGCGGGGGCCGCCAAGGCGAAGCAGAAGCCAGAGGTGGTCATCTCACTGCGTTCCGAGGTGAAGGCGCGCCGTTTGACGGATGGGAAGGGGATCGCGGTGTTCCGGCATTTCCAGGCCTACCGACAGCAACACGAGAAGTGGTGGCCCGGCCAGCACGTCAGCCAGTTCCAGGCCGTCCTCCTCATGCCGCTCTCGCAACCGGAGTCCCGCGAATTCTCCGGTCAACCGGTCAAGTCGAAGACGATCGAGTTGCGGCTGCCGCCGACCGGCAGCATCTCCCTGCGCATGGTCGATCTCGACGGTCGGCCCTTCACGCACCCCGTGCACGCTGACCTCCGCATGAACGGTGGAGTCGATCCCTGGGAGCGCATCAAGAAGCGCAAGGATCAGAACGAGACCGAGATCGTGTTTTCGTTCGTGGGGCTGGGGCTCGAGTTCACGGCGCAGTGCAGGCTCGACGACGAAGACTTCCGCTGGAACGTCCCGCTGTTCGCCGGGCCGGACAAGCCGGGTGAACGCGTCACGATCGACGTGGTGGTGGCGCCGAAGGAAGGCATGCTGTTTGGTCGATTGCTCGACGCCGCGGACAAACCGCTCGCCGGCCTGCGTCCAAGCTTCCTGATCAACACCAGCACCGGGCGACTCGAGGGCGAGGACGTCACGACCGATATCGAGGGTCGATTCCACCTGCCCTATCAGGCATTCGAAAAGAACCGACCGCCGTTCCGTCTGGAGATCCGGCAAAACAACGTGCGACCGGCCGCCGGCTTCGCGATGCCCCTCCAGGGACTTCCCGCCGGTCGAGTGACCGACCTCGGCGATCTGCGCCTCGACGCGTTCGCCGCGATCGCGCGCGGACTCGTCATCGACGACCGGGGCCAGCCGGTCCCGGGAGCCAATGTCCAACTCGTGCGCGAACGCGACCTGAACGGCGATCCGCCGCGGCGGGCATTCGTCGACGAGGCCTTTGTGATGGCCCGCGCCGACAAGGAAGGCCGGTACGAACTCTTCGGCGAGCTCGAATCGGCTCGTTATCGGGTGCGAGTGAGCACGCGCCGCCACTTCCCGTTCGAGTCCGATGACATTCAGCCGGGCGCGGAACTCGACCTGAAGTTGCTGCGCAACTCGAAAGTCGTCGGCACCGTCCTGTCGCCTTCCTGGTTGCCGAGCCGCGACCTCAAGGTGGTGCTCGTATCGGCTGTCAACACGAAGCAGCGGCGCGAAGACCGGATCCACGATCACAGGGGCAAGAAGTACGTCTACTTCGACTGGGTCAAACCCGGCGTCTACAACATCCTGATCAGCCTGCGGAGTTTCCCGGATCCGATCATGCGGATCGACGGCATCCAGATCGAGCCAGGACAACAGGGTCTGCACCGGCGCCTGCTCGACCTCGACATCGGTGCGCTCCTGCGACGCTTCCAGCTCACCGCCGTCAATGAACGGGGTCAGCCGATCAAGCCGGACTGGCCCCTCATCGCGCAAGTCGTGCGACCGAACGGCCAGACCTCGTTCGTCGGTTTCAAGTGGATGGGTCAGAAGCTCGAGATCATCAGCGCCAGCACGCAGCTCGAGGTGTGGCCGATGGCGGATGGCTACAGCGCGGACCGCACCTTCCTCAGCCCGGGTCCGAACGAAGTGCGGTTCCTGAAGATCCCGCCGGTCGAATTGGTCTTGCCCGGCATGCGTCGCCTCGTGGGGCAGGCCATGGTGTGGATCAAGTTGCAGTCTGTTGGCCCCGTCGTCGCCGGGTCGCCGCAACGGCTCGCGACGTGGGATGGGCCGAGCAACCGCATCGGGCGCTGGTTCCGCGGCAGACTCGCGAGGAAGACTGGCGTGCTCTTGGGGCCGGGAGAGTCCGTGAAGATCCCGTCGGTGGCGGATGGTCAATACAAGGTGATCGCCTTCCTGCTGGCGACGGGGAAGAACCGGATAACCCGCGCGGTTCCGGTCGACTTCGGTGCCGTCAACGTCCACATCGTACCCGGCGGTGGTCTGCACAGAGTGACGGTGAGCGTCGACGTCGAGAAGGTGCAGAAGGGCCTCGCCGAGCTGGTCCGGCGAGAGGCGGCGAGCGCGAAGCGGCCCTAGACTATCCGGTGCGGCGGCGGGTTCGGCGGCTGGGTCAATCGGCGAGACGACGGCGAAAACCCGACGCTGCCCGTTATCCCCTGCAGGCGCGGAGACGGCGCTCGATCTCCGCCCAGTTGACGTGGTCGGTGAACTTGTCGGCGTATTCGGCCTTCTTGTTCTGGTAGTCGATGTAGTAGGAGTGCTCGTACATGTCGACGACGACGAGCGGCACGCCGAACCACGCCGGGCCGTTGTCGTGCGAATCGGTCGACATGTTGTAGAGCTTCCCGTTCACGGGGTGGTACCCGAGCACCGCCCACCCGCGACAGGACTTCGCCGCGGCGCGGAAGTCGTCGATCCAGCGATCGAGGGATCCGAATCGCTTCTCGACGGCGGACTTGGTCGCCTTCTCGGGGTCGGTCTTCTTCGCCGTCATCCCGTCGAAGTAGAGCTCGTGCATCACGACGCTGTTGGCCTTCGCCACCCGCGCGCGGTGGTTGCCGGTCGGCGCGGCGTCGAGCTTCACGAACCCTCGCAAGGCCCCCGCGTAGTGCGAACCGTGGTGCCATTCGATCTGCTTCGCCGACAGGAAGCCCTCCACTTCGGTGTATGGCAGCGGTTTCTTCTCGCCCGTGATCAGCCCGGACTTGCCCGCGACGAAACCGGATGTGTCCGCCAGCAGTCCGCGGGAAGGCTCGCCCGGAGACGCCAGTCGCGCGCCTGTGGCTGCCGCGGCCGCGTAGAGAATGGAACGTCTCGAGAGATTCATCGCCTGTGCCTTTGGGTTGGAGGGTGCTTCGCGACTCAGGATACATCCGGTGCACGATGACGCGGTCAGGATCACATAATCTCACTAGACTATGTCCATGCATGCCCGCCCCGCAGTCGTTCGCCTCGGTGTGGCGATTTTGCTCCTGGCCCTGTTGCTCACGGCCTGCAGCGACAGCTTCGCGCACTCCTCAGAAGAGGAGATCAGAGAGGAATTCCCCGACGCCCAGCTCTCCGATTCGACTTCCCCTTTCGTCGGAGAGATCAGCCGCTATTTCCCGTTCATCGCCGACAAGGGCAAATTGACTGGGACTGGCTACACGAAATGACGGGACCACACTTCGACTTGACCGGTCGCGTGGCCGTCGTGACCGGTGGCGCACGCGGAATCGGGTTCGCCGTGGCGGAGCGACTCGCCGTTGCCGGCGCGTCCATTGCCATCGTGGACGTCGACGCGCCGGGTAGTGCGCGCGCGGCGACCCGGCTCGCGGAGTCTGGCGCTCGGGCGACCTCGTTCGGGCTGGACGTCACGAACGAAGAGCAGATCGAGGACATGACGGCTTCCGTCGTCGCCCAATGCGGCAGCTACGACATCCTCGTTTGCGCCGCGGGGATCACCGGACGCAATGCGTTCGCGTGGGAGACCTCGGCGGAGGAGTGGCGGCAGGTCCTCGAGGTGAACCTGACCGGACTCTGGCTGTGCAACCGCGCCGCGTTGGGACCGATGCGCGCGGCGAACTACGGTCGCATCGTCAACGTCGCTTCGGTCGCGGGCAAGGAGGGCAACCCGAAGCTCGGACCCTACTCCGCCTCGAAGGCCGGCGTGATCGGCGTGACGAAGTCTCTCGCCAAGGAAGTCGCCGACACCGGCATTCGCATCAACTCGATCGCGCCCGCCGTCATCGATACGCCGCTGCTCGACGGCGTCTCCAAGGAGACGATCGACTACATGGTCGCGAAGATTCCAGTCGGTCGGGTCGGCACGCCTTCAGAGGTGGCGGCTCTCGTGCACTACGTGGTCAGCGATGAGTGCAGTTTCGCTACCGGAGCCTGTTTCGATGCTTCCGGAGGACGCTGCACGTACTGACCGCGCTCAGAAGGTGACCTGACACGACAGAGTCATCAGGTCTTCGTTCTTTGGCGCGACGTCGTAGTGCGTGTAGCGGAGCTGGACCTTGGCGTTGTGATCGTGAAGAAGGAACGACAGGCCGACCGAGGAGCCGCTCACGGCATTCCCGGGCACGTCACGGTCCGGGTCGAAACGCTCAGGACGTTCCTGGACAGAGCAGCCAGCTGCTACTTCTTTTTCTCGTCCTTCTTTTCGGTCTTCTCGGCTGGCTTCTCGGCTGGCTTCTCCTCGGGCTTGCTGCGCCCGATCGTCCCGGGCGCCCTCAGCTTTTGCAGCAATTCCCGCACGACCTTTCGCGTCAGCGCCAGCGTCTCGATCCGGCCAACCCTGGCGATGTTGATGCCGATGACCTCGCCGTCGAGGTTGACGAGCGGGCCGCCGCACTGGTTCGGCTTCAGCACGGAGTCGTGCTGGATCACCTCGGTGAAGCCGATGCGCACGTCGCTGAGCGGACCCCAGTAGGCCTGCCGGCTGCTGATCGTGCCGCGGCGGTCTTCCTTCGGATTCGGGTTCTTGCCGAGCGTCGCCTTGACGATGACGTCCTTGTCGCCGCGCCGCACCTTGATCGTGACTTCGGTCCCGGCTCCGCTGCGGCTGATGCGGGTGACGAACTCGTCGTGGTCGCGCATCGTGCGTCCCTCG
>CAYYAQ010000012.1:15527-24119 GCA_964469555.1 uncultured candidatus Brocadiaceae bacterium | reverse complement strand
CGTATTCGAGCACGACGTCGCCCTTCCGCAGGCCTGCGACTTCCGCCGGCGTGCCCTTGATGACGTCGTCGATCTGCACGCGGTCGCCTTGCATCCGCGCGAACATACCGAGGAAGCCGGGCACTCTCGGCGTGCGGCTCCGACCGCTGCGGCTGCGCCGCTTGAACTTGCTCCGGTCACGGTTGTGGATCTTGTTGCTCATCACGCCGACCGCGATCGGCAGCTTCTTCGGACCAGGCGAGGCGAGGAAACTCCCCACGGAGGCGCCGACATCCTCGCTCCAGTGCGCAGGATTCAGGTCCTTCGCGTCGACCTTCAGCATGACGAGGTCGTTGTCGTAGTGGTTGCCGAGTCGCAGAGCTTCGAGCTTCTTCCCGTCGTGCAGAAGGCACGTGATCGGGCCCTCGTCGTCATCCAGCTCACTGGTCTTGGTGACGATGTAGCCGTCGGCGGCGACGATCGTGCCGAGGGCGACCTGTCGGCCACCGCGCTTCACGACGACGGTCGAGAGGCAGGCCTTGGCGACGACGCCCTGGTACGCAGCCTTGGCAGAGTCGTGGTTCTTCGACTTTTCGCTGGGCGCACGCTGGGCGTTGCGTCCGAAGCCGCGAAAGCTTCGCTGCGCATCGAGCGGGTCGGCGAGCGCGAAGATGGTGCAGGCTGCGACAACGAAGACGGTTTCCGTGGCGAGGCTCTTCATCGTTTCGTCCTCGGCAACTTCACGGTCAGCTCGAACTCTATCTCGCCGCGGCGCATGGACAGCTTGATGTCGTCGCCCGGGCCGAACCCGATGATGCGGCGGCGGAGTGCCGCCGCGCTGCGCATCTTGCGCAGCCGTCCGCTCGCCGTCTTGTAGCCGAGGATCACGTCACCCGGTTGGATGCCGGCCTTGGCGGCGGGGGAGTCCTTCTTCACTTCGAGTACCTTCGCCATGCCCTCGACCTTCCCATCCGCGGTCGCGCCGAGATCTTTTGCGTCAAACGCCGGCGACGAGCGGCGTCGACCGCCGCGCGAGCTGCGGGAACGGCCCATCGTCTCGCCCGCGAGGAACTTGTCCCACTCGTCGTGGAACATGTCGATCGAGACGTGCATGTTCCTCTCGAGGCTGCCGCTGATCTTGCTGTTGATGCCGATCACGCGACCGGCCATGTCGAACAGCGGACCGCCGGAATCCCCGCCCGACAACGTGCAGTCCGTCGTGAGGGAACTGCCCATCCGCAACAGTCGACCGATGCGCAGCGGTGGCTTCCGCCAACTCTTCTTGCCGCCGTTTTCGCCGAGAGCCACGACCCACTGGCCGATCTTGAGATCCTTGGCGCGACCCATCTCGCAGTAGGGGAGCTTTGCGATCACTTCGGGGCTCGCTTCGATCTTCACGAGTCCGGCGTCGCTGCGGTGGTTGAGGCCGAGGCTCTTGCCTTTCAACTTGGTGCCGTCCTGCAGCACGATGGCGATGTCGCGATCTACGTTCCGCGTGACGTGGGCACACGTCAGCACGTAGCCACCCTTGACGATCACGCCCGAGCCACCACGATTGCAACTCACGGTGCACGGGAGGATGCGCTCGAGCAGCTTCTTCGTGTGTTCCTCCATCGCGCGGAGATCGGCGACGGTCTTCGGGACGCCGCCGGCGAAGATCGCGGGGAGTTTCGTCTCTTGATTCGCCGCGTCGGTCGCCGCCTGGGCGACGAGACCGGAGTGGGCGAGAGGGAGGGCCGCCAGCACGAGGACGATGGCACGGAGGGGATGGTTCATCACGTGAAGGGCTCGAAGTGGTCGGACGTGAGGGGTCAACCACCCCATGTAACGCGAAACCCCCTGCCCCGAACAAGGGGTCCCGGCGCACGTGACACGAATGCGTCATTCGCGGTCGGTGCGACGCGATCCTGGGGGTCGACTACTCCGCTACTTTCAGGCTCACTTTCTCGATCATCGCCCGACCCGACTTGCGGAACGGGCGCGGCATCGGCTGTGCGATGCCGTTTCCATCGATCGTGCGGCAACGCAGCGTGTACTTGCCGGCTGGAACCCCGGGGAGCATCACAGCCCAGTGGGCCTTCGACAATCGTATCGGCCAGGTCGTCGGCTGACCGGTCTTCGGGTCGAACCCGTGGGCCGGAGTCGGAATCCGATTGTCGGCGATGTCCCCGCCCCAGTCCTTGGGTGCCGGGAGGATCTCGGCGTCCCGCCACGGCGCCTTCGTGAAGTACTTGTCGCCGGCGGGGGACTTCTCCTCGTTGTTCTGCAACCAGACCTGGGCCCTGGCCAGACCCGAGATTCCGCCCTGCGCGTATCCGGTGACAGCGATGGGTTTCAAGGGCTCGGCCTTTTTGGGAACAGAGATGGTCGCGCAGAAGGTCTTCAGCGGACTGTCGCCGTCGTTGTTCTGATCGCCGCAGGTGTCGTTGGATTTCCACCGGTTCGAGAGAACGACATGCGACAGCCACTTGATGCTCTTGAAGCCGTACGCCTCGGGGACGACGATCCGCACGGGCGCGCCCCGCTCCGGCGTCAGCCAGTGGCCGTTGAGCTTGTAGCAGAGGATGACGGGCGGCAGGCCGTACATGTCCTCGAGCACGCGACCGATCGGCAATGAGCTTCTGAACATCTGCTGCGGGTCGTCGTTGTGATACCCGTAGTAGAAGACGCGACGCAGAGTGGGGCGGGGCTGCGCGAGTCAGATCACGTCGCGCAACGGCACACCCTCCCAGGTTCGACGTCGTCGATCGATTTCGCCAGCTCGGGGTCGTATTCGCCTTCTTTCGCGATGACTGGCAGCGCACCCATCGCGGCCACGCCCGCAGTGCCGAAGCGGAGGAAGTATCGCCGGGTGAGGCTCGAGTGTTCGGCGAGGAATTCGTTGAAGTCGGGCAGCATCGGTGATTCGGCGTCAGTCGTGGTCAACCGATCGCAACCTCAGGCGTAGATCGCGCCGCCGATATCCAGCTGGGTGATGTACAGCCGCATGTCGAACTCCAGCTGGTCGTAGTCCGGGAGCATGTGCTCGCAGAGTCGGTAGAAGGACTTGTTGTGGTCCATCTCCTTCAAGTGGGCAAGCTCGTGCACGACGATCATGTTCAGCAGCTCCTCCGGAGCCTTCTTGAAGGTCGTGCTGATTCGGATCTCATTCTTTCGTTTCACCTTGCTGCCCTGTCGCCTCGAGACCAGCGTGTGCAGCCCGAGCGCGTTGTGGACGACGTGGATCTTGTTGTCGTAGGCGATCGTGCTGAGTGGATTCGCCTTCTTCATGAAGCGGTTCTTCAGCTCCATCACGTATTCGCGCAGGGAGCGGTTGTTGCCGATCTGATGTGGCGTCGGGTACTTCTCCAGGAGGAAGGCGCCGAGGCCGCCCTTGTCGATCAACTGCTGTACCTGCTCCTGCAGCTCGGCGGGGTAGCCAGTGAGGTACTGGAGGGAAGAAGTCATGTCGGGAGAGAGTGGGGGGCTGTCTGCGCGCGCTGGGATCGCGTCCTCGCGTCGTGTTCAAGTTGCAGAGTCCAGGACACGTGTATTGCATAGCGGCGGGCCATGCGCAATCGTCGTGACGCCGATTCAGTGGCCGATATCATGATTCCAGAAACGAAGCGCTCTCCCGTGTTCCATGCCCTCGTTCTTTGCGTCTCCTGGTGCTACGCCAGTGCGTTGCCGGCCCAGGAAGACAACAAGACACTGCGCGTGTTCATCTTCGCCGGGCAGTCCAACATGGTGGGCTCGGATTCGAAGGTGAAGGACATCTCTCGCTTCCCGCCGTTCGCCGGCCTCGAGGAGCCGCAGGCCGGCGTGAAGTTCTCCTACTGCATCGGTCGCAAGAACAAGACCAGATCAGACGGTTGGGTAGACCTCCAGCCGGTCAACAAGGTAGTCGGTCCGGAGTTGAGCTTCGCGCGGAAGGTCAGCCGCAACATCAAGGCGCCGATCGCCATCATCAAGTGCGCGGCGGGGGGCACGCACCTGGGCGGAGACTGGAACCCTGACGAGCCGATCGGCTTCAAGATGTACCCGATGACCTTGGCTTGGATCCGCGCGGCCCTCGCCGACCTGGATCGGCGGAAGATCCGGTACCGGATCGAAGGTTTCATGTGGCATCAGGGCGAGAACGACATGTTCAACAAGGACTACATGCCGAACTACGGGAAGAATCTGAAGAACTTCCTGGCGAAGTGGCGGCGCGATCTCGGCACGCCTGGACTCAAGTTCTACATCGGCGAGTTGTGCACCAAGACCATCTGGGGGATGGACCTTCGCCCGCGGATGTACGCGATCAGCCTCGGGCAGAAAGAGGTCGCTGCTGCTGATCCACTGGCGGAGTACATCCCGACCTCGCACGTCGGCGTAGAGATCGGTGGAGGCGTCGGCCTGCACTACCACTACGGCACGCTCGGACAGTTGGAACACGGCGTGAACTACGCCGATGCCTACCTGAGGACCGTCGGCAAGGGGCAGCGGACCGTCCGCGTGCTCAAGGTCTGGCCCTACCCGAAGCAGGGCAAGGTCAAACTCTTTGTCCTGGCCGGGCATCGCAACATGGAGGGGGAGCGAGCCTTCGTGCAGGAACTCGAGAAGCTCGAGCGGAAGGCGGCGCTGCGCAAGGACAACGCGGACATCGCCTACAAGTACAGTCTGGGTGGGGGCTACAAGGTGTCCGACGGTTGGGAGCCTCTGGGGCCTGCCGGGTACTACGACACGTTCGGTCCCGAGCTGAGTTTCGGCGCGAGGCTCGATGCCAAGCTGAAGGACAACGTCGCCATCGCGAAGTTCACGCACAGCGGCACGCAGGTCATCGACTGGACGCCCGAAGGCAGCCCGGCCAGGTCACGCAACATCTACCCGCGTTTCATCGCGTTCGTGCGGGAGTCGATGAAGGAGCTCGTCGACAAGGGCCACGAGGTGGAGCTGGCCGGAGTCTTCTACCACCTCGGTGAGAATGACATGTCGTTTGGTCCCTACCGGAGGAAGGCGCCGGAGCGACTCGCATCGATCATCGCCCGGAGCCGCAAAGACCTCGGCATGCCCGCGCTCAAGTGGTTCGTGAGTCAGCAGCCGCCGACCGACGACAAGCGCGTCAACGGCATCGACGTCACTGCGGATCTGGAAAAGGTCGCCGCGGCGGACGAGAACCTGATCCACACGAAGGCGTTCGACCTGCCCGAGCAGGAGAAGAAGATCGTGATCACGACCGCGGGCATCGTCGCGTTGGGCGAGGTGATCGCCGACTGCTACCTGAAGCAGCGATAGCGACATTGCCATCCAGCCACCGCAGATGCGCGGGCGTCACTTCGCGTTGACGAGGATCTCGTCGACGAAGAGCCAGGCCTCGCCGTCGTAGCCGTCGCCGCCACCGTAGGCGGAGTGCCACTCCGGCAGCTCGCCGTAACGCTCGACGCTCACGCGCACGTACCTGGCCGATTGTTTCAGCCCCTTTGCGCGGAAGTCGTCACCGGACTTGTTCGATGCGCTCACCTTGAAACCGCCTGACTTCCCATCGAAATGAGTCGAAGTTCCTCCAGCGCTTGAAGCGGCGATACCGGCCCCCTTTCTGAACGAAGCCCGCCATTTCCAAGTGCCGATGGACGGGGGTGAAAAGTGCACGCGCCATTTGTTGCCTGCGGACGCTCCCGTGTTGCCCGCGTCCCCATTGGCGGCGTAGTAGCCGGGAACGACATAGCTCTCGCCGCTCTGCGTGAAGGTCACGTCCAACCTGTAGTCGAGGAACGGGTTCGTGCCGGCAGTCTCACTGGTGTTCGGGCCGCTGAATGTCAGCGTGGTCTTATGTCACTGCTTTTGTTCGCCAGTGATTGTCGACTGGCCTGGTGCGACACCGTGCAAGAGCACCGCGCAGGTCAACGCAGCAGTCGTCCTCACGAGGGCGAGCCTTGCGGCGTGATCTTGCGCGGACGCGTGTGCCCCGGCCGATCTTGGCAAAGTAGATCCGGTCGTCGTGGTGGTCTTCATTGGTGCCATCCCTAACACTAGCTGCATGGGGCCGACCCCGTTTGGCATTCGTAGGCATGTGGATTCCGGAATTGTCCTAGACCAGGCACGCGCGGTAGAGGGGCGGGCGGATCCCTCCTTCCGCTCTCGTGTTACAACAAGGAGATGTCCCGAACCCCCTGGCGAGAGGAATAGTCCACGTCGTTCGGGTCGGACCCGCGGTTGGCGAGTGATCACTTGGAAGCTGCCAGTTAGATTTGCCGCTGGCGGCATCCCCGAATCCACCCACGGCTCGAAAGCAACGAACCCCCAACCCCATGACCTCCACCCAGTCCCCCGAGATGCACGCGGATGACGTCGCCGCGATCGACGCGTTGCGCACCGATTACCAGTGCATGACCGATGAGCTCGCCAAGGTCATCGTCGGCCAGCGCACGGTCATCGAACAGCTCGCCATCTGCCTGTTCGCCCAGGGCCACGCGCTCCTGATGGGCGTGCCTGGCCTGGCCAAGACGATGCTCGTCCGGCGCCTCGCCGAGACGATGGACCTGAGCTTCAGCCGGATCCAGTTCACGCCGGACCTGATGCCCATGGACATCACCGGCACCGACATCCTGCAGGAGTCGGGTACCGGGCGCCGAGAGTTCGAGTTCGTGCAGGGGCCGATCTTCGCCAACATCGTGCTGGCCGACGAGATCAATCGGGCGCCCTCCAAGACCCAGGCGGCGATGCTCGAAGCCATGCAGGAACACCGCGTGACCATGGTCGGGCGGACCTACACCCTCGACGAGCCGTTCTTCGTGCTCGCGACGCAGAACCCGATCGAACAGGAAGGCACCTATCCGCTGCCCGAAGCCCAGCTCGATCGCTTCATGTTCATGATCGAAGTGGACTACCCGGATTTCGACGAGGAGATCGAGATCGCCCGGACGACGACGGGTGGGGTGATACCCGAGCTGGCCCACGTCGTCGACGGCGAGAGGGTGCAGGCCTATCAGGCACTGGTACGGCGCGTTCCGGTGCCGGACCACATCTACTCGTTCGCGGCGCAGCTCGTGCGGCGCACGCGGCCCGGCGGCGAGGAAGCCCCCGACTGGACCAGGTCGTTGATCGAATGGGGTGCCGGCCCACGGGCCGTGCAGTACCTGATCCTCGGGGCGAAGTCCCGCGCCGCGCTGCTCGGCAGTTACATGGTGCGACTGGAGGACGTGATCGCGGTGGCCGAGCCGGTGTTGAAGCATCGCGTCATCACGTCCTTCGGCGCCGAATCGGAGGGAATCAACAGTCTGCAGATCGTGCGTCGCCTGGTCGAAGAACTCGAGAAAGAAGGCTAGCCGGTGGCAGGCATCGTCAAGGGCCCGCAGGCCAGCCGGCATACATTCCTCGACCCGGACGTCCTCGCGCGTCTGTCGGGCCTGGGGTTGCACGCGCGGACTCCCATGCTCGGCAGCGTGTCGGGCAAACACCGCAGTCCGATCCGCGGTTCCAGCCTCGAGTTCGCCGAGTACCGCAAATACGTCCCGGGCGACGACACGCGGCGCGTGGACTGGCGGGCGTGGGGACGTTCCGACCGTTTCTACATCAAGGAGTTCGAGGCCGACACCAACCTGCGGCTCTGCCTGATCGTCGACACCAGCGGGTCGCTGAACTTCTCGGTCGACGGCCCCGACGGAAGCATCGCGAAGATCGACTACATGAAATCCCTCGCCGGGACCCTGGCCTACCTGACCTCACGTCAGGGGGATGCGGTGGGGCTGTACTGTGCAGGCTCCGCATCCGACAAGAACGGTTTCCACATCGAGATCCCGCCGAAGCGGAACCCCACGCACTTGCGGGTCATCCTCGACCAGCTTGTCGAGATGAAGGCCGAGGGCGAGACGGGGTTGGCCCAAGCCCTGCATGCGGTCGCCGAGAGCATCCGGCAGCGGGCACTCGTGGTCGTCGTGTCCGACCTGTTCCTCGAGCCAGCCATCCTGAACAGCTGCTTCCAACACCTGCGCTTTCGCAAGCACGATGTCACGGTGTTCCACCTCCTGGACCGGAGCGAAGTCGACTTCGAGTTCGATCGGCCGACGCGGTTCCTCGACATGGAGGGCGGCGAGCCGATCATGGCGGATCCCAGCCTGATGGCGCCGCAGTATCGCAAGGCGATGGGCGGCTACCTCGATGATCTGCAGACCGTGATCCGCGATGCCGCGATCGACTACCACCGCGTCAACCTTTCTGATCCCGTGGACGAGGTCCTCGCGCGGTTCTTGCTGGCGCGCAGGCCCAAGAAGAGAGCGGCGGAGCGGGGGGCGTGAACTTTCTCCAGCCCTGGATCCTGTACGCGTTGCCACTGATGGCCTTGCCCATCCTGATCCACCTGATCAACCGGCATCGCCACCGTTCCGTCGACTGGGCGGCGATGATGTTCCTGGTCAGCGCCAAGCGCATGAACAAGGGCATGGCCCGGTTGCGCTACGTGCTCATCATGCTGCTGCGTATGCTGGCGATCGCGGTCTTGGTGTTCGCGGTGAGCCGCCCGCTCGCGACCGGGTCGCTCGGCAGTCTCGGCATGGGCAAGCCCGACGCGACGCTCGTTCTGTTGGATCGCTCCGCCAGCATGGAGTGCCAGGACTTGCAGACGGTCCGTCGGGAGTTCCTCCGAACCCGTTTACG
>CAYYAQ010000012.1:14113-15517 GCA_964469555.1 uncultured candidatus Brocadiaceae bacterium | reverse complement strand
GGCGCTGCGCAAGCTCGCGGACCTGCTCGAAAAGCGCGGCTACGGCAACCAGCTCGTCCTGATAGACAGCGCGGGTTCGAAACCGCAAAACATCGGAGCACCACGGGATCTGCTGGAGCTGCCCGCGACGAGCGCGACGGCGACCAGCGCCGACATCCCGGGCATGCTGCAGCGCGGCCTCGAGTTCCTGGCCGCCAACGAGTCCGGGCGTGCCGACGTGTGGATCTGCTCCGACCGGGGTGAGAACGATTGGGACCCGGGCAGTGGCCGCTGGGCGGCGTTGCGTTCGCAAGCCAGCCTGCGCAAGGGCGTGCAGTTCTACTTGCTGAGCTACGCCGATCGGCCGGCGGACAACCTCGCGATAAGGGTCGCCAACGTGCAGCGTCGGCAGCTCGGCAACCGCGCCGAGATGGTGATGGACGTGCAGGTGCTGCGGGAGCGCGCGACCACTGACGGCCCTGCACCGGCGCGAAGCGTGCCCATCGAGTTCGATGTCGGGGGTATCCGATCCACAGTCGAACTCGATCTCGGCGCGGAGGGCGCGACCCTCCAGGGCCACCGGATCCCGATCGACTCGAAGTTGCGGGCGGGGTTCGGAGTCGTGACCTTGCCTGGCGACGCCAACCCCCAGGACAACCGGTTCTACTTCGCGTTCGCCGAACCCCCTGCCCGGCGCGCGACGATCGTCACGAACCAGCCGGCGGTTGGCGAGGCGTTCCGACGCGCCCTCGCGATTCCGAGCGAGGCGGGGATGCAGCACACAGCCGTTGTATTGCCCGTGTCGAGGGCGAGCGAGATCGACTGGCAGCTCTCTGGACTGTTGGTCTGGCAGGCTCCGCTGCCCACGGGCGACCTGGCAGCCTCGATCGAGGACTTCGTGAAGTCTCATCGGGTCGCCATGTTCTTCCCGCCATCGGGCGCGAGCGGATCGCTGTTCGGCGTCGGTTTCGGTTCCTGGCACAATCTCTCACGGGAGCAGCGCGAGGTGTCGTGGTGGCGCGGCGAGGGTGACCTGCTCGGTCACGTCGAGAGCGGTGATCCGTTGCCGCTGGACGATCTCGCCGTGTTCCAGGCCTGCGATCTCTCGTTCCCGGAGGCGAGCGGGACGTCGTTGGCGCTCCTTTCGGGTGATCGCCCGCTGCTGGTGCGCGCGCCGACGCCGCGGGGCGCCGCGTACTTCTGCGCGACGTTGCCGCCGCCGCAGTACTCCACGCTCAGCCGCGACGGCGTGGCCTTCTACGTCATGATGCAACGGGCTCTCGTCGAAGGTAGCCGTGCCCTCTCGCTGGCCTCCCACCGCCATGCGGCACCGGGCGTCTTGGAGGACCTCGGTGAGTGTGAAGTACTCGCTGCCACCAACCGGTCTGCGTCGCAACGCGGGCTGCACGCCGGCGTGTATCGCAA